>CACANA010000001.1 GCA_902533775.1 uncultured Pelagibacteraceae bacterium
ATGATTTTAGTTAATAAAGAGAATTATCTTTCATATTTCACCAAATCAACAGATTTGAATGACAACGAGTATTTAATACTTTATGAAAAACCATCTTTTTATGGAAATCTTAAGGTAATTGGTTACAAACCAAAAAACAGTGAGGAAGAAATCCATTATATTCTTTATCAAAATGGTTTTACACAAAATACTGTTGCAAAAAATGGAGAATCTCTGAATACTTATATTCATGTCTTAAACAATTTATCAATGAGTTCTGAAATAGGAAATGCTCTGGTTCTTGGATTTGGAGCGGGTGCACTGCCAAATTATCTTGAAAGTAAAAAATACAATGTTGATGTTGTTGAAATCGATCCTTTGACCTTAAGTATAGCTACAAAATATTTTAATTATAAAAAAAAAAAATCAAACATATTTTTTGAAGATGCTAGAACTTTTGTAAAAAAATGTAAAAAAAAATATGATCTTATTGTTATTGATTTATTTTTTGGAGATGGGGTTCCCGAACATCTAACAACAAAAGAATTTTATAGAGATGTGAAAAAATGTATGGTTAAAGATGGTATATTGTTAAATAATACAGTTGTAGATCTTGATAAAGTAGAAACCCTTGATTTTGTACTATCTACTTTTAGATCAGAATTCAAAAATATTTATTATTTTTTCGACAAAGAACTTGTAGAAAAAACAGGTATAAAAATCACTAATCTTTATGTTTTGGTAACAGATAAAAGAGAGATAAAAAATTTAAAAACTGATTATAGTCAAATCCCACAAGTTCTTAGAAAAAGAGTATTTTCAACATTAGGTAACATTAAAAAATATGAAACTAAAGATTATTCAAGATATGTGATAATCGATGAAATGAATAATTACTCACATTTATTTGCTAAAAGCATGTCTTCATTTAGAAAACTTATTAGCACTTCGATTCCCTCAAGAATTTTGATTAATTAGTAGTATATTTGGGTAATTTCTAAATTTGTTGAAAAATATAATAATTTAACTGTTTTCAAATCAAAAAATTAATATATAAAAACGCGCAAATGACAACATCAATACGTAACATCACCATAATTGCTCATGTTGACCATGGCAAGACTACTTTAATTGATAACTTAATGAAACAGAGTGGCTCTTTTAGGGAAAATGAAGTTGTTGATGAAAGACTAATGGACTCCGGCGAACTTGAAAAGGAAAGAGGTATTACAATTCTTGCCAAACCAGCTTCCATAAATTGGAAAGATTCTAGAATTAATATTATTGATACACCTGGACATAGAGATTTTGCTGCAGAAGTTGAAAGAGTTCTTAGTATGGCTGATGGTGCATTATTGTTAATTGATTCAGCCGAAGGGGTAATGCCTCAAACTAAATTTGTATTAGCTAAAGCACTTAAACAAGGCCTTAAACCAATAGTAGTTATTAATAAATTAGACAAAGCTGACCAAAGAGCCGATGAAGTTTTAAATGAAACTTTTGACTTATTTGTCAGCTTAGATGCCAACGAGGAACAATTAGACTTTCCAGTTATTTACGCAAGTGGAAGATCTGGTTGGGCATCTAAAGAAATAGATGGCCCAAGAGAGAATTTAAACCCATTATTAAATCTAGTAATAGATCATGTTAAGCCAGCAGAATTTGACAAGACCAAGCCTTTTGCAATGCTTTCTACTCTTTTATATGCAGACAGTTTTTTGGGTAGAAGTTTAGTTGGTAGAATTTCTCAAGGTACTGCAAAAGCAAACCAACAAATTAAAGCAATCAATCTTGATGGAGAAAAAGTTGATGAGGGAAGGTTGACTAAAATATTTAGATACGAGGGGACAAAAAAAGTACCAATAGAAGTTGGCGAAGCTGGAGATATTGTAGTTATCGCTGGATTAGAAAAAGCAAATGTTGCTGATACCATATGTGATACTGAGGTAGATACACCAATACAAGCAACTCCAATTGATCCACCAACGATGTCTATAAAAATAACAGTAAATAGTTCTCCATTAGCTGGTACTGAAGGTAAAAAACTTACAAGTACTCAAATTAGAGAGAGGTTAGTTCAAGAGGCTCAGAATAATGTCGGAATTTCTTTTTCAGAAAATGAAAACAAAGACTCATTTGAAATAAGTGGAAGAGGCGAATTAATGTTAGAAATATTATTAACACAAATGAGACGTGAGGGATTTGAGATGACAGTAAGCCCTCCTAGAGTTTTATTTCAAAAAAATGAAAATGGTGAAAAATTAGAGCCTATTGAGGAAATTACTATGGATCTTGATGAAGAATTCTCTTCTAAAGTTATAGACTCGATGAATAAAAGAAAAGGAAAATTAATAGATCTTAAAGATACTGGAAAAAATAAAAAACGATTAATCTTTCATGCACCAACTAGAGGTTTAATGGGGTACACTAGTAGATTTCTTACTCTAACTAAAGGAACAGGGGTAATAAACAGAATATTCCATTCTTATGGAAAATTTGAGGGAGATATGGAAGGCAGAAGAAATGGTGCATTAATTTCTATGGAACAAGGGAAAGCAGTAGCATTTGCAATTTATAATTTACAGGCAAGAGGAGAGATGTTTGTTACTCATAACGATCCAGTTTATTCGGGTATGATTGTAGGATTGTCACCTAAACCTGGTGATATGATTATAAATGTCATGAAAGGTAAAAAACTCACAAATATGAGGACACAAGGAACAGATGAGAATGTTGTTTTAACTCCAGTAAGAAAGATGTCTATTGCTGAACAACTGAGCATGTTAAATTCTGATGAAGCACTAGAAATTACACCAAATTCATGCAGATTAAGGAAAGCTGTGCTTGATCCTCACGAGAGAAAAAAGCTCTCTAAATTATCAGAGGCTTCTTAAAAAATTATTATTCAGATTTATTTTTGGTAAAAGGCAGCCACTTTTCAAATGCTGATTTACTTGGTCCATCATATGGAATTGAGTAAGAGTTTGTTCTTGTCAATACTTCAATTCCTTTTGAGAAAACAAAAATAAAAACTATGACAAAAACAATTGTCATTATTTTAAATGGATCAAAATTTTTTGTCTTAAAAACACTAACAGCTTTTGCTTCAGCTCTATGAAATTGTTTAAACGTATAATAAACAGCAAATATTAAACCTATATGAGCAACATATGTCCCTGCCCAACCAAATGCAAAAGTGGCATATGAAAATACGTATAAACTAAATACTGTTGTCCATATAAAACTCAAAACTAATAATATTTGTAGTCTCACAGTTTTGGGAAGGGCTCTTAAATCATTTTTACTATCGTCAAATAGTATATTTGCGGATTCTTTCATCCAATTTTTTATAGACATGATTTATATTTACAATTTTTATTCAGTATTAACAATCGGCTAATTGTCCACTAAAAACATTTACTTCGTAACTTTATCCACAATATAAATTCCTAAAGCTACAGCAGGGCCTATCCCAAATGCAAATACTATAGTGCCCAAACCAACAGTTCCTCCCAAATACCAACCAGATATAACGGCTGAAATTTCTAAAGTAGCTCTAATTAAAGCAATAGGAAGTTGCGTTTTTTTTGTTAGACCTGTCATCAATCCATCTCTAGGACCAGGACCTAAATTTGCAATTAAGTATATGCCGCTTCCTAAACCGACAAGTAAAACAGAAAATACAGCAAGAATATATTTTGAAAAAGTAGCTAAAGGAGGATCAAAAAGAAAAAGCGTCAAATCAATTATCGCTGCTATAATTAATATATTTAAAATTGTACCAATTCCTGGTTTTTGTTTTAGTGGAAACCAAAACCCTAAAACAACAATGCTTATTATGAATGTAGATAAACCAATCGAGATATTTAATATATTTGATAACCCTTCTGCAAGAACAGACCATGGAGAATTACCAGTAGTAGAAACTAATAAAAGACCCTCCCCCAAACCAAATAAAGTTAATCCAACACATAAGAGTATAAAAGTTGCAAATTTAGGTTTTAGATTTAAAGGTTTTTCTGAACTCCAGGATTTTGAGGGAATATTTTTAATGGTTAAAAACATAATTATTTAGACTATTTATCTTTTAAACATAGAAATTCTATATAAAGTTCTAACAAGTTAATTAAAATAATATGAAATAATGAGAATATTCTGGGTAATTTTGTTGGTTTTATCTTCTCTTTTTTTGCAAGCACATACTGATCACTATAAAAATTATTCAAACATAGAAATGGAGATATTTAAAGATGATGAAAAAATTGGAGAAAGTATTTTCACATTTAAAAAAGAAGAAAATAAATTTATTGTAAAAAATACAACCAATTTTGAAGTGAAATTATTGGGTATTAAAGTATTCTCTATAAATAGTCGAGGAACTGAAGAATATATTGGAGACCAATTAATTTCATTTAACTCAGAAACATTTCAAAACAATAAGAGAAAATATGTAAATTTAATTTTTGATAAAAAAAAAGAGAAGTTTATAATTGATGGATCATCGTATAAGGGTGAGGCGGATAGAGAAAATATAATCGGTCATTGGTGGAATCATAGAATTTTGCAAACTGAGACACAAATAAGTCCATTATCTGGAAGTGTAAAAAAACAAAACATAGAATTTTTAGGAAAAGAAAAAATTAAACTTTATAATAAAGAATATGATGTAGAACATTTTAGACTTTTTTCTACCAACCCAAATCTACCTGATGATAAAAAATTAAATTTTGAAATATGGTACGATAAAAAAAAAGCATTGATTATAAAAGTGGCTTATAAGAGAATGGGTCTATGGGAATATAGACTAAAAAAAATTCAATAATTATTTTCCCGCTACTGTCATTTGATTAATCAACAAAGTAGGAGCATTTGTTGAGTACTTCATCTGTAAATCATTTGCCAAAGTAATATTCTTAAACATTTCCTTAAAATTCCCAGCTATAGTTATTTCACTTACTGGGTAAGTAAATTCTCCATCCTCAACCATAAATCCCGAAGCTCCAACTGAGTAATCTCCAGTAATGATATTTCCTCCATGACCTATAGTCTCTGTTATGTATAGAAATTTTTTTTCTGAATTTAGTAAATCCTTAAAACTTAAGGTACCGTTTTCAAAATATAAGTTTGTTGTTCCTCCAGACCTACCATTAGATTTTAAATTTAACTTTTTACCATAATAAGTATCAATTAAATAATTTTTTAAAATACCATTCTCAACTAGTTTCAAAGAATTGGTTTCAACCCCTTCGCTATCAAAGTTTTGGGAACCTAATCCTTTCTCAATTTTTGGATCATCAATGATATTAATTGAATTTGGAAAAACTTCAGAATTGATTTGATCTTTTAAAAAAGAAGTTCCTCTAGCAATAGCACTCGCACTAATTGCACTTGCTAGTGTGCTTAATATTCCTTTGGAAATTCTTTTATCGAATATAACGCCAATTTTTTCACTTTTAATTTTTTTTGGTCCTAACTTTTTTATTGCTTTGTCGGCAGCTATTTTTCCAATTTCTTCTGGTTTCATCATATCTTGCAAGAATCTTGTGCTACCAAACTCATAATCTCTTTCCATTGCACCATTAATTCTTGATACAGCTACGCATGAAGATGAAAAATTTGAAGTTTTGTATCCACCTAAAAAACCATTACTGTTTGCGAGTATAAAATTATTTTTGTTTTCTGTAAAACCAGCTTCAGTATTTACTATTTTTTCGTCCGTTGAAGCTGTTTCTTCAACATTTTTTAAAAATTCAATCTTTTTATCATTTGGATAATGTGTTTCATCATAGAGATTAAGGTCTCTTATCTCTTTAGACATTAAATCTTTATCTGGTAACGAATTATTTTCATCTGATGGAGTAATTTTTGTAGCATCAATACAACGTTCTATTAGTTTTTCTAAGTTTGATTTAGATAAATCTGATGAATTAATGCTTGATTTTTTTTTCTCTATATAAGTAGTTAAATTGACAGCAAAACTATCTGCTCTATTTGACTCGTCTAACTTTTTGTTTCTAAAACTAACATTTTCTGAGACAGAGTGAATTACTTTTACACCCACATCTGTTGCTCCTAGTTTTTTAGAGTTTTCAATACAATAAGACGCTATATCTTTTAAAAATTCCTGATCCCTTATCATTTAGATTAAAGTTTTGTTCCACCAACAGTCATCTTATTTATAAGAATTGATGGCTGAGCTACTCCTACTGGAACACCTTGTCCAGCTTTACCACATGTCCCAATACCTGGATCTAATTTCATATCATTACCAACTAATGAAACTTCTTTTAAAATTGACGGTCCATCTCCAATTAATGTAGCACCTTTGATTGGTGATCCTATTTTACCATTATTGATTTCATATGCTTCTGTGCAGTTAAAGACAAATTTTCCTGATGTTATGTCTACTTGTCCTCCCCCAAAACTTACAGCGAAAATACCTTTATCAACTGAACTTATCATTTCATCTTGCGAATATTTACCTGACAACATCATTGTATTTCTCATTCTTGGTAAAACCACATGTTTATAACTTTCTCTTCTTCCGCTACCTGTTGATTTAGTTCCCATCAAACGAGCGTTTAAACGGTCTTGCATATAGTTCTTTAAAATTCCATTTTCTATTAAAACTGTATTTTCAGTAGGCGTTCCTTCATCATCTATCGTTAAACTTCCTCTTCTTTGATGTAAGGTGCCGTCATCTACAATTGTAACTCCTTCACTTGCTACTTGCTGCCCCATTAAATTATGAAAAGCTGAAGTTTTTTTTCTATTGAAATCTCCTTCAAGACCATGTCCAATTGCTTCGTGTATCAAAATTGCTGGCCATCCAGGGCCTAAAACAACTTTCATCTCTCCTGCTGGTGCTGGTTTGCTTTCTAAATTCACATTTGCGATTCTAAAAGCTTCATCACATACATCTTTCCAGCTTCCATCTTTTAGATAGTCATCATAGCTTTGTCTTCCTCCAACTCCATAAACACCTGTTTCTTTTTTTCCATCTTTCTCTAAAACGACTGAAACGTTAAATCTGACTAGTGGCCTATCATCTTTCAAAACTTGATTATCAGAACGAATAATTTCTATTGATTTATGTTCACCTAGAAAATTTGCAGTTACTTGATTTACAATTGAGCCTTTTGATCTTAAATAGTTATTAACACTATTCAGCAAATCTATTTTCGAGTTGAAAGTCTTGCTTTCTATAGGATTAATGTTTTCGTAATATTTACTATTAGTTTTAGGAATTTCGTGATTATAGGTTCCTTTTTTTGACTTTAACGTATCTTTTAAATTCTCGCTTGATTTTCTTAATGATTCCTTTGAAATATCATTAGAATGAGAGTAAGCAACAACCTCTCCTGTCACAGCTCTGAAGCCATATCCTTGATCAGAGTTATAAGTTGAGCTCTTTATTTTATTATCATCTAAAACAATAGCTTCAGATTTATGATTTTCTAAATATAATTCTCCGTCATCACAATTTTTTAAGGTTTCAGTAACAATTGCTTCAGCTTGTGATGTATCTATATCTGTTTCTTTGAAGAAATTTGACATTGTAAGAATGTAGTAGTGATTATTAATATATCAACTGCTTATTTGGCACATTTGTAAAAATAAAATATTCAAATATAGTTTAATTATGAAGGTTTTTTTTAACAATTCATGCAAAATCTGCAGAGCAGAAATTAATATTTATAAAAAAGAAAACATAGAAAATTTGAATTGGATAGACATAACTAAAAATAAAAATGCTGAATTAGAAACAAAAAAAACTGATAAAGAGCTTCTAAGAAGACTTCATGTAGAACAAGATGGAAAAATCTATGTGGGTATTGATGCTTTTTTACTTATTTGGAAAAGTATTCCAAAATACAAGTTTCTTTATAAATTTTTTAAACTCCCAGTTATTTACCAATTATTTTATATTGGATATGAAATTGTAGCGTTCTTTTTGTATTTAAAAAATAAACACCAACTAAACTAATGTTGAATAGCGTATAAAATCTGGGTTACAAAAGATAAAAATATAAAAAAAGAGAAAAATAAAATAAAATACATAACTGTGACTGCTCTATTTCTCTTTCTTCTTAAAATAACAAATTTTTTATCATCAAGAAAAGAAATGTCTCTATCACCTGGTACTGGATAATCATAACTCCATCTCCATAAAGATGAACCAAATCTTTTATCTAGTTTATTGTAATAATTTACCCAAGCCAATGACCACATAAACATTAAAAATAAAAATGTTAAAGCTAAAAAAGTTGAGAACATAAATATATTAAATTATATTAAATTTTTTTTATATGTCTATCTGGGGAAGTTTAATTGGGGGGATGATCGGTTTTTCTTTAGGAGGACCGTTTGGGATGCTATTAGGTTCCTTAATTGGTGGAAAAGTATCAAGATCAAGATCGTCATTTAAATCTTTTGCGCAACCTCAACAAGTTTTTGCATTAGCTCTTATAGTTTTATCAGCTAAACTGAGTAAAGCAGACGGTCAGGTTAGTAGAGAGGAATTAATAGCGGTAAAAGATAAACTCAAAATTCCAGAACATGAATTGGATCAAGTTGGAAAAATTTTTAATAAAGCTAAAGAAGAAAGCACTGGTTACGAGCCATATGCAAAACAAATAGCTCAGATCTATCAGGGAAATATAAATGTGTTGGAAGAAGTCATTAATATATTATTTTATATTGCAGAAGCTGATGGAAATATAAGCGATCAAGAATTTAGAATGATACAACATGTTTCTCAATTATTTGGTCTTAGTGATGCCCAGTTCAATGGAATAGTTGAAGGTAGGAAATCATCAGATAAACTCAATCCATATGTGGTATTAGAGAGCAAACCTGATGATAATCTTACAGATATTAGAAAAAGATATTTAAAATTAAGTAAAGAACACCATCCTGACTTACTTCTAAGTAAAGGAGTTCCTCAGGAAGTTATTGAGGAAAGTAAAAAGAAAATGAGAGCTATAAATTCAGCCTGGGATCAAATTCAAAAGCTAAAGAGTAATTAAAATTGCTCAGATTCTGTTGAGCCTTCCATTGCTGTTGTGGAGCTCTTTCCGGAACTTATTGTATTGGAAACTGCATCAAAATAAGAAGTTCCAACTTCTCGTTGATGTTTAACACTGGTATATCCATCTTTTTCTCTAGCAAATTCATTTTGTTGTATTCTAGAGTAGGCAGTCATACCTTCCTTTTTATATTTTTCTGCAAGCTCGAAAATAGCAATATTTTGCGTATGGAAACCTGCTAAAGTTATAAATTGAAATTTATACCCCATCATTCCAATTTTAGTTTGAAATGTTGCAATCTCATCATCAGATAAATGTTTCTTCCAATTAAATGATGGAGAACAATTATAAGCTAACATCTTGCCAGGAAATTTTGCATGTATTGCATCAGCAAACTTTTTTGCTTCTTCTAAATTAGGTGTTGCAGTTTCACACCATATTAAATCTGCGTAAGGTGCATATGCTAACCCTCTTGAGATTGCTTGATCAATACCATCTTTTACATAATAAAAGCCTTCAGGTGATCTTTCTCCTGTTAAAAACGGTTTGTCATTTTCATCAAAATCGTTTGTTATTAGTTTCGCAGCGTTGGCATCTGTTCTTGCAAGAATAATGAGAGGAACGTCGGCAATATCAGCTGCCAATCTTGCTGCTTTTAGATTTCGGACCATGGTTCCAGTAGGAACAAGTACCTTACCACCCATATGTCCACATTTTTTTTCACTAGCTAGTTGGTCTTCAAAATGAACTCCGGCTGCGCCAGCTTTTATAAATTTTTTTGTTAGCTCAAATACATTTAACGGCCCACCAAATCCTGCTTCGCCATCTGCAATAATTGGCAACATGTAATCAGTTCTTTCGCTGCTTTTCATATCTCCATCAGCTATTTCCATATGCTGAATTTGATCAGCTCTAATTAAAGAATTATTCATAGACTCAACTAATTTAGGTGCGCTGTCGTAAGGATATAAAGATTGATCAGGATACATTTCACCAGCACTGTTTGCGTCTGCTGCAACTTGCCAACCACTTAAATAGATCGCTTTTAAACCTGCTTTTGCATGTTGAACGGCTTGATTTCCCGATAAAGACCCAAGTGTGTTTACATATGGCTCTGTATTTAACAATCCCCAAAGCTTTTGAGATTGCTGTTTGCACATTGAATACTCTATTTTAATGGATCCTCTTAACCTTTCTACTTCTTCTGGCTTATAATCCCTTTGTATTCCTGCGAATCTTTTCAACTCGTACGAGATTTTCTCTGCTGACATTATTTCTCCTTTAAAACTAACTCTTTTTACTTTTCGCTATATTCTTCAGTAAACTCATTCATTCCACTTGATCCCCAATCGCAGTGGTCATCTCTTAAATAAACCCCTCTGCTTCTATGCTCTTGATGCTCTTGGTGATTTGTGGTTTGAGAACTAGTTTCAATGTTTTTTATAGTATTTTTGTCCATGTAAACTTTATAATTTACAATATTTACAAAATCTACAAAAAATGTTAAAAGAACAGTAAATACAATAAATTTTTTGTAAATAATAATTTACAAAGTTTACAAATAGTAAATGAGTCAAGTAGAATTAAATATTGGTCCAAAAATAAAAGCTTTTAGAAGGCAACTAGGTATGCAAGCAAACAAACTAGCCTCACAACTTAACATTTCACCAAGTTATTTAGCTTTAATCGAGGGGGGTAAGAGAAAAATTGACGGGGAGTTGCTTTTAAAAATTTGTGAGGAATTAAGCATCAACATTAGCGATCTAACAAATAAATCAGATATCAATATGGTCAACACAATTTCAGAATTGCTTGATGATCAACTTTTTGAAGATTTGGATATAGTTGGTCCAGAAGTTAAAGATCTTGCAAATAGTAATCCAAAAATTGGTAAAGCTCTTATAAGATTAGGAGACATTTTGAAAAAGAAAGATCATGAATTAGTTAACAAAATTGAAAAACTTTCAGGAAAAATTGTAGATAATAGAAAAAACTCATTTCCTGGAGAAGTAATTTCAGATTTTTTGCAAGAAAATAGAAATTTTTTTCCAAAACTAGAGGAATTTGCAAATCAAATCTTTGAACAAATAAAACAAAATAATAGAACAAGATATATTGCTTTATGTGATTATTTAAAATCAGAGTATAAAATTGAAGTGCAAGATATAATTCCTGAGGAAGGAAAACCATTCTCAAAAATTTATGATAACAAAAATAGAAAGTTACTATTGTCTGATTATTTATCTTTGGAAACAAAGAAATTACATGCTGCAGCTCAAATTGCACAAGAGGGAGCAAGTGATATAATAAATTCTTATCTTGATACTTTTAATTATCCAAATGAAGAGTCGAAAAAATTAACAAAAGTTGCTTTATTAAACTATTGTGGTGCAGCAATTTTAATGCCCTACAAATTATTTCATTCTGAATGTAAAAAACTTAAATATGATTTAGAGTTATTGCAAAATACTTTTGCAACTTCATTCGAACAAGTCACACATAGGGTCACATGCTTGAATGATCCTAAATTACCTGGGGTTCCTTTTCATTTTTTGAGAGTTGATGTCGCTGGTAATATTTCAAAAAGATTTTCATTGTCAGGTATAGAAATACCACGTTATGGTGGTGCTTGTCCTCGATGGAATGTATATTCGGCTTTTTCTAGACCTGGTGTTATACAGGCTGCAGTAAGTAAAATGACTAATGGCGAAAAATATGTATGTATAGCAAGAACTGTTGAAAAAGGTATAGGAAGATATGGACAAAAAAAAAGTATGTTATCTATTGGACTTGGATGTGAAGCCAAATATGCAAGAGATTTTGTTTATACTGAAAACTTAGATTTGAATGATAAAAAATCAGAGATACCAGTAGGGGTTTCATGTAGAACTTGTGATAGACTGGATTGTTCTCAAAGAGCTTTTCCACCATTGCATAAAAAATTTGATGTAGACATTAATTCTAGAGGAGTATCTGTATATGTCAGTGATTAAAAAACATATAAGTTTTATAATTATATTTTTATTTGTAAGTACAAATAATGTGTATTCAGACAATTTAAATATATTGTTTAAAGAATTGCTTAACGCAAAAAATTTACAACAAGCAGAAAAGCTAGAGGATCAAATTTGGAATAAATGGACAAGACACCCAAACAATGATTATCTGACGAACAAATTAGAGAACGGAACTTATTCCATGTATCATCAGCAGTATAGAATGGCATTAAAACTATTTACAGACGTGATTAATGAGGACCCAAAATGGGCGGAGGGTTGGAATAAGAGAGCCACATTGCTATTTATATTAGGAGATTTTGAGAAATCGTTAGATGATATTGAAAAAGTTTTAGATCTAGAACCAAGACATTTTGGAGCATTATCTGGACGAGCACAAATATACTTAAGTTTAAAGGAATATGAAAAAGCAGTTGATGACCTGAGAAAAGCAAAATCTATTTATCCATTAATTAAAAGTGGAGAAAATATAAAGTTAATAGAAAAAATTATCAAAGACCAACAAATTTAATTATTCTTAGACCTTTTTTTTGCAATCAGCTGCGTTAATGAATCTACCATTAAATCTGACGCTTTAAAGATTTCACTTGGTTTAAATTCATGTGAAATATTTTTTTCTTCATTTGTTTTATCTTCAATGACTATACCTTCTTCAGGAGAATTATTTTTAATATAAATTAGTATTAACCACTCATCATCAATTGTTTCATCCCATTTTATGAAAATCTCTCCAGTTTCAAATCTTCTATCTATGCATCTCAAGATAGACATATGTTTAGTTATATATCTTTTATTAAGTTGAAAAACTAAACTATTCGCACTTCTATAAAAACTCTCAAGTGCAAACTCAATTTTTTGCCTAGCTAAAGTATACTCCCTTTCTCTTTGAAGTAATTTTGCTCTATCGTCTCCTTCTTGTGTTTCTACACCTAGCGCCTCAACTCGTTCTCTTATTTTTTGATCTCTTATTTGTTGATATTTTAATTTTAGTTTTTCGATACGCTCTTGTAATCCTGAATAATCCTCTCTCTTTTCTCTTAAAGCTAATTTTTCTAGTTGTTCTAGTTCTTTTACCTCTCTTATTCTAAATTTTTCGATTTGTTTTTCTAATTTTAATTCTTGTAAAAATTTCTTTTGTCGCTCCGCCTGCTCTTTTCTTAGTATGGCTTGTTCTTTTCTTAAAAATAATTTTATATCCTTTGCTCTTTCTCTTTCTAATTTTTGTTCTTGTTTTAACTGGATTTCCTTTTCTTTTAAAAAGGCTGCTTCATCTGCTTTCTTTTGTTTCTCAATTTCGATTTTTTCTTTTTCTGCCTGTTCTATTTTCTCTAGTTTAATTTGTCTTTTTTCCTCAGCTCTTATCTCTTTAAAACGCATTAATCTAAATTCTATACTTTGAAAAAACTTTTGTATTAATTTATCTATAGCCAGTAAATTAAAATTAAATTTGAAAGAAAACTTATTTTTTAAATCTTCCTCAAGTCTAACTGTTCTTGAAATTATACCCTTTTCAGGAATTATCTTTTTTTTAACTTTTTTAATTTTTTTTCTTTGGTTTAATCTTTTTGTCGTTTTTTTTTTTAATTTAAATTTTTTTTTTTTAAATTGTGATTTTTTTTTTTTAAATTTTAACTTGGATCTATTTTTTAATTTTTTAACCTTTATTTTTATATTTTTTTTTTTAGGTTTTTTTTTCTTTTTTTTCATTTAAGAAATACAGCTTTATCAGCTAATTTTTAATAAATATAGTCTCTAGTATTAGGAACAGATCTTATATCTTTAGTTAGCTGAAGTTGAAATACAACTTGATCTCCCCATTTAAAAGCCATTTCACAACTTGTAAGATAAAATTCCCACATCCTTAAAAATTTTTCGTCGAACATTTCTAAAACTTTATCTTTTTTTGATATGAATCTCTCTTTCCAATTTCTTAAAGTGTGGGCATAGTGCATCCTTAAAATCTCAATATCTGTAGCTATTAGTCCAGAATCCTCGATTGGCCTTGCTATTTCGCTTAAACTAGGGGTATATCCGCCTGGGAAAATATATTTTGTTATCCAAGGCTGTGGGTCTCTAGGTGGAAGATTTGATCCAATTGTGTGTATTAGAGCTACTCCATCTTTTTTTAACATTTGAGACACCCTATTAAAATAGGTTTGATAGAATTTTTTTCCAACATGTTCAAACATTCCAACACTAACTATCCTATCAAATTTTTCATTCAATTGTCTGTAATCTATTAATTTAAATTCAACTTGGTTATCTAAATTTAATTCTTTAGCTTTTTCTTGACTATATTTTAATTGATTTTCTGAAAGTGTAATTCCTGTAACTGAAGCTTTTGTTTTTTTTGCAATATCGATTGCAAGTGTACCCCACCCTGAGCCAATATCCAAAACTTTTTGGTTAGGTTGTATATGAAGTTTTTTAATTATGTGATCAATTTTATTTTCTTGAGCAGTTTCTAAAGTGTCATTTTCATTTTTGAAGTATGCGCATGAATATTGTCTTTTTTTATCAAGAAATAAATCGTATAATTTTTCTGAAATATCATAATGATGTGCAACATTTTGTTTAGATTTAACAATTTTATTAAAACTTGTTAAGTATTTTAAAGTTCCCTTTATTTTATTTAATGTCTTTCCATAAATATTAATATCTGCTCTTCCAATATTTTTAAAAGCTATATCAAGAAATTCTGTCAAAGTTCCATTTCTTAATCTTAAAGAACCATTTGTATACGCCTCACCAAAATATAGATCTGGATGGAAAAGTAGTTTTTTATGCAAACTTTTATCTAACAACTGTAATTCTATAGGAATTTCTTTCAAAGGCTTTCCTATAACATACCTGTTAGAATTATAATCTATTAATATAAAGCCATCTTCTTTAAATAAATCGTTTAAAAAATTTATAAGTTTCATTAAGCTGCTTTAAGGTTGTTTATATTAAAGTTTAATTTATCTAATTCTGAAAAAAATAATTTTCCTTCATCTTTGGATAAAAGTTTTAAAGGTGGAATTAAATTTTTAAAATCAGAATCTTCTGTGCTCATAAATGTATGTAGACCTGAAATGAGATTATATTTGTCAAATATACTTCTAACCATACAAAGTTTTTCGTTTGATGTTTGATTTAAATTATTTTTAAATTTGTCATACACATCTCTTGCTAAATAAGAGGTGACATTTGTTGTTGCTGTAATAATACCTGAGCATCCTAATTCTAGGCCCTTCAGCAACTTACTTTCAGATCCAGGCATGACAGAAAAATTTTCAATCTTTAAATTTTCATACAAGTTGTAACTACTATCCTTTACTCCAAGAACATTTTTAGGAAAGCTTTTTGCTAACTTTGAAACACATTCTATGCTAAATTTATATCCAGATAACTTTTCGAAATTATATAAAATTATTCTACAATCTTTGACATTTTCTATTAATTTGGAATAAAAATTAAAAACATCACCATCGTTATATTTATAGTATGCTGGTGGCATTACTAAAAAATTTTCAAAGCCAATTGATTTTGAAATATTAAGCAAATTAATATTATCTCCCAACGAATTTAAGCCAGTTCCAATAATAAATTTATCTTTATGTTTGCTCTTAGGTAAAATATTAATGAGTTTAATTTTCTCGCTTAATGAAATTAATTGAGATTGACCTGTGCTGCCAAAAAATATTACTCCATGGCAACCTTTTTCAATTAGATTTTCAGCATGTTTTAATGTTTTTTCGCAGTCTAACTGTAAATTATTATCTAGTATAGAAAGGCTTGCCGCATAAATACCATTGAAATATCCCATACCAAAAATTTATATAAAAATATAAAATAGTAAAGGTTTTAAAAATACATGAAAATCTTAGCAATTCAAAACAGAATGGGAATCGGTGATATGGTAATATTTCTTCCATATATAGAAGCCGTTGCAAAAAAATATAACAGTCAAGTAACTTTATTAGTAAAAGAAAATTCAAAAGCTGAACACTTAATTAAAGATAATAAATACATTAATGAAATTATTATTTTAAAAAGAGATCAAACTAAGAAAGGTTTTCACGACGGATTGAACGGATTTTTTCGACTAGTTTCTGATATTAAAAAATATCAATTTGATAAAGTACTAATTTTTAATTCTTCACTTAGATATAAATTAGTTTGTAAGTTTGCAGGAATTAATGATATTTATCAATATCCATTATTTAAAAAAAAAAATCAGCATATTATAGAAGCTGCTAATAAATTATTAAAAAATAATTTTAATCTAGAAATTAAAAGTGACCCAGTTATTGATGTTAAAGATGAAAATGTTCAAAAGATAAAGTTAAAATTTAATTTTAGTGATGAAGTGAAAAATATATTGTTAGGAATTGGTGGATCGGGACCAACAAAAAGAATTCCACCAAAAGTATTTATAGAGTTTATGAATTTATGTTTAAAAAACTTTAAATGCAGATTTTTTTTAGCTACGGGTAATAAAAGTGAAGAAATTGAAATTATGAACGAAATTTTAAGTTACCATAAGAATTTATGTACTCCATTAAATGAACTTAGTATTTCTGAAACTTTACCTATAATAAAAAATTGCAATATTGCTATTTGTAATGACTCAAGTTTCAGCCATTTATCTGCTGGGTTGGGAAAACAAACTATTGTTTTAATGTCAGATACCCCACAAATATATGGAAGTTATAGTTCCAAAATGCATCCACTTATACCAGATGGTGTAGAAAGGGTTACTCATGGAACAGAGGGTAAGGAGCGAATAAATCCGTTAAAAATCTTTGAAAAATTTCAGAACTTAATTAGCTAATATTTTTAATAACGTTCTCTTTGGCTTCATTTACCAATGTTGCAATATTATTTAATTCTGGACTTCTATCAGGATGTATTTTTTTCATTATTTTTTTGTAAGATTGCAATACTTCGTCTTTTGTATATTTTTTTTTGGGATCTAAATTTAAAATTCTATAAGATTCATCAATAGACATTGCTTGAGATGAAACGTTTTGGTTAAATTGGTTAAAATTAAACCTCCCAGAATTTTTCAATACTCTTAAAAGGCCCCATAATCTAAACAATTGAAATAACGAAATACCAGCCTTTGTCTTTATTAATGGCAAAATGGCCAACATAAAAGGTAAAGAAAAAATGTACCTTCCAGCATATGCCATTATTACCGCTAACAATATTGAAGAAATTATAATAAATGTTCTTACAAATTTTGATATTTTTTTTGTTGAAGTTTTAGCAAACCAATTGAGTAAAATATAAAGAATTATAAAGATAATTAGTATTGCAAAAAAAATATTCATAAATTAATTAAATTTAAATGAAAATACCACAGCTTAAAAAAAAACCAGAATTAAAATCTTGTCACAACGTAACCTGGGAAGACGATTATAGTTGGATACATCAGGAAAACATACTTGAGGTATTGAAAGATAGTTCAAAATTATTACCAGAGGTTAGAAAATATCTTGAGGATGAAAATGATTATTTTAGTCATCAAATGTCAGATACAAAGGAAATTCAAAAAGTTTTGTTTGATGAGATAAAAGGTAGAATTAAACTTGATGATGAGTCTCTTCCATTTAAAGATGTAAGATATAGCTACTGGACAAAAACAACAACAAAAGGAAACTACTCTATAAAGTTAAGAAAAAAAATTGACTCTGATGAAATAGAGGAAATTTGGAATGGTGATTTAGAAAAAGAAAAGCTAAATACAGAGTATTTTGGGCTTGGAGACTTAGAGGTAAGTTATAATGATAAATTATTAGCTTACTCCCTAGATTTAAAAGGTTCTGAATATTACACCATACATATAAGAGATATTAAAAATAAAAATCAAATTGGTGAAAAAATTGAAAATACTAGTGGCGGAATAACATTTAGCTTAGATGACAAATATATTTTTTACTCAAAGCTTGATGACAATCATAGACCGAGAGAAATTTATAGGCACGAAATTGGAACTCCTACTAGTAAAGACATTCTTATCTTTAGAGAAGAAAGTGAAGCTTTTACTGTAGGCATAGTACTTAGCTCTGATGAAAAGTATTTTTTTATTACATCATCTGATCATAATACGTCCGAACAGTATTATTTTAAAGCAGATGAAACAACTCCAAAACCAAAACTAATTGATAAAAGAAAAAGAGGCATAATTTATTCAGTTAATTCATGGAATGGTGATTTCTATAAACATACAAATGAAGATGCAGAAGATTTTAAGATCGAAAAGACAAATGATTTAGAAAAAAATGAGTGGGAAACATTTATACCTGCGCGAGAAGAGGTTTTAATTGGAGGATTAATTTTTTTAAATGATTGGATTATAAGATCTGAAACTTCTAATGCATTATCAAAATTAATATTAAGAAATCCAAAAAATAACGAAGAAGAAGAATTATTTTTTTCAGATGAAAGGGTTATAGTACCCGGTGTTTCGTTAACCCAAAGAGATAGAAATACTGATACAGTTTATTTATCATATTCATCACCAAAAACTCCTGGAAGGACTTACCTATACAATCTTAAAACAAAGGAGAAAAAATTAGTTAAAGAGCAAGAGATTCCTAGTGGTCATAATTCTGATGACTACATAGTTGAAAGATTAGAGTGTGCCTCTCATGATGGAAGAATGGTTCCTATTACCATAACAAGACATAAAAAAACTAAATTAGATGGATCTGCAAAATTATTATTATATGGATACGGATCATACGGAAGTTCTATGTCGCCAAGTTTTTCTTCAACAAGAATAAGTTTAATTGAACGAGATATTATCTGGGTAACTTCTCATATTAGAGGCGGTATGGAAAAAGGAATGAAATGGTGGAAAGAGGGAAAATTATTAAACAAAAAAAATACATTTGAAGATTACATTGCTTCTGCAAAATTTTTAATTGAAAAGAAGTTTACGTCTAAAGGTAATATTATTGGAATGGGCGGATCTGCTGGAGGTCTTTTAATGGGAGCCGTTGTTAACCAAGCGCCTGATTTATTTTTGGGTATTGTTATGGCTGTTCCTTTCGTTGACTCGTTGACCACGAACCTAGACCATTCGTTACCATTAACAGTCGGCGAATTTGATGAATTTGGAAATGCTAAAGATAAAAAAGAACACTTTGATTACATATTTTCATATGCACCTTATAACAATATTAAAAAGATGGATTACCCAAACATTTTGATAACAACAAGTCTAAGTGATAACAGGGTATTATTTGATGAGCCAGCAAAATTTACTGCAAAATTAAGGGATTACAAAACGGATAACAATTTGCTTTTATTAAAAACAGAAATGAATGCAGGTCATGGAGGAAAATCTGGAAGAGATGGAGCAATTGAGGAGATTGCAGTTGACTACGCATTTGCTTTGAAAATAGCTGGAAAATTAAATACTTGATCTTGAAATATCAAAATTAATTACCATATTAATCTTGTTAGTCGCCTGATGGGGCTAGCAATAAATAAACTTGCTTAATTAAAGGAGGATAATATGACAAGTAAGGATCTATCAATTTTCAACTCACTTCGGCCTTTCTCAATTGGTTTTGACGATATGTTTGACCAATTCGAAAGTATGTTGGGCAATGGTGGTTTAAGTATGCAATCAAACTACCCGCCTTACAACATAAGAAGAACTGGCAAAGATAACTACTCAATTGAGGTTGCTTTAGCTGGTTTTAGCAAAAAAGATGTTGAGGTAGAGTTTGAAGATAATCTATTAACTGTAAGAACTAAACAAGTTGATAGAAGTGAAAACAAAAACCAAGATGGAGAGATAATCCACAAAGGTATATCGCAAAGACAATTTGCGAGATCATTTACAATTGCAGATGATGTAAAAGTGAATGGTGCAGAGTTAAAAGATGGTCTTTTAACAATCGCATGTGAAAGGATTATCCCGGAACATAAAAAAAAGAAACTTATTGAAATTAAATAAGTACCTTGCTTGTGGGGCTAGTCCCCACAAGACTAAATACATCCACTAGAGCTAAATCCGATAATAACCCCTGATGCATTCACCTCAAATTTTCTTTCACAGGGAATTCCATACTTTTTTGTTTTGTAGATAAGCATTTCATTTCCAAGTTCATTGACAAAATCTTCTGAAGGTGAGCCTAATTCTAATCTCATCTCATTAACTTCTTTTCCAACGAATTGACCAAATTTTTCATTCTCTTTTTCAGCCACTTCATCAGATTTCTTTTTAATTGTTTGGCATCCAGTTAAAAAAATTATTGTTAATGTGATAAACAGAGCAATAAATTTTTTTAATAAAGTATTATTTTTAAAAGCAATAATCATTAATACAAACCTAAAGTTGAATTATGTTAACAATTTGTTCAAAACTTTCATTAAATTGTTTGAATTTAATACAAATTTGAAAAGATATGAAATTTTAAAGATTATTGAGTTATTGATTTATTATATTAAAGAAATGTTATGGCAACAGACTTAAGAATATCAAATATATCAAAAATATATCCAGGATGTATAGCTAATGATAATGTATCTCTTCAATTTAAAAGTGGAAAAATATACGCACTATTAGGAGAGAACGGAGCTGGAAAATCTACATTGGTAAAAATTTTGTCTGGTGTAGTAAGCCCAGATAATGGTGAGGTTTTTTTAAATGAAAAAAATTTAAAATTAAGTTCTCCACTCGATGCCAAGAAAAATAAAATTGGAATGGTTTTTCAGCATTTCAATTTATTTGAAACTTTATCAGTATTTGAAAACTTAAGTATAGATGCAACTGAAAATAACAAAAGTTTAAGGGTAAGAATAAATGAAATATTAAAAAAATATAACTTTAGTATTGATCTTGATGTTCCTGTATTAAATTTATCAGCGGGGCAAAAGCAAAAAGTTGAAATTATAAGATGTCTTTTAAGAAGCCCTAAAGTTCTAATCATGGACGAGCCTACATCTGTTTTGACTGAGCAGGAAACAGAGGAATTATTTATATCTTTAAAAAAATTCTGTGATGAAGGAATATTAATTATTTACATAACTCACAAGTTAAAAGAAGTCTTGTCTTTATGTGATGAGGTTGCTGTAATGCGAAAAGGTAAGGTTGTATCGGTTAGCCAAACACAAAATGAAAGAGTTGAAACTCTCGCAAATAAGATGGTTGGTCAAAAACTAGCGAAAATTAAGAAAAAAATTAATATTTCCAAAAATAAAGATGAGATATTTAAAGTAAAACATTTAAATTTTTATAGCGATGATCCTTTTGAAACAAATTTAGTTAATCTAAATTTTTCTGTAAAAAAAGGAGAATGTTTAGGTATAGCTGGTATTTCTGGCAATGGTCAAAACGAACTCTTTCAAATTTTGAGTGGGGAAATAATTACACCAGATACATCAATCATTTTTCGAAATAAAGAAATTGCTAAATTAAATCCAAAGCAAAGACGAGAGTATTTTATGGCTTTTTCTCCTGAAGATAGAATATCTCAAGCGGCTGTGCCTGAATTAAAAATATATGAAAATGTAGCTTTAAATAATTTTAAGTCATCAAATTTTTTTGAAAAAGGTTTGGTAAATGAAAAAAAAATTAAAGAGCATTCAAAAAAAATATTATCTGACTTCTCAGTAAATACAGACAATGTTGAATTAAAAAGTCAATTTCTATCGGGTGGAAATTTACAAAAACTTATTTTAGGGAGAGAATTAATTACAGCTCCGGAATTATTAATTTGTTACAATCCAACATGGGGGCTAGATGTGGGTGCAATCAATTATATTCATGAAACACTTATAAAAATTAACGATCAAGAAAAATCAACGATTTTAATTTCTACAGATACAGAGGAGTTATTAAAACTCAGTGATAGAATTGCAGTTATTTACAAAGGCAAGCTTTCAAAAATAATGCCTTCAGAGGAAGTCACTCCAGAAAAATTAGGTGTTCTAATGGGAGGAGGTTCCATTGATTAAAATTGAAAAAAGAAATGATGTACCAATGGCACTATATTTTTTTACTCCCTTTATTGCAATCGTACTTACAATTTTAGGTGGTGGTATAATTTTTTATATTTTAGGTTTTAATCCAATAGAAGCACTTAAGTTTTACTTTATAACTCCAATTTCAAATTTATATGGATTCAGTGAGTTGCTACTCAAAGCAACCCCTCTTTGCTTAATTGCTATTGGTTTATCATTTTGTTTTAAAAGTAATAATTGGAATATTGGTGCAGAAGGACAATTAACTTTTGGTGCGATTGTAGGAGGAGGAGTTGCTCTTTTATTTTATAATCAAGAAGGTTTTTATATACTGCCTTTAGTTATAATTGCTGGAGCAATCGGGGGAATGTTCTTTGCAATTATCCCAGCAATCCTTAAAACATATTTTAATACAAACGAGATTTTAGTTAGCCTTATGTTGGTTTACGTTTCAAAGCTACTCTTAGATTACTTAGTAGTTGGGCCATGGAGTAATCCTGAAGGTTTTAATTTTCCTGAAACAAGGCAATTTAGTGACTCATCTAGAATGCCATTATTATTTGAAGGTTTGAGAATTCATGCTGGTATTTTTTTAGCTCTTGGAGCAGTTATGCTGAGTTGGTTTATTCTTTATAAAACCTATTTAGGCTTTCAGATTAAAGTATCTGGTCTAAGTTTAAAAACTGCTAAGTATGCTGGGTTTAAAGGAAAAACCATGATTTTGGTTGTTTTTATGATTAGTGGTGCTTGCGCAGGATTAGCTGGAGTTGGTGAAATTACTGGACCTATTGGACAACTGCATAGAATGATATCCCCCGATTACGGTTTTACAGCAATTATTGTTGCTTTTTTAGGTCGTCTTAATCCTTTTGGCATAATTTTTGCATCTTTGGTTGTTGCATTGACATATCTCGGTGCCGAAACGGCTCAAATTTTTTTACAAATACCAAAATATACTGGCCAAGTCTTTCAGGGTATGATCTTATTTTTTTTGCTCGCATCTGATTATTTGCTTTTTTTCAAAGTTAAAATTTTAAATTTAAAAAAAAATGAGCTTAGACATTAGTTTTATAGGAATTCTGATAGGATCAATAATGGCTTCATCAGTGCCATTAATACTTGCTGCTTCAGGTGAATTGATTACTGAAAGATCGGGCGTTTTAAATTTAGGTGTCGAAGGAATGATGATAATCGGAGCAATATCTGGTTTTGCTTTAATGGTGATAACAGATAACCTTTTTATAGCAATAGTAGGCTCTATGTTATCAGGAGTTATAATTTCACTAATCTTTGGATTTTTAACGCAATCTCTTCTCACAAACCATGTTGCAACAGGTTTGGCATTAACTATTTTTGGCATTGGTTTATCAGCAATGTTAGGAAAAAATTTTGTTGGTATCCCTGGAAAAGAATTTCCAATTTTATTTTCAAGTTTAAGAGAAAGTATTCCGTTTTTTGGTCCAATATTGTTTGGACACTCTATAGTTTTATATTTTGCTTTTGCTTTACCATTTTTAACTAATTATTTTTTGAAAAAAACTAAATTAGGCTTAGTTGTTAGAGCTGTTGGTGATTCGCCTGTTTCTGCATCTAATCAAGGTATAAATGTTATTCTAGTTAGATACTGTTGTATTCTCTATGGAGGAGCCATGTGTGGCTTGGCAGGTGCATATCTATCTTTAATATACACTCCACAGTGGATTGAAAATATGACAGCTGGAAGAGGATGGATAGCTTTGGCTTTGGTTGTATTTGCAACCTGGAGTCCTATAAAAGTTTTAATTGGTGCTTTAATTTTTGGTGGTATTACAATTCTACAATTACATATGCAAGCAATTGGGTTTAGAATACCAGTTCAATTTTTAAGTGCATTACCTTATCTGATGACAATAATAGTTTTAGTTGTAATCTCTCGTGACAGTAGAAAAATAAAACTTAATACCCCAACCTCCTTAGGAAGAATATTCTATAGGGAAAAGTAATGTTAGCTATTCGAAAATAATTATTTTTTTTTTTTGAATTTTGATTAACTTAAAGCTTCACAAAAAAATTTAGAGGGGAAATTCAAAATGTATAAAAACTTTTTTAGATATTTAATTTCTGCGATTTTTCTACTTGGGTTTAGTGTAAACTCAAATGCAGATTTTAAAGTTGGTTTTGTCTATGTTGGCCCAACTGGTGACCATGGATGGACATTTCAACATCATGAAGGTAGAAACGCTGTAGAGGCAGCTGGAATAAAAACAACATTTGTTGAAAGTGTTCCAGAAGGTGCTGATGCAGAAAGAGTGATAAGACAACTGGCTCAATCTGGCCACGACTTAATTTTTACAACTAGTTTTGGATATATGGATCCAACCAACAAAGTTGCAAAAGATTTTCCAAATGTAAAATTTGAACACGCAACAGGTTATAAGAGAGAACACTCAAATGTTTCTACTTATTCTGCAAGATTTTACGAAGGGAGAACTCTTTTAGGACATATAGCTGGAAAAATGACTAAAACTAACACGATTGGCTATATTGCATCTTTTCCAATTCCTGAAGTAATAAGAGGAATTAACGCAATGACTCTTGCTGCACAAAAGGTCAATCCAAATATTAAAACCAAAATTGTATGGGTGTTTACTTGGTACGATCCAGGTAAAGAAGCTGAAGCAGCGCAAGCTTTAATCGATCAAGGTGCAGATGTAATTATGCAACATACAGATAGTACCGCACCAGTTCAAACTGCAGAGAAAGCAGGTGTATGGTCATTTGGTCAAGCAAGTGACATGCAAAGATTTGCTCCTAAATCAATCTTGACTTCAATTATAGATGATTGGGCACCATATTATGTTGAAAGAGCAATTGCTGCAAGAGATGGAACATGGAATCAACAAGATACATGGCATGGATTAAAGGAAGGTATGGTTGCTATGGGACCATATAATTCTGCAATGGGTGCTGACTTAGTTAAAGAAGTAGAGCAGCTTCAAAAAGATCTAGCATCTGGAAAAGTTCATTCGTTCACAGGTCCTATATATGACCAAAAAGGTAATATATTAGTTGCTGAAGGAAAGGTTGCTGATGATGGAATGTTAGCTGGAATGAGCGTTTATGTAAAAGGTGTTGAGGGAGATATTCCAAAATAATTTTAAAAGAAAAAATAAAAAAGGCCAACTATATAAGTTGGCCTTTTTTTATGAATGTTTTTTCTTTAAGCCATTAATATCTATTTCATCATAATATTCTGAAGGTTGAACTATCCAAGGATCTCCATCTAGTAAAATTGGACAAAAATCTGGAGTAAAAGAAGAAGATTTTTTTTTCCAAAGACAAGCTGTTTTTATTTCTTGAATATAGTTTTTCACTGGAGTGTAATTTTTTAACCATTTGATACTTTCATTTAATGTAAGACCAGTATCAGATAAATCATCCACTAATAAAACATTTTTAAAGTCTTCGTTTTTTGCTATTGAGCTTATGTCTCTTGCAAAAATAAGTTCGCCCTGTTTATTTTCTACAGTTTCTCCAGAATAACTTTGAATAACAACATAAGCAGTGGGTAATTTAAATATTCTTGATAGCATATCAATTATTGGTGCTGCACCCCTCATTATTCCGACTAAAACAGATGGTTTGTAATTTTTTTCAATTGTAAGAGCTAACTTTTCAACTGCTAATTTATAATCTTCGTAATTGATTATTAATTTTTCTGCCATAAAATTTGGTAACATAAAAAAAAAAAATTAAAAAGGAGAATTATGAAAGGTTACTGGATTGCAACTTACAGTGAAATTAAAGACCCTGAAAGAATGAAAAAATATGCAGATAAAGCAAAGGAAGCTGTATTAAAACATTCTGGAAAAATTTTAGCTCGAAGTGCTAATAACATTGCACTTGAGGGTAGAGAAATGGTTAGAATAGCACTTGCAGAGTTCCCAGACGTGGAAACTGCTAAAAAATGCTACGATTCTGAAGAATATGTTGAGGCAAGAACATATCTTAAAGATAATGTAATTAGAGAACATATGATATTTGAAGGAATGGAATAACTTAGAAAAGGGGCAAATATGAAGGCATATTGGGTGAGTTTGTATACAGAAATTTCAGATCAAGATAACCTAAAAAAATATGGTGAAAATGCAATACCAGTTATAAAAAAATTTGGTGGTACTCCCGTAGTTAGAGGAGGCAAACTAAAATATTATAGTGGTGACAAAATATTAAGGACCGTCATTTGGGAATTTCCCAGTTATGACATGGCCATATCTTGTCATGACTCAGAAGACTATTTAAAAGCTTGGTCTTATGCAGAACAAACTACAGAAAGACATATGTTTATTGTGGAGGGTGCTAATACTGAATAGTATCGTCATCAATTGAACGCCACAAATACCAAGTGGCAACAGAGCAGTATGGAGAAAATCTTTTTTGAAGCTTTTTTACAAAAATTTCAGGTGGAAAATATTTTTTTTTATAGTTGTTTGATATTGCTCTTAATAACCCAATATCCTGAATTGGCCAGATATTAGACCTATTATAAGTAAATAACAAAATCATTTCTGCTGACCATCTTCCAATTTGTCTTAAAGTTGATAAGTATATAATTGCTTCTTCATCGCTCATTTTCGAAATTAATCTTGGATTAAAACTTTTATCTTTAAATTTTTGAGACATTTCCAAGATACCCCTTATTTTTTGACGACTAAGACCGCATTTTTTAAGTTGTGATGTTTTAAGCTTTGAAACAGTTTTTGGATTAATTTTTTTTTTACATACCGATTCAAATTTTTTGAAGACAGAATCTGCAGCAGCAACACTTATTTGTTGTCCTATTATACTTTTGCATAAAGAATAAAAGACATCTTTTCTAGTAGTTAAATTATTGTCTTTATATTTTTTAATCAATGATCTCATAATACTATCTTTTTTTGAAAGATATGTTCTAGCTTTTATCCAATATGGTGGTGCCTTACTCATTTCTACTTACCGTTACTTGTTTATTTAAATATATTTCTCTTCGAAATATAATGATTGATGATATTATTACCAGTGAAGCACCCATCAATGTTTTAATTGTGGGAATTTCATCCCAAATAAAATATCCAAAAGATATTGCAAATATTAATCCCAAATATTTAAGAGGTGTAACCAGAGAAACCTCAGATAATTTATACGATTGACTTAATAATAGATTAGCTGTTCCTCCCAACAAGCCAATTGTACATAAAAGTAAGAAATCATTGAAAGTTGGCATGATCCAACCAAATGGTATTGATAGAACTCCAACAATTGTAATTGCAAAAGAAAAAAAAAATGAGATCAACCACACTGGTTCTGTGGATGAAAGTTTTCTAATTGTAATTGCAACGTAAGACATTCCAATACAAAAGATTATTGGAAATAAGTAATAAATATTTAAGCTAGAAAATCCTGGTTGGGTAATTACTAAAACACCAATAAAACCAACAAATACTGCAGCCCATCTATATATTCCTACTTTCTCACTTAGTAAAAATATTGATAGCAAAGTTGTAAATATAGGTGCAGCAAATGAAATACTTGTCACTGTTGCAAGTGGTAGGTTTCTTAGTGCCAAAAATATTGCAGCTAAAGCTATCAGTCCTGAACAACATCTAATTAAATGTAATCCTGGTCTATTTGTTTTATAAAAATCTCTAAATCTTGTCTTAGGAACTAAAAAAATTATTGGCAAAATACCAAATAGACCTCTAAAGAACATTACCTGTCCAATTGGATAATCTGATGACCACTTGACTATTACATCCATAAATGAAAAGGCACATATTGATAAAAACATGTAAAAAAAGCCTAATTGATTTTTGGAAAGCATGATAATAACTTTAGATTAATTAAAATTTTTAGCAATGGAAATAGCAACTTTAGCACTTGGATGTTTTTGGGGACCCGAAATAAAATTTAGCAAGTTAGATGGAGTAATAAATACAGAGGTTGGATATTGTGGAGGTAATACTGAGAAGACATCTTATAAAGAAGTATGTTATGGTGATACCAATCACGCAGAAGTAGTTAAAGTTGAATTTGACAATACTAAAATTTCTTATGAGGAAATAATAAGAAATTTTTTTGAATTTCATGACCCAACTACTTTAAACCGGCAAGGTCCAGATGTAGGTACTCAGTATAGAAGTGAAATATTTGTTCATGATGAAAATCAAAATAAAATCGCTAACAAAGTATTGAAAGAAATTAATGAAAAATTTAAAGGTAAAATCGTTACCAAAATATCAAAATCAAAAAATTATAATAAAGCCGAAGATTATCATCAGAAATATTTGGAAAAAAGTTTCTAATGTCACTTATATCAACTGAGTGGCTAGAAAAAAATATCTCAAATGTAAAAATAATTGATGGCTCTTGGCATATGCCCGCAACAAAAAGAAGTGGTAAAGAAGAATTTAATAAAGAGCATATACCAAATGCAATTTTTTTTGATATTGATGAAAATTGTAATAAATCAACCGACTTACCACATATGTTAACGGACAATAGTTCGTGGGAAAATATACTATCATCTATGGGCATATCTAACGAAGACGAAATTGTGATTTATGATAATTCTGATGTTTTAAGTGCTTGTAGAGTATGGTTTAATTTAATTTACTTTGGCCATGATAAAAAGAAAGTACATGTTTTAGATGGAGGTTTTAATAAATGGAAAAAAGAAAAAAGGATAACTTCTGCTAATAATATAATTATTCAAACAACTAGTTATAAAGCAAAAGAAAATAATGGAATGGTTAAGAGCAAAGATCAGATTGACCAAAATATAATTAAAAAAAAATTTGATTTAGTTGATGCAAGAAGCAAAGATCGTTTTAATGGCACAACTCCAGACCCAAGAAAAAATGTAAGAAGTGGTTCAATACCTAATTCAATTTGCTTACCGTTTAAAACCCTTATCAACGACGATTTTACTTTTAAAAGTAAATCTGAAATTTCCTCTTATTTTAAAGATTTATCTTTAAATGACCCAGTAAATGTAGTGTTTTCGTGCGGTTCTGGGATCACAGCATGTGTTTTGGCACTTGCATATTCTCAAGTAAATAATAAGTATCTTCCAGTCATTTATGATGGTTCATGGGCTGAATATGGTAAAATATAAAATATGAAAAGATCAACAAAAATTACAAGCATAATAATAATTTTCTTTTTAATTATAGCTACAGTGATTGTTGGTAGAACAATGATTGGAAATCATTTTAAGAAGAAATTTAGTAAAAGACCACCTCCAGGAATAATTGTTACTGCAGCTGAAAATAGAGTTTTTGAAAATTTAATAAGCACATACGGAACAGCAAGACCATTTAAAACACAATCCTATAAAATTGAGAAGTATGAAATACTTAAACCTATCAACTTTAATCAAAAAGTAAGAAAAGGTGATGTAATTGCAGAACTTAAAAATAGAAAAATTACTGCTCAGTTTGATGGAACAATTGGAAAAAGAGAATTTTCAGAAGACATCGAAGTTTCAAAATCTTCAATCTTAGTTAATCTCGAAAATACCAGTATTATCTATTGTGATGTAGATATACCTGAAATGTTTGTACCATTTATTAAGGTTGGTTTACCTGTTGATATAAAATTTTCTGGATACAAAGATAAAACATATAAAGGTCAAGTTGACTCGTTAGCTAGTAGAATTAGTGAGGATACTAGATCATTACCAACAAGGATAAAAATGGACAATACATCTGGTGAAATTTTGCCTGGCTCATTTTTAGAAATTTCAATAAAATATGATACAAGAGAAAGCTTAAGTATCCCAGATACCAGTACAATAGTGGAAGGTGATAATATATTTGTCTATAAAGTTGACGAAAAAAATAAAGTATTAAAAACAAATATTGATACTGGTGATAGATACCTGGGTTTTGTTGAAGTTTTAAATGGTCTAAAAGTTGGTGACAAAGTTGTTGCTGAGGGTACAAAAAAAGTCAGACCAAATTTAATAATAAGACCTATAAAAAAGGGTGTTAAAGTAGCTAATCAAAACAAATCTAGTTGGGGTGGAAAAAAGAAAAAAGATACTAAGGAAAACAAGAATGGTATGTTTGCGTGGTTACAAAAATTAAATATATTTAAAAAGTCTGACTCTGAAAAACAAGAAAATAAAAAATAATTAATACATGTATATAACTGAAGTTAGTATTAAAAGACCTGTCGTTGCATGGGTAATGTCAATGATACTAATTATTTTTGGAATTTTTGTATTTTGGGAATTACCTGTTAGGGAATTACCAGATGGTATTCAGCCTCCAGTAGTACAGGTACAAACCGATTATAAATCTGCTTCAGCTGAAATTGTTGATGAAGAAATAACACAAAAAATAGAGGATGTTATAGGAGGAGCGGAAGGAATTAAGAACATTGATTCTAGTTCACTAAATGGAAGAAGTAGAATAAATATTTATTTTAATACAGATATAGATTTAGATGATGCAGCAAATGATATAAGAGAAAGAGTATCAAGAGTTGCAGATAATTTGCCAGATCAAGCAAACCCACCTCAAATTTTGAAACAAGCAGCAGGTTTTACAACCACAATGTGGGTTGCGCTATCGTCACCAACTTGGAATGATTTGGATTTGGGTGATTATGCAGAAAGATATCTTATAGATGCCTTTTCGAGCGTACCAAATGTTGGTAGAATTTTAGTCGGTGGATTAAGAGAGCTTAGTGTTAGAGTTTGGGTAGATCCTATCAAATTAGCAGCCAATAATCTTACTATTCAGGAAGTCGAGAGAGCATTAAGAAATGAAAATATAAACATCCCCGCTGGAACTTTAGAAGCTAGTAACAAAGATTTAACTCTTAATATTGATAAGTCTTACTCTAACATTGAAACAATCAAGCAGCTTCCTCTTAAGAAAAACAAAGATAAAGTCACAACCCTTTCTGATATTGCAAATGTTGAGCTTGGTCCAGTTTCTGAGAAAACTTTATTTAAAGCTCAAAGAAAAAATGCAGCTAATTTAAAAACAGTTGGGATTGGAATATACGCAAAAAGTGGAGCATCAACCGTCGAACTTTCAAATCAAATTAAAGAGAAAATAAACGTTTTAAATCAATCTTTACCAGATGGTTTAAAGTTAGAAATAGCATTTAATAGAGCAACTTACGTAGGAACTGCAATACAGGAAGTTTATAAAAGTTTAATTATTGCTTTTATTTTGGTTGTAGTAATAATTTACTTGTTTTTAGGAAACCTAAAAGCTGTAATTGTACCAGCTGTAGCTTTGCCAGTAAGTTTAATTGGTTCGTTTTTAGGTTTATATATATTTGATCTTTCTATAAATATATTTGTTCTCCTAAGTTTTATTTTAGCAATTGGAATAATAACTGATGATTCTGTAATAATGACAGATGCAATTTATACAAGAATTGAAACAGGAGAAACGCCACTTGTAGCTGCTTATAATGGCTCAAGACAAATAACATTTGCGATAATAGCTACAACTTTAATCTTAGTTGCAGTTTTTTTACCTTTAATTTTTATTGAGGGTATAGCTGGTACCTTGTTTAAGGAAACCGCAATAGCACTATCTTTCTCAATTGTTGTTTCTTCGTTTGTGGCTTTAACTCTTTCACCAATGTTAGGAAGTAAGTTTTTAAATAAAAAAGAAAAAATTAATTTTTTTGTAAAAAAATTTAATAATGGATTTAAATCTTTTACAGAATTTTATACCGATACCTTAAAATTTTGGATTAATAAACAGAAAACAATTTCGATATTTATAATTCTATTAATTACAGCTTCAGTTTATTTATTTAACTTTACTAAAAAAGAATTGATACCATTAGAAGATAGGGGGGCTTATTTAATAATTGGTTCTACTGATGAAGGAAGTTCATTCGAGTACACGCAAGAAAAAGCACAAATTATTGAGGGAAGAATATTAAAATTGTTACAAGCAGAAGACAGCCCTTACCAAAGATTAATTATGAGGGTACCTGGTTTCGGTAAGTCCGCAACTTCATATAATACTTTTATTATAATTGCACTTTTAGATGAATGGAAAAATAGAGAAAAGAGTACACAAGTTGTTTTAAGAGAAGCTATTGGACAAGTTGTTAGTGTGCCTGAAACGTTTGCGTTTCCTATATCACCTCAATCTATAAGAATTTCTAGCTACAATAAACCAGTTCAAATGGTGATTTATGGGACAAGTTATGAAGAGTTAGAACAAATTCAAAGTCAAGTTTTAAGAGAACTAAGAAGAAATAGAAATATGTTTAGAATTGAAAGTGATTACACAAAAAATAAACCTGAAGTAAAATTAATCACAAATAAAAATCGAGCAAATGATTTAGGAGTTTCAATAGAAAATATAGGCAGAACACTAGAAACATTATACGGTGGAAAGAGAGTTACAACATATAATAAAGAAGGAAGAGAATACCCCATTATTCTTCAGCAGTATTTAGCAGATAGAAGAGATAAAGATGGCTTATCAAAGATTTTTGTAAGATCTGAAACTACAGGAAAATTAGTATCTGTTGCAAGTTTGGTAGAATTTGAAGAGAAAGGAACTGCTGAGTCATTACCTAGATATAATAGACAAAGAGCAGTAACTATATCGGCAGCTTTATCTGAAGAATACACATTGTCTGAAGCTATAAAATATTTAGAAGACGTAATGTTGAAAGTTGCTCCTCAAAATCAAATAACTTGGAAAGGTAAGTCCGAAGAACTAAAAGAGACTAGTAACGAAATATTTCTTATTTTCGCTTTAGCATTAATAACTGCATATTTAGTAATGGCTGCTACTTTTAACTCTTTTGTCCATCCTTTTATTATTATATTAACTGTGCCTCTTGCAGTTTTTGGAGGTCTTGTATTCATTTTGTTTCTAAATAGTTCGATAAATATATTTTCACAAATTGCCTTGATTATATTAATTGGTATATCCACTAAAAATAGTATTCTTATAGTTGACTATACTAATCAAATTCGAACAACAGGTGCAAAAATTGAGGAAGCATTGATGGAAGCTTGTAAATTAAGAATAAGACCAATCATAATGACTTCATTAAGCACCATGATTGCAATGTTACCACTTATAGTAGGTAACATAGGTCCGGGCGCAGGTGAGGCATCTAGATTAGCAGTTGGATCAACAATCTTTGGTGGAATGATTATTTCTACATTCTTTACATTATATGTTACACCAACTATGTATTTGACACTAGCCAAAAATACCAAGAGAATAGATGCAGTAGATCTGGAACTAGAAAAGCAGTTGATTAAAAAATAATATATTTTCTAGTAGTCAAAGATTTGCTACATTTATTAAGCTGCTTCTTGAATTTGTTCGAATAACCCTCTACTTTTTTAGCCAATACTATAACTTTCTGATTATTTTTATAATTTTTATAATTTCCCCAGCCTTCATGATAAGCAATATATTGTCTGAAAGCATCTTTTTTTGAAACCTTTAAAATTTTTTCTGTTTTGTTTGTATACCAGCCAATAAAATCAACACTATCTTTAAATCTAGTTCTTAAAGCATATTTATTTCCAGTCTCATCTTTATATTGTTTCCAAGTACCTTTAATAGCTTGTGAGTATCCAAATGAACTAGAAGGTCTTTTATAAGGTATAACTTTAAATAATTTTTGACGCGCAGGCTTAGCGAGCCAGTCAAAATCAGATTCCATTTTTATTATTGCTAATTGTAAGTTGATTGGTGTTCCCCACTTTTTTTCAGTTTTTTTTGCGTGTTTATACCAAAGATATCTCTCAGAAAATATTGAACAGCCATCTGCTGTATTTTGTGGTATCGATGAGCAAGCAGTTAAAAATAATAGACCAAAAAATAAAAAATACTTTCTAAAAAGAATCACAGTTTAATATAAATTATCTATTATTTTTTCTCCATATCCATGGATAATCAAATTCCATACTCCATAAACCTAACTTATTGTTTTTTGCATAAATTTGATCTTTAGAATATTTTTTCTTCGAATATTTTGGATAGTCGAAGGCTAATCCATTTCTTACCATGTAAGCTGAAACACTTTCATTATTGATAAAACACTCACCTAAATACCTACCAAAATAGTCCTTTTGTGGCTCAATTAGACATTTTAATTTTTTATTTATAATTTTTTCTGTAAGAGAATTTTTTGAAATTTTTCCACAATTAATTTTTTTTTTATTTTTTAGGCAAAACTGTTGCTTCCCTTTAAATTTAGTTTCTGGAGCATCTATGCCTGAAAAACGAATTTTTTTATTATCTAATAAAATTGTATCGCCATCAATTATTTTAATCTTATCTGAAATTAGGATTGTTTCTGATAGTAAGTAATTTGTTGCTACAAATGTAAATAAAAATATAAAACTAACTAACTTCAGTAGTTGCTTTTTCATTGCATTCTTGCATTTTTTTTCTAATTTGATCTTCGGATATATTTTTATCTTTTAAATCTCCATAAAGCTTTCTATACACATCTTCATCACCTGCCTCAGCAAAATCTGCTTTAATTACATCTTGAATATATTGATTTTTTTTTTCCTCATCATATCCAAGAATTTGTGAGGCCCACTCTCCTAAATATTTATTTTTTCTTGCATTAATTTTAAATTGTTTTTCCTCATCATGAGCAAATTTTTTTTCAAAACCTTTTTTTCTTTCATCGAATGAACTCATTGTAATCTACCTTTATAAATTATTTTAAAAACTAAAAACGATATAAATACACCTATTATATTACCAAACAAATCACCTAATTCAAATCCTCTTTCTGGAATTATTAATTGCATAATTTCTAAAACAATAGAAATACAAATAAGATAAATAAATATATTTTTTAATTTATGTTTAAAAACAATTAATCCTAGAATTGATATAATAAAGAAAACATAAACGTGATTTGAAGATACTAAAAAATCTCTTGTTAATTGTGGTTGAATTTTACAATCACTATAAATAAAACATCCAAAAATACTACCGGGATATAAGTAAAAAATAAATAAAACTACGTTAGACAGATAAAAAAACTGCTTTAAGTAATTCATAGTTAATCTATATTAAATTTTCACAAATGAGTCACTTAATACTTGTTAGACATGGTCAAAGCGAATGGAATTTAGAAAATAAATTTACAGGATGGGTCGACGTTGAGCTCGCACCACAAGGTAAATTAGAAGCCTGTAAAGCCGGAGAGTTTATAAAAAAATTAAATTTAGAAATAAAACATTTTTATACTTCATATCAACTAAGATCGATTGATACCTTGAAGCTCATTTTAAATACGATCAGAGTAAAACCAAATAATATAATTAAGGCCTGGCAATTAAATGAAAGGCACTACGGGTCACTTACAGGATTAAATAAAGATGAAATGAGGAAAAAATTAGGAGAAAAAGAAGTTCACAAATTCAGAAGATCTTGGGATAATCCGCCAAAACCATTGAACACAAATAGTCCTTATCATCCAAAAAATATAAGTATTTATAATGATATACCTCGTAACTTAATTCCAGATACAGAGTCCTTAAAAGATACTTATGATAGAGTTGTGCCCTATTTTGTTGAAAACATAGAGAAAAATTTACACGATAACACAATTATATCTGCTCATGGAAATTCTATTAGATCGCTTTTAAAATATTTATTTAAAATTGATGACAATGAAATTTCCAAACTTGAAATACCAACCGGAAATCCTCTACTTTTGAAATTTGAAAAAAAGAATATAAAAGAAGCTAAATACCTCGATCAGAGTAGATCTAGGGATTTAATTAAATTCTAACCTTTTTGCAAAAGTTTTTCGTAAATCTCATTATCTGTCAAATGTAGAAATTCAATATTACTCTCGAAACCGTGCAAATTTTCCTTTTCAATGTAGTTGTCCCAAATCTCATTCATTGAGAATATTTTTTTTGATAAATTTTTTAAAATATTTTTATTTATAATTTGACATCCCGTATAAATATAATTTTTATCATTATTTTTATTTAAATTATTACCAGCAAGAGAGAAATTGCCTTTAAGTCTTTTATCAAAACTTAAATCTTTTTTTACAACCATTAAAATATTTTCTAAGTTATTTTTAAAATATATATTTTCCATCTGCTTAATTTCATTTGCATATTCAGTGTTCCAAATTGTATCAGGATTAAAAACTATAAAATCTCTTTCAACTGAATTATTTACAACATTTAAAAGACCGCCCCCTGTGTCTAATATTTCAGCACCATCTTCTATGATTTGAATTTCTAAACCAAAATTATTTGAAAATATAAAATCTTTAATTTTCTCACTTAAATAAAAAGTATTAATTTTTAAAGATTTTATCTCTAATACTTTTATCAAATTTATAGTATTTTCTAATAAGCTAATCTCATTGATTTTCAAGAGTGGTTTTGGAGTTTTCTCAGTTAATGGCATTAATCTTTTTCCAAAGCCTGCACATAAAATTATTGCTGTTTTAATTTTCATTTTTTTTTATTTTTGGATTTTCTTTTAGAAAATTTATTAAATCATTAAAATTTGAATTATTTTTCATACGATTATCAATTAATTTCCATGCATAAGGTATTAATTTTAAATATTTCTTTTTTTTATCTCTATTTGCAAGTCTTGTGAATATACCAATTATTTTTAGATTTCTTAAAACAGATAAAATTTCAAAATCATTAATAAATTGAGATTTATTTTTATACTTAAATTTACTAAGAAATACTTTTAAAATATTTGACTTAAAACTATTTGAAGTTTTAATTCTTACATCATCTATAAGTGAGGCTAAATCATATGCTGGATTACCTAGGACTGCATCTTGACTATCTATTAAAGCGATTTTATTTTTATAAAACATCATATTTGAGACGTGAAAATCTCTATGTACAAATACTTTCTGTTTGATTTTTAAATTTAAATACAAATTATCTATTATTTTTTTGAGATTTTTTTTTATATATCCTTTTTGAATAATTAATTTATTTGCTGGTAAGTACCAATCTAAAAAAAGGTACGATTCTTTAAGTATTTTAGCTTTTGAATAGTTTGTTAAATTAAATTTTTTCTTGAGAAAATTTTGAGTTTTAAAATTTTTAATTTTTTGAATTTGATATAAAATTTTCAGTATTTTTTTGTATTCATTTAATTTAGTTTTTGAAGATTTAATTTTATCCAACATGTTTTTATTGCCAAAATCCTCAATTTCTATAAAGTTCTTTTTATAATTTTGACTAATTAAACCTGGTGCTAATATTTTATTTTTAATCAATATTTTGTTAACAGCATCATAATTTAACAAGTTTGATCGCTTTTGAATTTTGCTATAAACTAATACTGAATTATTTGTTCTATAAAATTGTCTAAAAGATGCATCTCCTGATAACTTTTTAAATTTTTTCAAATTCATTAAAATCAAAATCAATATTATTAGATATAATTAAGTACCTATTTTCAAGCTTTTCATCATATTCAAACTTTAATGTAAAAGTACTTTCTATATTTTTACCTAAGATTTCAGGCCATTCAATTAGTCTGGCATAATCTTCTAGATTTTCATTAATTCCTAAATTATTTAAATCTTTTTTATCTTTAATTCTGTAAAGATCAAAATGTCTAATAATCAAAGAATTAATCTCATATTCATTTATAATATTAAAAGTTGGACTAGGTATTTCTGTTCTTTCTAAACCATTTTTTGTTTGAAGATAATTGATTAGATACCTGATAAATGTAGTCTTACCTACGCCGATATTTCCATAAAAAAGCAAAGTTGTATTTTTACTAACTTTACTTGCAATTTTTTCAGCAATTTTTTGTGTGATAATTTCTTTTGAAATATCTATTTTGCTACTTTTAGTAGCGATAGGCATCTGGTTTATAAGGTCCTTCTGGTGTTACGCTTATATATTTTGCTTGATCATCTGATAATTTGGTTAATTTAGCTCCAACTTTTTCTAAATGAAGTCTGGCTACTTTCTCATCTAAATGTTTAGGTAAAACATATACTTTTTTGTCATATTTATCTGAGTTATTCCATAATTCTATCTGAGCTGTTACTTGATTTGTAAAAGAAGCACTCATTACAAAACTAGGGTGTCCTGTTGCACATCCAAGATTAACCAATCTACCTTCTGCTAATAAAATAATTCTTTTTCCATCTGGCAATGTAATTTCGTGAACTTGTGGTTTTATTTCATCCCATTTATAATTTTTAAGAGCATCTACTTGGATTTCATTATCAAAGTGACCAATATTGCATAGAATTGCTCTATCTTTCATTTCTCTCATATGGTCAGCTGTCACAATATCTTTATTTCCTGTTGCAGTAACAACAATGTCGGCTTCTTTTATCATCTCATCCATTAAGACTACTTCATAACCTTCCATTGCAGCTTGGAGAGCACAAATTGGATCTGTTTCTGTAACCATAACTCTTGCACCGCTTTGGCGAAGAGAAGCAGCGCTTCCTTTTCCAACATCTCCAAATCCAGCTACAATAGCTACCTTACCTGACATCATGACGTCAGTAGCTCTTTTAATTCCATCAACTAAACTTTCTCTGCAACCATATAAATTGTCGAACTTAGATTTTGTTACTGAGTCATTAACATTTATTGCTGGAACAAGTAAATTGCCTTCACTTTCCATTTTTTTTAATGCTAAAACTCCTGTAGTTGTCTCTTCTGATAAACCTTTAACATCATTTAATAGTTCTTTATAATCTTTGTGCATCAATGCTGTAAGATCGCCGCCATCATCAAGTATCATATTTGGTTTCCAGCCATCTTTTCCTACAATAGTTTGCTTTACACACCACCAATATTCTTCTTCTGTTTCGCCTTTCCAAGCAAATACAGGAATGCCAGCTTTTGCAATTGCTGCTGCTGCATGGTCTTGTGTCGAAAAAATATTACATGAGGACCATCTTACTTCGGCTCCTAACTCAACTAAAGTTTCTATTAAGACTGCTGTTTGTATTGTCATGTGTAAACAACCAACAATCCGAGCTCCATTTAAAGGTTTTTTACCCTTATATTCTTCTCTAAGGGCCATTAATCCTGGCATTTCAGTTTCAGCCAGTGAAATTTCTTTTCTCCCAAATTCCGCTTGGGATATATCTTTTACTTTAAAATCTTCCATAGAAAGAGGCTTTTAACAATTTTACTTAATATATCAACAAAGATTTATGCTTCTGGGAAAATTATTTCAATTCTTGCCCCTTTATCTTTATTATTAGATGCGTTGATTTCACCACCATGAATTTCAACTAAATTTTTGACAATATTTAATCCCAAACCCGAATGTTCTCCAAAGTTTTCAGGTCTATTACTATAAAATCTATTAAATATCTTATTTGTATCCTTTTCACTAAATCCAGATCCCTGATCAACGACAACTAATTTAATTTTGTCATTTTTATCTTTTGATATTTCAACGGTAATTTCTTGATTATTTTCACTAAAAGAAATTGAGTTTTCTAGTAAGTTTGCAATAATTTGTTCAATTCTATTTTCTATCCCTAAGATACTATAATTTTTAATTCCATTAGATTTCAATTTAATTCCAATCGATTTTTTTGTTTCATAGATACTGTTAAAATCGTCAACAACAGATTGAGCAATCTCTTTTAAATTTAATTTTTGCATTTTCTCAGAGGAAATTGCAGCCTCATCTCTTAGCATTTGAGAGTAATCAGTTATTAATCTTTCAATTCTCTCTACGTCATGTGATACTATATTAATTAATTTGTTTCTTTGAGATTTATCATTTGTTTCAGAAATTATCTCAGAGGCACTTTTTAGAGATGCTAAAGGATTTCTGATTTCGTGCAAAAGGTCTGTTGAATAATTTTCTGCTGTAGTAATTCTTTTGTTTAATTCATTGGTCATTTCATCAAGAGAATTTGATAATTTTCCCAATTCGTCATTTCTTTTTTTTATATTTCCAATATTGGTCTTTTCCTTACTTTTGTTTTTTATAATATTTGTATATTGAACCAAATTTTTAATTGGTTTTAAGAAGTATCTATTTAATACATATGAAAAAATTAAAATTACTAATGCGACAAGCAAAGCAGTTCTGATTATAAAATTTCTTCTTTCATCTATTGCAACCTTTATTTCATTGGCATTTTCAGTAATAGCTAAATAGCCTATTGTTTTGTTTTCACTGACTACATTTTTAACAGTTACTAATAAAAATTGATCATAGTTTTCTTTAGCGTAAGTTAACGGTTTTCCATAATCTGATGAATATGAATACTTTTTTAAATCTTCAAATATTTCTTTACTTTCAAAGCTTTTATTACTCTCCTCCAAATTCTTATTTTGAATACTCTGATTATTTAAGTCACTCATTTCAATTATATTTAGACTTCTTGAGAAAGCATTTGGATCTAAGTCTAATGTATCGGTATCTCCTAATAGATTAAATTCACTATCAAATATCTGTACTCTATCTATACTTTGAAACAAAAATTTAGTAGAAAACAGAAACTCTCTAATATCTTCAGATGAGAAATTTATTTTTAAACGATCAATATTTTCTGTTGTATTATCAATAATTTTTATGTGTGAGGCAGTTTTATTTTTAATGAGCGTAGGTTTTACTGTGTTAAGGTAAAATAATGTTAACACACCTATCACTAAAAAAACAATAAAGTTGATAACTAAGAATTTTTTTAAAATAGATTGATTATTAGATTTTGAAGTAGCCATTATTTAACATTCCAACGATAACCACTACCATATCTAGTTTCTATCGCTGAAAAGTTATTATCTACTTTTTTAAACTTTTTTCTAATCCTTTTTACGTGACTATCTATTGTTCTATCTTCAATATCCGTGTCTTCTCTGTAAGCAACATCCATTAATTGAGATCTTTCTTTTATAATTCCAGGTCTTTTTGCTAATTCCTTTACAATTAAGAATTCTGTTGTTGTTAATTTATCTGGTAATTGCTTGCCATCCCATTCACACTCTAACTGTGAAGGGTCAAGTTTTAATTTTCCATGTGAAATTATATTTCTATTATCCTCTAAATTATTATCTTTTTTTCTAAGTTGGACACGAATTCTTTCAATAAGAACTTTAGTTGAAAAGCCACCTGATTTTTTTACAAAATCATCAGCCCCTAGTTTTAGTCCTAAGAGCTCATCCACCTCTTCATCTTTTGAAGTTAAAAAGATAACGGGCATAGATGTTTTTTTTCTCAATTTTTTTAACAATTCTTCTCCATCCATTCTTGGCATTTTAATATCTATAACTGCAAGGTCTGGGGGATTTCTTGACAAACCTATTAAGGCACTTTCTCCATTCAAATAAGTTTGAATATTAAAACCCTCTTTCTCTAGAGCAATACTTAAACTAGTTAATATATTTCTATCATCATCAACAAGGGCAATTGTTTGTTTCATGTTTAACTATAAAAATACTAAAATGTTTAAAATTGGGCAATTAAATATTTATTAATGAAGCTCTCCCCAGTTATCACCTATGTTTACATCTACCGATAATGGTATTGAAAATGAATGCAAATCACTATCTTTCACACTTGTCATAATATCTTTAATCTTTTTAGAAGCAGATTTAGTACCATTATCAATTACCTCAAAAATCAATTCATCGTGAATTTGAAGCAACATATTAAATTCATTTGTTTTTTTAGTATCAATCTCATCGTTGATTCTAATCATAGCAAGTCGCATTATTTCTGATGCAGATCCTTGGATGGGTGCATTTATAGCTGCCCTTTCTTGAAAATTTCTAACATTAAAATTTTTGTCATTGATTCCTGGAATATGAGTTTTTCGACCAAAAATATTTCTTACATATCCACTTTTTCTACAGAATTTAATTGTGTTATTCATGTATTCTTTAATTTCTGGAAATTTAATAAAATATGAATTTAGAAATTCTTCGGCTTCATTGTTTGATACACCAATTTGTTTGGCCAAACCATATTGAGATATTCCATAAATTATTCCAAAATTAATAGCTTTCGCTTTTCTCCTCATATCAGCATCAATTTTTTTTATGTCTACACCAAAAACCTGGCTGGCGGTTAATGAGTGAATATCCTCGTTATTTTTAAAAGCTTTTTTTAGTTCTTTTACATCAGCTAGATCAGCCAAAATTCTCATTTCGATCTGATTATAGTCTGCTGATATAAGTTTTTTATTTTTTTCTGATATAAAGGCTTTACGAATATCTTTGCCCTCCTCAGTTTTAATAGGAATATTTTGTAAATTTGGATCACTAGATGCAAGTCTACCTGTTGTAGTTGCTGCTAACAGAAAAGATGTATGCACTCTTTTTGTATTGGGATTTAAATGCTCTGGCAAAGAGTCAGAGTATGTATTTTTCAATTTACTAGATTGTCTCCATTCTAAAACCAATTTAGGAAATTCATTCCCTTTGTAAGCTAAATCCTCTAGAACTGCTGCACCAGTTGCAAAACTCCCTTTTTTTGTCTTTTTTAGCGATGCAATTTTGAGGTCATTATACATTATTTCACCCAACTGTTTGGTCGATGCAATATTAAATTTTTTTTTTGAAATTTTAAAAATTTGTTTTTCTAAATCTTGAAGTTTTTTTTCAAACTTAACAGATAATTTTTTAAGAAAATTATTATCCAATTTTATGCCATTGATTTCCATTGATGCTAAAATTTTAATTAAAGGTTTTTCAAAAATTTCATAAATATTTAGTAATTTTTCCGATTTAAGCGATTTCAAAAATATTTTATATAAACGGTAAGTTATATCAGCATCTTCTGCTGCATAATCTTTTGCAATATTTAACTCTACTTGACTGAATTTAATTTCTTTTTTTCCAGATCCAACAAGATCTTTATATTTAATTGTTTTGTGACCAAGATGAATATCTGAAAGGGTATCCATATTATGTCTATTTTTACCAGCATCTAAAACGTATGACATCAACATTGTATCTTCCATACTTTGAATATCTATATCCCTTTTGCGAAATATTATGTAATCGAATTTAATATTTTGCCCAATTTTTTTTAAACTTTTATCCTCTAAATATGGTTTTAAAATTCTCAAAACATCTTTCTCATTAAGATTATTTTTATCAATATGACCTGTTGGAATGTAACAAGCTTTACCTATTTTGCTAGAAATTGAGATACCAACTAAATTTGCCTGATGTGGGTCAAGAGAATCTGTTTCAGTATCAATAGAAAATTCACCAGCTTCTTCGGCTTCTTGCATCCAATCTTTTATTTCAGATAAATTTTTTATCAAAACATATTTATCTTTTGATATTTTAGATGTTTCTTTTTTGACTTCTATTTCATCACTAAATTTGGATTGACCATACGTCGAAATTGCCGAACTCAATAACCTATTAAATTCCATTTCTCTCAAAAAATTGTATAACTTGTCTACGTCTACTTTTTTTAGAACAAAGTCAGTTAATTTGTCTTTCACTGGAACATCATTTTTTAATGTGACCAGTTTTTTACTTACTAGAGCCTTATCTTTATTTTCTAAAAGTGTTTCTCTTCTTTTATTCTGTTTTATTTTATTTGCGTTTTTGAGAAGGTTTTCTAAATTTCCATATTCCTTAATTAATTCTGCTGCTGTTTTTACACCAATACCTGGAACGCCAGGTACATTGTCTGTACTATCCCCTGCTAGTGATTGAACATCAATTACTTTATCCGGACCAACCCCAAATTTATTGATTACATCGTCATTAGATATAAATTTATTCTTCATTGGATCGTATATACGAACCTTTTTTTTGAAAAGTTGCATTAAATCTTTGTCAGATGATACAATTGTAACCTTTGCACCTTCGTCTAATATTTGCTCTACATAGGTGGCTATCAAATCATCAGCCTCGTAATTTAACATTTCTATAGAAGGTAAATTGAATGCTAATACTGACTTTCTAATATAATCGAATTGTGGAATTAGATCATCGGGAGCATCAGACCTATTTCCTTTATAATCTGAATATATTTCGTTTCGAAAATTCTTTCTTGCAGAGTCAAAGATTACTGCAAAATGAGTTGGTTTTTCTAAATTTTCGCTAGATTTAGAGTCCTCTAATAATTTAAACAGCATGTTACAAAATCCACTTACTGCGCCTACTGGCAAACCATCACTTTTTCGTGTTAATGGTGGCAATGCGTAATAGGCTCTAAATATGTATCCGGACCCATCAATAAGATAGAAATGATCTGTTTTTTTAATTTTACCCATAATTTAATTTATAATAAATTGACGTATTATAGTAAGAATAAAACATCCTGTTAATAAATATTAGTGGATTAAACTTTATTTAAATAGTAATTTAAAGCTAATGGAATTAGTAAATTCAATTTCTAATAATAAAATAATTAAAATCATAATATTTGCATTAATAGGTTCTATTTTATTGACAATATCTGCAAAAATTAAAATACCTTTTTATCCAGTTCCTATGACTATGCAAACATTTATAGTTTTGTTTTTAGGAATTTCCTTTGGATATAAAGTCGGCGTACTTTCGGTAGTTTTTTATTTGATAGAAGGAATTATGGGATTACCAGTATTTTCTAACTCACCAGAAAAAGGAATAGGATTAGCTTATTTTGTTGGTCCCACAATGGGATATTTAATAGGTTTTATATTTGCATGTCTGATAGCAGGCATATTTACATACGATAAAAACCATATTTTAAACTTTTTAAAAATTATAATTGCAACATCAGTAATATATATTTTGGGTATTTTGTGGCTTGGAAATTTAATCGGTTGGGATAAACCAATATTAGAATTTGGTGTTTACCCATTTCTTTATGCTGAATTATTTAAGATGTTATTACTAACAGCTTTAGTTAATAAAATTATTAAACTTAGAAAATATATTTAGAATTATCTTGGAGATCTTTTTGATAGAATTCTTTGAAGTGTTCTTCGATGCATTTTAAGTCTTCTTGCAGTCTCAGATACATTTCTGTTACATAATTCAAAAACTCTGTGAATATGTTCCCATTTAACTCTATCAGCGGACATTGGATTTTCTGGTGGAGCAGCTTTTTTATTTGGATCAGCTAAAAGTGCTTTTTCTACGTCATCTGCATCTGCTGGTTTAGCTAAATAGTCTATTGCACCTTCTTTAATCGCTGCTACTGCAGTTGGTATATTTCCATAACCAGTAAGCATCACTATTCTGCTCTCTGAGTTATTTTTCTGGATTTCTTTTACAACTTCTAGTCCGTTTCCATCGTTTAGTCTCAAGTCAACAACTGCAAAAGCAGGTTTTTTTGATTTCACAGACTCTATTCCAATTTTTACACCCTCTGCTTGTGAAACAGAAAAGCCCTTTTTCTCCATTGCTCGAGCTAGTCTTTCTCTAAAAGGGTTATCATCATCTACTATAAGTAGAGATTTATCCTCAAATTCTGTTATTTTTTTTAACACTTCTGCTTCTGGCATGAACCTTATATGGAAACATTCTAAATTATTTCAAGGGTACATTTTTACTTTACATTGGCTCATTTTCAGCATAAATGCTCGTTTTATATAAACTTGCATAGCAGTTATGCCGGTTTTTTTTGTTAAATTTTTTTTGGAGCTTTAAATGCAAAAATTTAAATCAGTTGATAAATTAGTAAACCAACTGAAACCAACAGAACCTGTTTATTGTATTAGAAGAAATTCTATAAACATAGCTTCTAAATTTTTTCAGAATAAATTTCCTGGTAAAATCCTATATGCTGTTAAAACTAACCCTCATCCATTAGTATTAAAAACTATCGTGGAAAGCGGAATTAATGATTTTGATATCGCTTCAATTAAAGAAGTTGAGGCAATTAGAAGTGTTAGCCCAGATGCAAAATGCTCCTACATGCATACTGTAAAAAGCAAGGAAAGTATAAGCGAAGCATATTTCAAATATAATATTAAGACTTTTTCAATAGATACAAAAGATGAATTAATAAAAATTCTTAATAGTACTAATCAAGCTAAGGATTTGGAGTTATTTGTAAGAGTTGCAGTTTCTAATGAACACGCAGAAATAGATTTATCTAAAAAATTTGGCGCACAAACTTCTGAAGCAATAGGCCTTTATAGATTAACAAAACAGTATGCAAAAAAAATAGGATTAAGTTTTCATGTGGGTTCGCAATGTATGCATCCAATATCCTATTCAAAAGGGATTAATGAAATTAAATATATAATAAAAAAAACAAAAATAGTTCCAGATGTTATAAATATAGGTGGAGGATTTCCAACAATCTATCCTGACTTAGTTCCTCAATCATTAGACTCTTATTTTGAGGAAATAAAAAATTCATTAAATAAATTAAAATTAGAAAAAAAACCAGAAATTATATGTGAGCCAGGTCGAGCAATTGTTGCAGAAAGTGGTTCGACAATTGTAAGAGTAAACTTAAGAAAAAAACAAAAGCTATATATTAATGATGGAACATACGGAACTTTATTTGATGCAGGTGTGCCTAATATAGTTTATCCATCAAGGATAATTACAAGTGGAAGAATTATATCAAAAAAATTGACTTCATTTGATTTTTATGGACCAACATGTGATAGCATGGATTATATGAAGGGACCTTTTATTCTACCTAATAATATTAAAGAAGGTGATTACATTGAGTTAGGTCAATTAGGAGCATACGGATTGACATTTAGAACTGAATTTAATGGATATTATTCTGATAGTATTTACGAAGTATGTGATGATCCAATAATGACGATGTATGACAAAGAAACAAATAAAGAGTTTCTTGTTGCATAATGTCAGATACAAAAAATCTTAATCATAACAGAAAAAAAGACTTTTTAAGTAAAGAGGTTGAGCATATTGATATTACATCTTTTGACTCTAGAAAAATTATATCTTCTATGGAAAAAATGTCTTTTGTTTCAAGAGAAACTGCTAATGCATCCAAGATATATAATGAAATGCTTAAAGATAAAGATTGCACAATATTTTTAACTCTTGCAGGGTCTACTTCTGCCGCTGGATGTATGCATATTTATAGAGATATGGTTAAATACAACATGGTAGATGCAATTGTAGCAACTGGAGCATCTATAATAGATATGGATTTTTTTGAAGCGCTTGGATTTAAACATTACCAAGGATCACAATATCAAAATGATAATGAACTTAGAGACAATTATATAGATAGGATTTATGATACTTACATCGATGAAGAGGAGCTCCAGGTTTGTGATAAAACAATAGGAGAAATAGCAGACAAACTTGAGCCGAAGTCTTACACATCGAGAGAATTTATTAAAGAGATTGGCAAATATCTAAAAACTAATTCTAAAAAGAAAGGTTCTTTAATTGAAACAGCTTTTGATAACAATGTACCTATATTCTGTCCTGCATTTACAGATTCAAGTGCAGGTTTTGGATTAGTCATGCATCAAGAGAGAAATCCAAAAAATCATATTACAATAGACTCAATTAGAGAATTTAGAGAATTAACAGAGATTAAAATTAAATCTAAAGGGTCGGGATTATTTATGATTGGTGGTGGAGTTCCTAAAAACTTTATACAAGACACGGTAATTTGTGCTGAACTTTTGGGAAAAAATGTCGATATGCACAAATATGCAATACAAATTACTGTTGCTGACTCAAGAGATGGAGCTTGCAGTAGTTCAACATTAAAAGAAGCAAGTTCATGGGGTAAGGTTGATACTACCAAAGAACAAATGGTATTTGCTGAAGCTACCAGTGTTTTACCATTAATAGCAAGTGATGCCTATCATACTGGAGAATGGAAAAATAGAGACAGAAAAAACTTTTCCAAAATATTTTGATAGATGATCAAAAAAGTAAAAATTGGAATTATTCAAAGTAAAATTTCAGATAATATTCAAAAAAATATAAATTCAGCTATTAAAAATATAAAAAAAGCAGCATCAAAAAAAGCTAAAATAATTTGTGTACCAGAACTATTTTTATCAAATTATTTTTGTCAAACAGAAAGTCATTCCAACTTTAAGCTAGCAGAAAAAATACCTGGCAGAACCACAAAAATATTTTGTGAATTAGCTAAAGATTTACAAATAGTATTAATGATTTCATTATTTGAAAAAAAAACGCATGGCTTCTATCATAATACCAGTATCGTTATTAGCGAGAAAGGTAAAATTTTATCGAAATATAGAAAAATGCATATACCAGATGATCCTGGCTATTATGAAAAATTTTATTTTACTCCTGGAGATTTAGGTTTTAAATCTGTTAAAACAAAATTTGGTAAAATTGGACCTTTAATTTGTTGGGATCAATGGTTCCCAGAAGCCGCAAGATTGACTGCACTTAAAGGTGCACAAATAATTTTTTACCCTACTGCTATTGGATGGCATCCTAAAGAGAAAAAAAAATTTGGAAAATCTCAACTAGACTCTTGGATAACAATGCAAAAATCTCACGCAATAGCAAATGGTACTTATGTGGTTGCTATAAATAGAGTTGGAACAGAAAAAAAAGGTAAGAAGAAAATAGAATTCTGGGGAAACTCAATGATCATAGATCCTAGTGGGCAAATAATTGGAAAACTTGGGAATAAAAAAGAAGAAATTTTGGTTCGTGAAATAAACTATAAAAAAATTGATTCAGCCAGAGAGCATTGGCCTTTTTTAAGGGATAGAAGAATCGATTTTTATAAAGGCATAGTAAAAAATCCTGCAGATGAGTGAAAGCTTTAATGGATTTAGAATGCCAGCTGAATGGGAGCCTCAAAACTCAGTTTGGATTGCTTGGCCTTATAATAAAAATGATTGGCCTGGATTATATCAATTTATTCCTGAAGTAATTTTAAAGATTATAAAAAAAATTTCAAAAAATCAGAAAGTTAACTTAATCGTTAGCAAAAATATAAAAAATATAAAAAAATTAATAAAACTTGATAAAATTAAAAATATCAATTTCCACTATATTAAAACTGATAGAATATGGTTAAGAGACTCTGGACCCATATTTATAACAAACAAGGTCGAAAAGAAAAAAGTAATACTAAATTTTGGTTTTAACGGATGGTCAAAATATAAAAATTATAAAAATGACAATAAAATCAATAATAGTATTAGTAAAATTGCTAATTTTAAAAAGATTGATCCAATAATCAAAAAAAAAGGCAGAATTAGAAAAATAATCATGGAAGGAGGAGCATTTGATGTAAATGGCTCAGGTACAATTTTATTAACTGAAGAATGTTTGTTAAGCAAAATTCAAGAAAGAAATAAAAATTTTAAAAAAAAAGACTACGAAAAAATGTTTAATAAATACTTAAATATAAAAAACTTTATATGGCTTAAAAAAGGAATTGCTGGCGATGACACGCATGGACATGTTGATGACATATCAAGATTTGTTTCAAGAAATACGATTATGACTGCGGTTGAAAATAATAAAAAAGATATAAATTACAAAAACTTAAATAAGAATTTAAATATATTGAAAGAAAGTAAATGTGAGAAAGGAAAGAAATTCAAAATTATAAAAGTTCCTATGCCTTCACCAATTTATATTGAGAATACAAGAGTTCCTGCAAGTTATATGAATTTTTATATTTGTAATAAAAAAATAATTCTCCCAATATTCAAAGTAAAAGAAGACAATATTGCAATTAAAATTTTCAAAAATTATTTTAGAAATAGAAAAATTGAAACAGTTGACTGTAGCAAATTGATATGGGGATTTGGTGCAATACATTGTATGACCCAACAAGAACCTAAAATTTAGTTATGCTGCTTTTAGTGTGCCGAGTAATAATCTAAAAGGTATCAACATTACAAGAGCTACAAATATTTTTACCGCAAGATCTCCTAACGATAAAGTTACCCATGGAATTCCCGTTCCATAGAATGATATTGAGAAAAATAAAAAAGTATCAACAGTTGAACCTATCAAAGAAGATGTTAAAGGTGCTATAAACCACTTTTTTTGTCTTAATTGATCAAATATCTGAACATCTAAAAGTTGAGCAATTATAAAAGCTGTTCCTGAACCAATTGCTATTCTTATAGAAATAAGATCAGTAAAATTAGTTGAAAATATTAAAGTAAACAAAATTCCAATTGTGAAGCCTATATAGACAATTTTTCTTGCTACTAATTTTCCAAAGGATCTGTTGGCTAAATCTGTAATTAAAAATGCAATTGGATAACTAAATGCACCGTAAGTTAAAATTTCCTCTAAACCGTAATATTTTATAGGAAATTGAACTAAATAATTAGATGCTAGTACAACCAATCCCATTAAAAATGAGAAAGTAAGGAAAACTTTATTCATTATGCTGTTTTTGCGATTATTGATTTTTTAAGCTTTTTTAATCTTAACGATAAATCTCTTGATTTCGCAGATTTTAAGAAATTATCAAAGCTACCTTTTTTATCTACAGATCTAACACCTGCATTTGAAACTGTTAATCTCATAGATTTTTTTAAAAGTTCGCTTTTAAATTTTACTTTCTTTAAATTTGGAAGAAATCTTCTCTTAGTTTTATTGTTAGCGTGACTAACATTATGGCCTTTTAGAGGGATTTTACCAATAAGTTCGCATTTTTTAGACATAAATTTTCAAGATGTATATGGTCTTAAAGAATACCAGTCAAGATTAATTTTTTGTTCCAATAGCTTCAGAAATATTTTTAAAACCTTCTCTTTTTACAATTTCGTCGAGATCTTTATTAATCTTTGAAGCAATAGTTGGTCCTTTATAAACCATACCTGTATACAATTGCACAAGAGTTGCACCGCTTACAATTTTATTAAAAACGCCATCGGCAGAGTCAACGCCTCCAACTCCAATTATTAAGATTTTTTTTCCAACTAATTTAAAAAATTTATTAATCAATTCATTAGAGATATTTTCAAGTGGTTTTCCAGACAAACCGCCTTTCTCTAATTTATTTATATTAGATATATTTTCTCTATTTCTATCTGTCGTATTTGAAACTATAACTATTTGAACATTATATTTTAAAAAAAGTTCTGAGATTTCATCAATACTTTTTTCATCAATATCAGGAGATACTTTGACTGCTATTGGCACATTTGAATTTAAATTTTTCTTTTCTTCATTTATGCATTTTAAAAGATTATCTAACTCTTCATTTTTGTGAAAGTTTCTTAAATTTTCTGTGTTAGGAGAAGAGATATTAATTGTAATATAGTCTGCTAAATTATGAAATTTTCTGAAACAAATTAAATAATCTTCAACTCTGTTTTCACTATCTTTATTAGGTCCTATATTAATACCAAGTAATCCATTAGGTGAATTATTTTCAATATTTTTTTTACTTTCTTCTGATCCAATATTGTTAAATCCAAGTCTATTAATTAAAGCCTCATCTTCTTCCAATCTGAACACTCTTGGCTTCGGATTTCCTATTTGTGGTTTAGGTGTAATTGTACCTACCTCAACAAAACCAAATCCTAGTTTGTATAGAGGATTGTAAACTTCTGCATTTTTATCAAATCCAGCAGCAACACCTAGAGGAGAATTTAAGGTTTTGTTTAAAAATTTAGTTTGGATAGTAACTCTGGTTGTTTTATCTATAGCTGGTATCTGATTTAACTTTAAAGCCTTTATTGCTAGCGAGTGTGCCACTTCAGGGCTAAATTTAAATATAAAAGGTCTTATAAGATTAAACATTTTCAACCTTTTTTCTTATCAATTCTTTGGTTTCATTTACTCCAAAAAAACTAATGAAGAAGCCCATTCTGGGTCCATTTTCGTCACCAAATACAACCTCATAGATAAGCTTAAACCATTCTCTTAAATTTTCTTTATAACCATTTTCTTTTCCTACGGTAAAAATATTTGTCTGAATATCTTCAGGAGCCATTTTATCATTACAATTATCTAAAGACTTAATTAATGCTTTCAGTGCAACTTTCTCTTTTTCATTTGGAGTTTTGTAAATTTTTTTTGTTTTTATAACATCATTGAAATATTTTATTGCATATTCAATTAAATTATCAAAAATTGGATGATCATTTTCATTAATTTCTGACTTGTATTTTTTTACAAATTTCCAAAGTAATTGTTTGTTGTCCGCATTACTTGTTTCAACTAAATTTAAAAGCATTGAAAAAGTCATAATTGTATTTTCCTCTGGCATTGATCCATTATGTACATGCCAAACTGGATTCATTAACTTCTGTAAATCATTTTGAGTTTTTCCTTTTTCTATAAAATCTAGATATTCATCAACAGCTTTTGGAACAACTTCTCTGTACAATTTTTTTGCTCTTTTTGGATTTTGATACATGTAAAGAGATAGACTTTGAGGAGATGCATAATTCAGCCATTCATCTATAGTTACTCCATTACCTTTTGATTTAGATATTTTTTCACCTTTTTCGTCCAAAAAAAGTTCATACGCAAAACCAGATGGGTTAGATTTACCTAATGTTTTAATAATCTTAGTTGAAAGAATTGCACTCTCAATTAAATCCTTTCCATACATTTCAAAATCAACATCTAAAGCGTACCATCTCATTGCCCAATCAACTTTCCATTGCAATTTGCAGTTCCCGTCTAAAATACTTTTTTCCAATTTTGATCCATTATTATCAAATATGATTTTAGAAGATTTAGAATCAATTTCTAAAACAGGTATTTCAAGAACTTTTCCAGTTTCTGGGCATATTGGTAAAAAGGGGGAATAGGTTTTCTGTCTTTCTTTGCCTAAAGTTGGAAGGATTATTTCCATAATTTTTTCATAATTTTCTAGAACTAATTTTAGGGTGTCATTAAAATAACCAGACTTGTAGAGTTCTGTAGAACTTTTAAATGAATATTTGAATTTAAAATTATCAAGAAATTGTTTCAACATATTATTATTATGTTCTCCAAAACTACTAAACTTTTCAAATGGATCAGGGACATCCGTTAAAGGTTTGTGAAGATTAATTTTGAGCTTTTCTTGATTTGGAACATTTTCAGGTACTTTTCTAAGACCATCCATATCATCAGAAAATGTAATAATTTCCTTTGGAATATCTGTTAAATGATCAAGGGCGTTGACAATCATTGTCGTCCTTGCAACTTCTCCAAATGTACCTATATGAGGTAGACCACTAGGGCCATAACCAGTTTGTAAAACTATTTTATTTTTTTTTTCTATGTTCGATTTTCTCTCTCTTAATAGCTTTTTAGCCTCAACAAATGGCCAGGCGTTTGTTTTATCAAAATTTGTTTTGTCTATCACAACTACTTAAATATCCTTAATATCAGCCTTTTTAATAATTCATATAGAGTTGAAATTTATTTACCATAAAATAATGTCCATTCAAAATGTCCAATTATAAAACTGTCTTTTTTACATTAGGGGTTTTGCAAATTATTTTAGGTCTTTCAATGATTGTACCTATTTTGGTTCAATTAACATTTGATCAAATTGATGCAGGATTTATCGGATCAATGATTGTTACTATTGTTTTTGGATTTTTATTTTTCATTTCTAATTATGATCACGATAAAAAGATAAGTTTACCTCAAGCTTTTTTACTCACAGCACTTTCGTGGTTAAGTATTGCTATATTTGGTTCTTTACCTTTAATTTTTTCTAGTACGGATTTGAGTTTTACAGATGCATTTTTTGAGAGCATGTCTGGTATTACAACAACAGGATCTACAATTATAACGAATCTAAATGAAACATCTAAAGCGATATTACTTTGGAGAGGAATGTTACAATGGTTTGGTGGTATTGGAATTATCGTAATGGCAATCACTTTAATGCCTTTAATGAATATAGGGGGTATGCAACTTTTCAATATTTCATCTAATGATACTTCTGAAAAAATTTTTCCTAAAACTAAAGAAGTTTCTTTGAGATTATTGTCTATATATTCCTTATTAACTTTAACTTGTGCTTTTTTTTATTTTATATTTGGGATGAGTTTTTTTGATAGCATCGTACACGCTATGACAACAATAGCGACTGGAGGTTTTGCAAATTATAATGAATCTATAGGTTATTTTAACAGCTCGTTAATAGAAATTAATGCAATAATATTTATTATTCTTGGAAGTATACCTTTTATTAGTTACATCAAATACTTGGCTGGAGATAAGAAAATATTTTTCAAAGACACGCAAATAAAAACTTTTATAATTTTGGTTATTATTTCAATTCTTTTAATGTTTTTTTATTTATCTGTTATAAATAAAAGCTTAACTGAGATAAGTTTTTTGTCTGTTAGCTTTAATATAATTTCTATTTTAACTGGAACAGGGTATGCTACAGAAAATTTTAGTAATTGGGGTCAATTTCCACTAGTATACTTCATAATTTTAATGTTCATTGGCGGCTGTGCAGGCTCTACAACTTGCGGAATAAAGATTTTTAGAGTTCAAATTTTATATCAATTCATATCAAATCAGCTGAAAAAAATAATTTACCCTCGAGGAATTTTCAAAATTAAATATCAAAATAATAATGTGGATGAAAAATTTATGGACTCAATTATTTCTTTTATATTTCTTTATATATTAATATTTTTTGTTGTGACTGCGCTTTTATCGCTTGATGGATTAAATTTTATTACTGCAATTTCAGCAGCTGCCACGTCAATTTCAAATGTTGGTCCAGGTTTAGGTGATATTATTGGTCCAAACGGAAGTTTTTCAAGCCTGTCTGATTTTTCTAAATGGGTTCTCAGTGCTGCAATGATACTTGGAAGGTTGGAATTATTTGCAATTCTAGTATTATTCATTCCATCTTTTTGGAGAAAATATTAATGTTTGAAAAAAAACAAACTTGGTCAGAATCTATTTTAGTTTACAAGGATATTCGAATGCTAAGAATATTACTTCTTGGTGCAATTAGTGGATTTCCTTGGGTTTTAATTGCCAGCAGTTTAAGCCTTTGGCTAAAAGAAGAAGGTTTAAGTAGATCAACTATTGGATGGGCAGGTTTAATATTTGGGGTGTACGCCTTTAATTATTTGTGGGCACCAATAATTGATAGAATACAAATTCCATTTTTAACAAAAAGATTAGGGCATCGACGAGGCTGGATTGTCCTTATGCAAATTATAATTTTATTTAGTTTAATTGTTTGGAGTTTTATTAACCCTACAGAAAATTTGGCGTTACTAATTAGTGTTGGATTAGTTATAGCAATTGCTTCGGCTACACAAGATATTACAGTTGATGCGTTGAGAATCGAACAAATTAATGCTAATGAAGGAAAGTCTATGGCAGCAGGTGCTGCTATGGCTGTAGTTGGATGGTGGACCGGATATAAGTTAGGTGGTGTTATAGCATTGTTTACTGCCGAATTTTTTCAAAACATTGGAATTGAAGATTACTGGCAAACTACTTTTTTAGTTCTTGGCGTTGTAGTAATCCTGATGAATATAGGTTTAATGTTTATACACGAGCCTATAACAACAGATAGGCAAAACAAACAAAAAGAAACAGACGAAATAATACAATCAAAACTTGGATCAAATAATGTAATAACAAAATTTGTTGCTTATATTACTGGTACAATAGGAGGTCCAATAATTAGTTTTTTCAAAAAAAATGGTTTCTCAATTGCAGTTGGAATCCTTGGCTTTGTCTTTCTTTTTAAAATTGGAGAAGCCTTTCTTGGAAGAATGTCCATAGTTTTTTATAAAGAGGTAGGATTTTCAAAAGGTGAAATAGCGATATACTCTAAAACTCTAGGCTGGATAACGACAGTTGTATTTACATTATTAGGTGGAATATTTGCTATGAGAGCTGGCACAATAAAAACAATGTTTGTTGCTGGTGGATTTATGGCAGCAACAAATTTATTATTTGCTGCTCTAGCGTGGTCAGGAAAATCTGAATGGTTGTTTGCTTTAGCGGTTATTGCTGATGATATATCTGCAGCATTTGCAACTGTTGCTTTCGTAGCCTTTATCTCTCTTTTAGTGGATAGGACTTATACCGCTACACAGTATGCACTTCTAGCTTCAATTGGAACTGCAGGAAGAACGACACTTGCTTCTTCATCGGGTGCTTTAGTTGATTGGCTAAATGGAGACTGGGGAACTTTTTTTATAATTACTACTTTAATGGTCATCCCATCCTTAATTTGTTTATGGTTTATAAGGAATAAAATTAAAATTGGTGCAAAATAGTTTTTTTTTAAAAGAGCCTTTTGTCGATATATTAGAGGAACCAAAGAAGAACTCTAATGTTAGCTCTCAACTTATCTACGGTGAGAGTTTTAAAATAATTAGTAAAAAAAATAATTATTTTAAAATAAAGACTTCATATGACAAATATTCAGGCTTTATAAAAAAAATTGATAGCTACGAAAAATTCAATCCAACTCACAAAGTTGGAATTTTAAAAGCTAGAATTTATTTAGGTAATAAAAAAAAGAAATCAAAAAAGTTTTTACCATTTACGAGCAAAATACAAATTTTAAAAAAGGATCAAAATTTCATTATGTATAAAAAAGATAAATGGCTAAGATCAAAAGACATATTTCCAATCCAAAAAAAAAATTCTGATTTTGTAAAGATATTTAAAAGTTTTCTAAATTGTAAATATAAATGGGGCGGAAAAACATTCGAAGGAATTGATTGTTCTGCTCTATTACAAATATTTTATAAATTTAATAATAATTTTTTTCCAAGAGACACTATTGATCAAGTTAAATTAAAAAAAGGTGTGGGATACAAAAAAAAATTTAAAAAAGGTGATATTATTTTTTGGAAAGGACATGTTGCTATATGCATCAATACAAATGATCTTATCCACGCTTATGGTCCAAAAAAAAGAGTGATCATAATGCCAATTAAAAAAACGATAAAACTAATTAAAGAAACTGCGAAATTAGATGTAAAGAAAGTAACAAGGATCTGAATTACTCTCGACCAAAATCAGGTTTAGAAATATCTTGTTTTTGAGAAATTATTTGTTTTCTTACTACTTTCGAATTGATTAATTTTTTTATTATCTTTGAATTTTCTTTCTTACTTATATTCTTCTTAAAATCTTTTAAATTTTTCATAAAAAGGTTTATTGCTTCAATCATATTAGTTTTATTCTCGAAAAATATGTCTCTCCACATTATTTCGTTGGAAGCAGCAATTCTTGAGAAATCTCTTAATCCACCTGCACTAAATTTAATTAAATTTTTATTCTTTTTTTTCTGAAAATCCTGAGCAGTTTTTATTAAATTGTAAGCTATCAAGTGAGGTAGATGGCTAGTGACTGAAAAAATTTTATCATGATCATCGGGGTTCATAATAATTATTTTAGATCCTAAAGATTTCCAAAATCTCTCTACTTTTTTTTGTTTTAGAACATTTTTATCTTTTATTATTATGCACCACTTGTTTTTGAACAAATTAGCATTACCATATTTGGGCCCACTAACTTCGGATCCTGATATAGGATGACTCATCACCCAATCAAGATTTTTTGATAATTTTTTTTTTTTTAAAGAAATTAGATTTTTTTTTGTTGAACCAACGTCAATTATAATTGAATTATGATTGAGATTTTTATTTAATGACGAAAAAAATTTAGGATATTCACTCATAGGAGTGCTTAAAATCACAAGATCAATTTTATTTAAATTTTTATCTAACCTTTTTAAAAATTTAATTTTTTTGTTAAATTTTTTAATAATAGATTTATATTTTTTTGATTTTTCAAATACAAAAAAATTTTTAGAAATTTTTTTTTGTATTGAAGCCTTTAATATTGATGAGCCTATTAATCCGCAACCAATAATAAGAATATTATTAAACATTTTTAAAAATAGTATTCATTCTTTTAAGGAATATTTGGTTTTCTTTTGTGTTGCCAATTGTAAGTCTTAGACAATTTTTTATGCCATATGAATTCATTTCTCTTAGTATAATTCCATATTTCTGTAATTTTTTTAAAGTTGTATCTGCGGTAAATTTTGCTTTTTTGAAATCTAACAAAAAGAAATTTCCAGATATTTTGTTTGTACCAATATTATATTTTAACATCTCATTTTTAATTTTTTTGCACCATTTAAGATTATGTATTACGGACTTTTTAACAAATTTATCATCTTTAAGTGATTCAACAGCACAAATTTGAGCAAATTTATTTACATTAAAAGGTGGTTTAATTTTATATAATTCTTTAATTATAGATTTATCACCGTATCCCCAGCCTATCCTTAGTGAAGCTAGACCATAGATTTTTGAGAATGTTCTTAAAATAAATACATTTTTAGAGTTTTTAAATAATTCAATTCCAGATTTGTAATCTTTATTCTTCATATATTCAAAATATGCATCATCAACAACCAATAAAATATTTTTATTTAATCTTCTCCTTAAGTCTAATAGCTCGTTTTTTGTTAAATAAGTGCCTGTTGGATTATTTGGATTTGCAATAAAAACAATTTTTGTTTTTTTTGATGTCTTTTTAAGAATTTCTTTAACTGAAACTTTAAAATTAATTTCTTTAGCTAATTTTACATTTGCCCCAACGATTTTGGAGTATATCCTATACATGAGGAAACTGTACTGAGGAACAACAACTTCATCATTTTCTCTAAGGAACAATTGACAAAGCATTTGAATTACTTCATCAGAACCAGAGCCACAAATTATCTTGGATTTATCACAACCATACTTCTTTGATATTTTTTGTGTTAATTCCGAAAATTTACTGTCTGGATATTTTGATATATCAAATTTAGACTTAACAATTTTTTCGACATTTTTACTGAAACCTAAAGCAGATTCATTTGCAGATAACTTAATAATATTTTTATTACCAGCCAACAAGGATTTTCCTGGTTTGTAACTCTGTAATTTTATGTTTTTAAATCTTAGCGCTGTCATAGTAAATATTTCACTATAAATAGTCTTTTAACTAGATAAAACAATAATTAATTGAGCAATATTTGACATATAAATTCCTTTGAAGTAAAAACTCCATGCGCTGATTTATACTGAATTGCGAGCGCTATAAAAAAACCGCTAAAATGTTTTTTTTCTCACAATTCAATCAGTACAATTACTATGAATAAGAATATTGATACAAAAAAAATAATTATATCAAATCCCCTTAAATTGGATTGTGGTAAGGAAATTAATAACTTTCCAATAGCATATGAGACATATGGGGAATTAAACAGTGAAAAAAGTAATGCAATATTAGTTTTCCATGCTTTGACTGGAGATCAATATGTTTCTGGAAAAAACCCAATAACTAATAAAGATGGTTGGTGGAGTTATGTTGTTGGAGAAAATAAGCCAATTGATACAAATAAATTTTTTGTGATTTGTGCAAACGTTATTGGAGGCTGTATGGGATCTTATGGACCTAGTACAATAAATGAGTCCACTGGTAAACAAATAGGAACTGATTTTCCAATTATAACTATTAACGACATGGTTAACGCTCAATATGAGCTAATTAAATATTTAGAAATTGAAAAACTTTTTGCTGTAGTAGGTGGTTCAATGGGTGGAATGCAAGTACTTCAATTTGTTGCCAATTTTCCAGATAAAGCAAAACTTGCAATACCGATTGCTTGCACATCCAGTCACTCTGCACAAAACATAGCGTTTAATGAATTAGGGAGACAGGCAATTATGGCTGACAGTAAGTGGGAAAATGGATTTTATAGTAATTACAAATTAAATCCTGACAAAGGGTTAGCGGTAGCAAGAATGGCAGCACATATTACTTATCTTTCTGAAAAAGGATTGCAGGAAAAATTTGGAAGAAAATTGCAAGATAGGGATAGCCTAAGATATGGATTTGAGGCAGATTTTCAAATTGAGAGTTATCTTAGATACCAAGGATCTGTGTTTGTTGATAGATTTGATGCTAATAGTTATTTATATATAACTCGTGCAATGGATTATTTTGACTTATCCAAACAGTACAAAGGAAACTTATCTGATGCATTCAAAGAAACTAAAACAAAATTTTTTGTAATATCATTTACATCAGATTGGTTGTATCCAACATCGGAGAATAGAGAAATAGTTATAGCACTAAATTCTATTGGTGCAGATGTCGGATTTGTAGAAATAGAATCTGATAAGGGGCATGACTCATTTTTGCTCGATGTTCCAAGTTTCCTAAAGACACTTGGCGATTATATTAATTCAACTTACAAAGTTATAAATGAAAGAAGAATTTAACATTATATCTAATTTAATAGAGGAAAATACTAGAGTTCTAGATGTCGGTTGTGGCAATGGAGACTTGATGAAATTTTTACAAGAAAACAAAACTAAAGATATTCGTGGATTAGAAATTTCTAAAGAAAAAGTTCAAAATTGTTTATCAAAAGGATTAACCGTAATTGAGGGGAATGCTGAAAGCGATTTAAAACAATTTCCTAAATCGTCTTTTGATTACGTTATTTTAAGCCAAACATTACAAGCTTTTCTTAATCCTGAAATAGTAATTAATGAATTACTTAAAGTAGGAAAAAAAGTAATTGTTACTATACCTAATTTTGGTTACTGGAGAGTTAGACTACAATTATTGTTTAAAGGCACAATGCCTGTAACAGAAAATTTACCTCATGAATGGTACAATACACCAAATTTACATATGTGCACAATTAAAGATTTTTATAATTTTTGCAGTGCTAAGAATATTAAAATATTTAAATCTATCGCTTTAAAAAAAAGTCGAATTTCAGAGATAAATGAGTCAAATTTAAATTATAAAAATCTTGACTCTCACTTAGGTATATTTTTAATAGAAAGTTAAATGAAAGTGGAAATTATTAAGTGTCTGGAAGATAATTTTTCTTACATATTAATTAATGAAGCTAATAGAAATTGTTGTGTTGTTGATCCTGGTGAAGCAGATCCAATTATAAATTATTTAGAGAAAAATAAATTAAATTTAAAATATATATTAAATACACATCATCATCATGACCATGTTGGTGGGAATGAGGAATTAAAAAAAAAATTTAATGCAGAAGTAGTAGGTTATATTGGAGATAAAAACAGAATACCTCAAATTGATATTTGCTTAAAAGATGGTGAAATTTGGAAAGAAGATATTTTTGAAGCAAAAATATATCATGTCCCTGGTCATACAATAGGTCATATCTGTTTTCATTTTTTTAAAAATAAATTAATTTTTACAGGAGATACTTTATTTTCTTTGGGATGTGGAAGAATTTTTGAAGGGAGTTATGAGCAAATGTACAACTCACTACAAATTTTAAAAAATTTAGATAAAGATACAAAAATTTATTGTGGACACGAGTATACTTTAAAGAATTCTGAATTTTGTTTAGCACAAGATTCCAATAACAATGAATTACTAAACAAAATTAAAGAAATTAAAGAAAAAATTAAGCAAGGAAAAACTAGTATGCCATCGACGATTGGTGTGGAACTTAATTGTAACATTTTTCTTAAGTCAAACGATCTAGAAAATTTCAAAAAATTGAGGGATTTAAAGGATAATTTCTAAGTTATTAACCTTGACTATGATGCAACCCAGACTATATTGCTCACTATAAAAATCAGGGTTAACTATGTCATTCGCAGTAATTCAAACAGGTGGTAAACAGTATAAAGTAAAAGCTGGAGAGATTCTCAAAGTTGAAAAGCTGGAAGATTCAAAAGAAAATTCAAAAATAGAGTTTAATGAAATACTAGCTTACGGAGATGATAAAAATTTAGAGTTAGGGGAGCCAACTATTAGTGGAGCTAAAGTTGAAGCTGAATTAATAAAAAATGGAAAAAATAGAACAGTTCTTATTTTTAAAAAAAGAAGAAGACAAAATTCGAGAAGAAAAAATGGTCATAGACAAAAATTCACAATGGTAAGAATTAGTAAGATCTATTCAAAAGATGGTAAAGTTATTTCTGAAGCAGAAAAAAGAAAAGAAATACCATCAAAAAAAACAGTTGAAACTAAGGAAGCAGCTAAATAAAAAGTAACTTATGGCAACGAAAAAAGCAGGTGGATCGTCAAGAAACGGAAGAGATAGTGCAGGTCGAAGACTGGGCGTGAAAAAATATGGTGGTGAGATGGTTATGCCTGGCAACATAATTGTAAGACAAAGGGGAACGAAAATATTTCCTGGAGAAAATGTTGGCATGGGTAAAGACCATTCGATTTTTTCAGTTGTTAAAGGTAAAGTAGAGTTTAAAAAATCAAAATCTGATAGAACTTACGTTTCTGTAAAGCCCAATTAATAGATACAACACTCACTTAGTTGTTATATGAAATTTCTAGATCAAGTTAAGATATATGTAAAAGCTGGCAACGGAGGGTCAGGATCTCCAAGTTTTCGTAGGGAAAAATTTGTAGAATTTGGTGGCCCTGATGGCGGCGATGGAGGTAAAGGAGGATCTGTAATTCTTATTAGTGAAAGAAATCTTAATACTTTGATTGATTACAGGTACCAACAACACTTCAAAGCTGAAAGAGGAAAGGATGGCAGTGGAAAAAATAAAACTGGGAAAGGTGGTGAAGATTTATACTTAAAAGTACCTTTAGGAACACAAGTATTTGAAGAAGATAATAAAACACTTATTTATGATTTTAAAAGTCAGAAAGAGGAGTTTTTAGTAGCAAGCGGAGGTAAAGGAGGATTTGGAAATACAAGGTTTAAGTCCTCAACCAATAGAGCCCCAAAGAAATTTACAAAAGGGGGTCAAGGAGAGGAATTTTGGATTTGGCTTCAACTAAAAACAATTGCTGATATCGGTATCATAGGATTGCCCAATGCTGGGAAATCCAGCTTGCTTGCATCAATGACGAGTGCAAATCCAAAAATAGCAAACTATAAATTTACTACAATTAATCCAAATCTTGGGGTTGCTAGTTATGATGACAAAGAATTTACTTTGGCAGATATACCAGGCTTAATTGAGGGCGCTCATACCGGAACTGGTCTTGGGATAAAATTTTTAAAACATATAGAAAGGTGCAAAACTTTGCTGCATTTAATAGATATAACTGAAGATGATTTATTTATTTCTTACAATCAAGTCAGAAAAGAATTATCAAAATACAGTAAAGATTTAGTTAAAAAAAAAGAAATAGTAGTTTTAAATAAAACTGACTTAATAGATGAAGAGGAAAAAAAAGAGAAGATAAAAAAACTCAAGAACAAATTAAAAAAAAATATCTTTTTCATGTCAACAATGGATAAAAAATCAGTATCAGATATAAAGTCAAAGTTGGTAAACTATGTATCTTAAGGACTCCAAAACTGTAGTAATAAAAATAGGTTCATCTTTATTAATAAATGATAATAAAATTATTAGAGAAAAATGGCTTTTGGAATTTGCTAAAGATATTAAAGAGTTACAAAAACTTAAAAAGAACATTGTTATAGTGAGTTCTGGAGCGATCGCTTTAGGGTGTAAAAAATTACAATTAAATAAAAAAACTTTAAAGCTTGATAAAAGCCAAGCTGTTGCATCAATTGGACAAATAGAGCTAATGAATCTTTTTAAAAAGACATTTAGCTCAAATAAAATAAATATTTCTCAAATTCTAATTACTTTAGAAGACACTGAACAAAGAAGAAGAGCTATAAATGCTAAAAGAACTTTCGAAAACTTATTTGAGCTTAATTTTGTACCTGTTGTTAATGAAAATGATAGTATCGCAACTTCTGAAATTAAATACGGAGATAATGACAGATTAGCATCAAGAGTTGCACAAATATCAGGTGCAGATTGCTTAATATTATTGTCTGATGTTGATGGATTGTATTCTAAAAACCCAAAAATTCATAAAAATGCTAAATTGATTAAAGAAATAAAAAATATTGATTCTAAAATTGAAAATTTTTCAAGTAAAGGCACAAGTGAGTATGGTACTGGTGGAATGAAAACGAAAATTGATGCTGCAAAAATATGTCAAGTCTCGGGTTGCTATATGGCTATTGCAAATGGTTTAATTAAAAGACCAATTAAAAATATACTGGAACATAATTCTGGGACATGGTTTTTGCCAAAAGTATCTAAATTAGATGCAAGAAAAAAATGGATAATTAGCTCTATATCTCCAAAAGGAGAAATTATAATAGATGATGGTGCTTTAAATGCTTTAAAAAATGGAAAAAGTTTATTAGCTGCAGGTATTAGAAAAGTTTCAGGAAAATTTGTTAAAGGTGATCATGTTAGAATTTTAGATAAAAATAACAAAGAATTTGCTAGAGGATTGAGCAGTTTTACATCTGATGAGATATCCAAAATAAAAGGAGAACATTCTAACAAAATTAGTAATCTTTTAGGCTATGTTACAAAGTCTGAAGTTATACATAAAGATGATATGGTTAAAATTTAATGAGTAAACTACTTAAAAAAATTGGATTAAATTCTAGAAAAGCTTTGAATTCGAGTATTAGTCCAAAAAAAAAGAATAAAGTTTTAAAAGATTTTGTAAAATTAATTGAGATTAATAAGAATAAAATTATTAGTGAAAATAAGAAAGATATTTTTTATGCAAGAGGAAAAAAATTAAAAGAAAACTTAATTCAAAGACTTGCTCTTAATAATAACAAATTAAAAAGTATAATTGACTCTGTTAAAACTATTATTTCTTTTAAAGATCCAGTTAATCAAGTAACTTCCAAATGGAAAAGGCCAAATGGACTTGAAATTAGAAGAGTTACAATACCAATAGGAGTTATAGGTGTAATATTTGAAAGTAGACCTAATGTTACTTCGGATGTATCAGCACTATGTTTTAAATCTGGAAATGCTGTTATATTGAGAGGTGGTTCCGAAGCCTATAATAGTAATAAAATTTTAGTAAATTTATTTAGGAAAGCTCTAAAAAAAAATAAAGTAAACGAAAATTACGTCCAGTTTATAAACAATAAAAGCAGAAAACTCGTAGATTATTTATTATCAAAAATGGAAAACTCCATTGATGTTGTAATACCACGAGGCGGAAAAAATTTAGTAAAAAAAGTTAAACAACTTTCGAAGGTGCCAGTTATTGGTCATTTGGAAGGAATTTGTCATACATATATTGATAAAGAGGCGGAAGATAATATGGCAAACAAAATAGTATTAAATGCTAAGTTGAGAAATACTAGTATATGTGGTGCAACTGAAACCCTCTTAATACATAAAAGTAAATCGAAATTAGTAAATTTAATTTTAAATTCACTAGCTGAAAGTGGTTGTAAAATTTTAGCTGATAAAAAAATAAGTAAATTATTTAAAGGCAAAACATATCCTGCAAATAATAATACTTGGTCAAAAGAACATCTTTCACCGATTATTTCGGTTAAATTAGTGAATGATGTCAAAGAAGCAGTTGCCCATATCAACAAATATGGAACTATGCATACAGATGCAATAGTAACCAAAAACAAAAATACAGCAAAATTCTTTATTAAGAATGTAAAAAGCTCTATTGCTATTCAAAATTCATCAACACAATTTGCTGACGGAGGAGAATTTGGTTTTGGTGGAGAGGTTGGAATTTCGACAAACACCTTACCACCAAGAGGTCCTGTCGGTTTAAATCAATTAGTAAGTTATAAATATGAAGTTTATGGTTCGGGGCAAATTAGAAAATAAAAAGATTGGTATACTCGGTGGATCGTTTGATCCAGCACATGTTGGTCATGTAAGAATTTCTAAATTAGCAAAAAAAAATTATGATTTGAGCCAAGTTATATGGGCTATAACAAAACAAAATCCATTTAAAAAAAATAATCCAAATGATCTATCTAAAAGAACAGCTTATGCAAAAAAAATTAATAAAAATAATAAATTTATAAAAGTTAAATGTTTTGAAGAAATAATAAAATCTAATCGTACAGTAGATTTAATTAAATATTTAAAAAAAAAATTTAAATATTCAGAAATATTTTTTTTAATGGGGGCAGATAACCTAATAAATTTTCATAAATGGAAGGGGTACAATTCAATAACTAAAATGTGCAAAATATTGGTATTTGATCGAAATGGATACAAATCAAAGGCTTTTAGATCTAAATCATTTAAGAAATATAATAAAAAAGCAGTTGAATTTATAAAGTTTAATAAAGTCAATATTTCATCTTCTCAATTAAGAAAAATTTGATACTCTAAATTCAATTAATGGAAAAAATATCAGCTCTTAAAGATGAAATAATCAAAACGCTTGATATTAATAAAGCCTTAGACATAGTTTCAATAGATCTCGAAGGAAAATCATCAGTTGCTGACTTCATGATTATAGCTAGTGGTACATCGTCAAGACATATTCAAGCTTTGTCTGAACAAGTTTTTGAAAAATTAAAAATTAATGGTGTGAATAATTGTAAAATTGAAGGAAAAGATAGCAATGATTGGAAGCTTGTAGATGGAATAGACTTAATTGTTCATATTTTCAATCCTGAAAAAAGAAAATTTTATGAATTAGAAAAAATGTGGTCAGAATTAATTCCTAAAGAAAAACTGATCATATGAAAAAGGTATACTTTATAGCTTCTTTATTTTTTTTCATATTTACAAATCCAATTTTGAGTAATGAAAACGATATTTACAAAAAAATTGATTTATTCAGCGAAGTCTTAGATAAAATTAATAAAGAATATGTTGATGAAGTAAATCAGAGTGAAGCAATGGATGCTGCTATAAACGGCGTTTTACAATCTTTGGATCCTTATTCAGCATATATGTCTCCGGACTCGTTTAAAAATATGCAAACTGAGACTAGCGGAGAATTTGGAGGATTGGGCATTGAAGTTGGTATGGAGGCTGGTGTCGTAAAAGTAATTTCTCCAATTGATAACTCGCCAGCTGAGGAGGTTGGTGTTAAAGCTGGAGATTACATCGTTAAAATTGATGATATTCAAGTTCAAGGAAAAACTCTTTCTGAAGCTGTAGAATTGATGAGAGGCCCTGTTGGATCTGATATAGAGATTACCGTTAGAAGAAGGGGAGAAAGAAAAGCACTTATATTTACAATTACGAGAGAAATAATACAAGTTGCATCTGTAAAGTCAGAAATTAAAGATGATCAAACAGCTTATATAAGATTAACATCATTCAATGAGAATAGTAGTAAACAAATAAAAAATAAAATCAAAGAATTTAAGAAAAATAAGAAAATTAAAAATTACATATTAGATTTAAGAAACAATCCTGGTGGATTGTTATCTCAAGCAATAAAAATTTCAGATTATTTTTTAGAAAATGGAGAAATAGTTTCAACAAAAAGTAAAAGAAAGTATGAAAATAGAAAATGGTTTGCAAAAAAAGGAGATATTATTGATGGAGAAACAATGGTTATTTTGATTAATTATGGGTCTGCATCAGCATCTGAAATTGTTGCAGGAGCACTACAAGATCACAAAAGAGCAATATTAGTAGGAGAGAGTACATATGGAAAAGGGTCAGTTCAGTCAATTATTCCTTTAGAAAATGAAGGTGCCATAAGACTTACTGTTTCTAAATATTATCTCCCATCAGGTAAATCGATTTCAAGAGTAGGTGTAAATCCAGATATAGTTATTGCTGAAGGTTCAGATGAATTTAGAATAAATACAGATACCGATAACCAGTTGGAATTTGCTCTTAAATTATTAAATGGTTAAGAATGAAAGAAAAATTTCAAAACCTTCCATTAAGAAATGGTGTAGGCATTGCAGTCTTAAATAAAGAAAATAAGATATTTGTGGCAAAAAGAATTGATAACCCTGCTGATTTTTGGCAGATGCCTCAAGGCGGTATTGATGAAGGTGAAAATTATTTTGATGCAGCATTGAGAGAACTTAAAGAAGAAACAAGCATAAAGACAGTAGAACTAATTAAAGAAATAAGCAAATACACAACTTACGATCTTCCTGATCGACTCTTAGGAATTATTTGGAAAGGAAAATATAAAGGCCAAAAGCAAAAGTGGTTTATTGTAAAGTTTAATGGAGATGAAAATGAAATTAACATTAAAACTAAACATCCTGAATTTTTAGATTGGAAATGGATAGATATTAAAGATTTAACAACTAAAGTTGTAGATTTTAAACTTCATGTTTACCAAGAAATTCAAAAAGAACTAGAAAAAGTAGTTAATTAATACTTATAGATTTTAGAACTTCGACTTTGTGATTTAAAAGAAATCTTTTTTGATCATCGATATTATCTTTTGATAATTCTGCTTCAGCACTGCTTATCGATTCAGATACAAAATTTTTATCAGCATCTTTTAAATCAAAAATTGAACTAGTTAATACAGATAATGTATTGTCTTTAAATTCGACAATACCATCTTCAACATAGAAACTTTGTTCCTCGGACTCAGAGAATACTCTAATTATACCTGGTTTTAAAAAAGAGATAATTGGAATATGGTCTTTAAGAATACCAATCTCTCCTTCTACAGCAGGTATTACAACCTCAAATACATTATCTTTAGAGAGAAAAGATTGTTCTGGATTAACAATATCTATATTAAAGAGATTACTCATTAAGCAGCTGCATCTTTTGCCATTTTTTCAGCTTTTTCTATTGCTTCTTCTATTGTACCAACCATATAAAAAGCAGCTTCAGGCAGATGGTCATATTCTCCTTTGCATATTGCGTCAAACCCTTTAATTGTTGACTCTAAATCTACTAGTTTACCTGGAGATCCTGTAAATACTTCAGCCACAAAGAAAGGTTGTGATAAAAATCTTTGAATTTTTCTAGCTCTAGCAACGGTAAGTTTATCATCTTCTGATAGCTCATCCATTCCTAGAATTGCAATAATATCTTGTAAAGATTTGTATGTTTGTAAAATTTTCTGAACAGATCTTGCTACTCGATAGTGTTCATCACCAACAACTCTTGGATCCAAAATTCTAGAAGTAGAATCTAAAGGGTCAACAGCTGGGTAAATGCCTAATTCGGCAATTTGTCTTGAAAGTACAGTCGTTGCATCTAAGTGTGAAAAAGAAGTTGCTGGAGCTGGATCCGTTAAATCATCTGCAGGTACATAAATTGCCTGAACTGATGTAATTGATCCTTTATTTGTAGTTGTAATTCTTTCTTGCAGGTTTCCCATATCTGTTGCAAGAGTAGGCTGATAACCAACCGCAGATGGGATTCTTCCTAGAAGAGCTGATACTTCTGAACCTGCCTGAGTAAATCTAAAAATGTTATCAACAAAGAACAAAACATCTTGACCCTCTTGATCTCTAAAATACTCTGCCACAGTTAGACCAGTTAAAGCAACTCTAGCTCTAGCTCCCGGAGGTTCATTCATTTGTCCATAAACTAATGCTGCTTTAGACCCAGTTCCCTCTGGCTTGATAACTCCTGACTCGATCATTTCGTGATATAAATCGTTCCCTTCTCTAGTTCTCTCTCCCACTCCAGCAAATACTGAAAATCCACCGTGAGCCTTAGCTATATTATTTATAAGTTCCATTATAATTACAGTTTTTCCAACTCCTGCTCCACCAAACAATCCGATTTTTCCACCTTTGGCATAAGGTGCTAATAAGTCGATTACCTTTATTCCAGTTACTAGAATTTCTGTTTCTGTAGACTGATCATTAAAAGAAGGAGCTTGTCGGTGTATAGGCCAATTTTCTTTAGTAGAAATTTGTCCTTTCTCGTCGATTGGTTCACCTATAACGTTTACAATTCGTCCTAATGTTTCTGGACCTACTGGAACTTGAATTGGAGCGCCTGTATCTTTTACTTCATCACCCCTTTTGAGTCCCTCTGTACTATCCATAGCAATGGTTCTAACACTTGATTCTCCAAGATGCTGCGCAACTTCTAAAACTAATCTATTGCCTCCATTATCACATTCTAAGGCTGTTAATATTTCTGGCAGTTCTCCATCAAATTTTACGTCAACGACTGCACCAATTACTTGTGTTATGTTTCCTTTTTTGCTCATAATTATAAACTTTCTGCTCCTGATATAATTTCAATTAACTCTTTTGTTATTGCTGCTTGACGGCTTCTATTATACTCAATTGTAAGCCTATCAACCAATTCGCCTGCGTTTCTGGTTGCATTATCCATTGCTGTCATCCTCGAACCTTGCTCACTGGCAGAATTCTCTAACATTGCTTTAAATATTTGCGTTGAAATATTTTTCGGCAATAAATTACTTAAAATCTCATCTTCATCTGGTTCAAACTCATAGTCATTATCATTACCAGAGTCATCTTTATCATCTTTAACTTCATTAAGTGGAACTATTTGTTGTTCTTGTGGAATTTGTGTAATTACATTTTTAAATTTATTGTAAAATATTGCACAAACATCAAATTCATTTTTTTCAAATTTTTCAATTATAATTTTTCCTACTTTATCTGCATCAAAGTAATTTATATTTTTTGACTCTTTGAAAGAAATGTTCTCTACAATATAACTTTTATACTGTCTTTTAAGTTGATCATATCCTTTAGATCCAACAGTAATAATTTTTAAAGTTTTATTTTCAGATATTGTTTTTTCGAAATAACTTTTTGCTTTTTTAATAATGTTAGTATTAAAACCTCCGCATAAACCTCTATCAGCAGTAAGAACAATACATAAATGAACTTTCTCTTCACCTGTCCCAACCAATAACTTGGGGGCATTTTCTTTATCTGTTATACTTTTTGAAAGATTTAAAATTACATTGTTCATTTTTTCTGAATAAGGTCTACCTTTTTCAGCATTCTCTTGCGCTTTTCTCAACTTAGCTGCAGCCACCATTTTCATAGCTTTTGTTATTTTCTGAGTTGATTTAACACTCGTAATTCTTTTTCTGAGATCGTCTAAACTTGGCATTTAAAATTATTTAATTCCTTTAATTAATTCTACTAATTGTTTTTCAATGTCTTCCTCAATCTTCCCAGTTTTGGCAATAGACT
>CACANA010000002.1 GCA_902533775.1 uncultured Pelagibacteraceae bacterium
CTGAACGGGAATTTCAAAATTATTGCAATTAATTTGGATACTTTTTGAATAGGTGGTTATAACAGATTTGTTTCTTGATAAATCTCCATAAATAATTATCAAAATAATATAATACATTAATTTTAGCCTACTTAAATCTTTAAAAACATAAGTTATTAATCTATCATCAAAAATGTTTGACTTATTTATCTTATGATGACCAGCATAATATTTGGTATTAGAACTTAATACCCAATCAGCTTGATATTTTTGACCATCAAAGAAAACATCAAGTTTATTATTTTTCATAAATAAAAAATGCTGAAACCCTTTTAAAACAAATATTATCTTACCAAGTATTTTTTTTATACGTGTATCAATAGAGTGAACAATTTTAGCATCCCAACCAATACCAGCCATTAAAAAAAAATAATTTTTATTTATTTTTATAAGATTAGATTGTTTATAATTATTTGATGTTAAAATATTACAAATATCGTCTACTTTTTTATTTATCGATAACTCTGCTTGAAGTAAATTGGCTGTTCCAGCCGGTATGTACCCAATTGCAAATTTATCATTAAAATCAAAGTCATTTTTTATCAATTCATTGATAGCAAATGATACTGATCCATCTCCACCAGCAACTATCAATCTATCATAATTTTTATTTTTAAATTCCAAAAATATTTCTTTCGCCTCTTTTTCAGATTTGGTTTTGAAATAATCTACAGAGTTGTTAATTTTTAATTTTTCATAAATCTTATTTACAAATTTTATTTTTTTCCCTGTTGAAGAATTAAGGTTATAAATCAAACAATAATGCATAATTTTTTCTTAACTAATTTTTAATAAATCTTTAACATTTCAATGACATAAGAATTAAATGATTCGAGTTACAGTTGTGTTACAAAATAGGTTTTTTTAATGCCTCCGTTATTAAAATATAAGAGTATATTTATATCTGATGTGCATCTTGGCACCAAAGGTTGTCAAGCTAACAAGCTTTTAGAATTTTTTAAGAATTCAAGATCCGAGAACCTTTATTTAGTTGGAGATATAATCGATGTTTGGGCAATGCAAAAGAGTTTCTATTGGCCTCAAGAGCATAATGATGTCATACAAAAAATATTGAGAAAAGCCAGGCACGGGACAAAAGTATTTTACATAATTGGAAATCATGATGAGGTATTTAGAAAATTTATTCCAATGCATTTAGGTGATATTAAAATAGTAAATAGAGTTATTCATGAAACGCAGTTAGGAAAAAAATATTTAGTTGTTCATGGTGATGCTTGGGACGGAGTAATGAAATATGCTAAATGGCTTTCTAAATTAGGAGCTATTGCATATGAATTATTACTTAAAATTAATGTTATTATAAATTTTTTTAGAAAATTGAGAGGTAAAGATTATTGGTCATTGGCAAAATTTTTAAAATATAAGGTAAAAAATGCTGTAAAATTTATAGGTGAATATGAAAACACACTTTCTTCATATGCAAAAAGGAAAAAATTTGATGGAATAATTTGTGGACACATACATCATGCTGAAAATTTAAATCTTGATGGTGTTAATTATTTAAATTGTGGCGATTGGGTTGAGTCATGTACAGCCTTGGCAGAAAAATATGATGGAACTTTTGAGATAATTTATTGGGATAAAAAAAGAAACGAATATATTTCAGAAAATATTGATAATAACAGGATCGGTTCATTCAAAAAAGCATCTTAAAGAATGAAAATATTAATTGTTACCGATGCTTATTACCCTCAAGTTAATGGTGTTGTAAGAACTCTCCACGAAACTGGTGAAATTCTTAAATCACAAGGTCAAACTATTGAATATATTACTCCTCAACAATTTCTTACCATGCCCATGCCAAAATATAATGAAATTAGATTGTCCTTAAATGTTTGGCCCCGTGTAAGTAACTTAATTAAATCAATTAAACCTGATGCAATACATATTGCAACAGAAGGACCCTTAGGGTTTATGGCACGAAGACATTGCATTAAAAATGGCTTAAAATTTACTACAAGTTTTCACACAAGATTTGATAAATACATGAAACTTTATATGCCTATCATTCCAGCTAAATGGTCAGAAAAATTTTTATGCAATTTTCATAATAAAGCTGAAAGAATTTTAGTAACAACAGAATCTATGCGTGAAGAATTAATTTCTTTAGGTATTGATAACAATAAAATGGTTACATGGACCAGAGGAGGTAATCATGGTGCATTTAAAAACCCCATTAAGAAAGACTTACCTTATAAAAGACCTATATGGATATATGTTGGAAGAGTTGCTGTTGAAAAAAATATCAAAGCATTTTTAGATTTAGATCTTGAAGGTACTAAAATTATAATTGGTAAAGGTCCTGATTTAAACAATTTAAAAAAAAAGTTTCCAAAAGACATTTTTTTAGGTGAGAAAACAAATGGAGAATTAGCTTCTCATTTTGCATCATCTGATGTTTTTGTATTTCCAAGTAAAACAGATACGTTTGGTATAGTTGTCTTAGAGTCTTTAAATTGTGGCACACCAGTCGCAGCTTACCCTGTACCGGGACCTAAAGATATATTAGGGGGTACTAATATTGATACTTTAGATAATGATTTGAAAACCTCTGCTTTAAAAGCTTTGAAGGTAAGTCGTCAAGATTGTCTTGATTTTGCAAAAAAATATTCTTGGGAGGAAACGGCAAAAATATTTTTTGAAAATATTTCACCTAATAATTAAAGACAATATACATTACATTTGTTAAAACATATCCATGTTTTGGGCAGAGTTGATACTTATAGTTATAATAATCATTTTATTATATTTTTTATTTAAAAAAAATATTAAGCCAGAAAACACAGCACCAGTTGTAAACAAGACTAATAAGGATGATTTAGGAAAAAGAGTAATTATTGAAGAATTAGAAGATCAATTCTTTGCTTTAGATAAATATAATTTAATCAAATATCTAAACAAAAGTGCAAAACAACGTTTTGGAGAAAACTTAATTGATAAAAATATTTCAAGTGTAATAAGAGATACAAAATTATTAGAAACGATTGAAGAGGCTATCAAAGATCAAACTACAAAAAATGTCAATGTAGAAATAAATTTACCATCTTATCAACTTTACAAAATCTATGTTATTCCTGGTCCGACCTATTTGTTTCCAGAAATAAACTCTGTCGTATTGTTTCTAAAAGATTTTACAGAAATAACAAAAGCACAAAAACTAAAAACTGATTTTGTTGCAAATGTGAGTCATGAATTAAGAACACCTTTAGTTTCGATTAAAGGTTCTTTAGAAACTATTCTTGGACCAGCTTCAAAAGACCAAGAGGCGCAAAAAAAATTTATGTCTATCATGTCTGATCAAGTATTAAGAATGGAAAACCTAATCAATGATTTATTGATTTTAAGTAGAATAGAATTGGAAGAACATATCAAGCCTAATAAAATTGTGAGCTTAAATGATCTTTTTACAAATATTAAAAGTAACTTTGAATTAATTCTTAAAAAAAAGAAAATCAATTTACATATTGAACTTATGGAACCAACCTTAGTTTTTGGTGATAATGATAAATTGTTAACTGTATTTTCAAATTTAATTGATAATTCAATTAAATATTCACAAGATGGAAAAAATATATACGTAAAAAGTCAAAATAGTGAAGGTAAATTAATTGATAAAAATATTGCCATTAGCATTAAAGATGAAGGTGTCGGAATACCTCACCAGCTAATTCCAAGAATAACTGAGAGATTTTTTAGAGTAGATACAGAAAAAAGTAAAAAGGTTGGTGGTACAGGTTTAGGTTTAGCTATAATGAAACATATTATATCTCAACACAGAGGTGACTATGAAATTCTCAGTAAAGTTAATGAAGGTACTGAAATTAAGATATATCTTCCAACAAAATAATTAATTTAAAAAATTGTTTAAAATTAACTCTTATTCAACCAAGATTTAACAAATCTTTTGTTGATTCGTATCTTAGTTTATTTAAAATTAGTTTATGATTAAGATATTACATAGTATTTTAATTATTATTTTTTTTTTAATGTCGATCATTACTAAAAGTAATGCATCTGATATTTCTACAATTTTAAGAAACCAGCAATTAACTGTTTTTGATATTGGTATCTTTAGATTACAGGAAGACTTAAAAAGTGCATATCCTGAAATAAAAAAACATAAAGATGTACCATACGAAGATATATATATAGATGTTCTCAGTTCCTATTGGAGAAATACAGTAGATTTAATTGTTTCAATTCCAGTAAATGAAAATTTAAAAAAAGAGAACTACATGTCAGATTCATTGAGATGTCGAAACATATTTAATTCTGTTAGAGATCATTTACTGAGAAATGAAAATATGAGTAATTATAGGTTTACTATGGCGACAAGCTATTTAACATCTATTTTTTCTACTCCTACTAGTTGGCCAAAATGGCGTTATGACCAAAGTGTTCTTGAGGAATTAGTTAATTTGGTAAAACTGGAAGTTGTCTTAAGACCAACCCCAGATCTTGCTTTTAAGGATAACGTAAATCCAGTTTCATGCAAAGGTGGTCTAGAAACTGAAAATAGTGAGATTATTGTCTCAATGAAATACAACTAAAAAGTTAGGTTTTTAACAAAACTGTAATAATTCTGTAATATTAAAGATTCAATAAATTTATACGAGTCAGGCATCTTTTAATTAATAAATAACGAAAGGATTAAAGATAATGAAAAAACTAACTATAGTGATTGCTTCTTTAGTTGCTCTATCAATAGCAACTGTTGCTCAAGCAAGAGATCAAATTAAGATAGTTGGTTCGTCTACAGTATTCCCTTACGCGACTGTTGTTGCTGAAAGATTTGGTGGTTCAGGATTCAAAACTCCTGTAATCGAGTCGACTGGTACTGGTGGAGGAGCTAAACTATTCTGTGCTGGTGTTGGTGAGCAACATCCAGATATTACAAATGCATCAAGAGCTATGAAAGACAAAGAGAAAGCCCTATGTAAGAAAAATGGTGTAAATGATATTGTTGAGATCGTAATTGGTAACGATGGTATTACATTAGCTTACAGCAAAGATGCAAAACCAGTAAACTTTACTAAAGAACAATTATATTTAGCATTAGCTGCTCATACAGTAGTTGATGGTAAGTTAGTTCCAAATATTTATAAAACTTGGGACCAAATTGACCCTAGCTTACCAAAACAAAAAATTTCAGTAATGATCCCACCAGGAACATCAGGAACTAGAGATGCTTGGAATTCTTTAGTAATGAAAAAAGGTATGACTAAAGAAGCTAAAGCTCTTTATAAAGCTGGTTATGAGGCTGGAAATAAAAAATACAAAAAACCAGAAAAACTTTACAGAGAAGATGGAGCTGCTATTGAAGTAGGAGAAAACGATAGTTTAATCATCCAAAAGTTAACTCAAGATAAAGATATGTTTGGTTTCTTTGGTTTCAGCTATTTCTTAGCTGCTAAAGATAAATTACAAGCTGCTAGCATAGATGGTGGACAACCCTCTCTAGCGAGTATTCAAGACTACAGTTATGCAGTTGCAAGACCATTATTTTTCTATGTGAAAAAAGCTCACGTTGGAGTAATCCCAGGATTACATGAGTTTGTGAAAGAATTCACAACTAAGAAAGCTATTGGAAAAGGTGGTTACTTAGCAGATATTGGTTTAGTTCCATTAGACTCTAAGTTATATAAAACAACTAGAACTAATGCTACGAAGCTAGTTGCTATGGGTAATTAATTATTACTCTGTTAACAAATAATTAAAAAAGGGGTCTTTTTAGACCCCTTTTTTTTGAAATAAGAGTAAAGTCCTCAATAAAGGAGATTCTTTGAACTTAATATTGTTTACATTTATTGTTCTTCTGGGTTTCACAAGTTATTATTTTGGACGTAGAAAAGCATATACAATTCAATCTACAAATAAAAGATTAACTGCATTACCACAATTTTATGGTTATTATCTTGCAATTTGGTGTGCAATACCAGCTTTTATAATTTTTTCTTTATGGGCAATTTTTGAGCCCACAATTGTAAAATTATTAATCTTAAGTGATTATTCAAATCAAGGCTATCTTGATGATGAATTAAATTTAATTTACGAAAAAACAAAAGCATTGTCTCGAGGACAATTTACTGGAGAAATTACACCTTTTATTGAGGCTTCAGCTGAAAAATATTTAAGTCTTCGATCAATAGCTCAAAGTTCAAAAGCTGTTATAGTATTATCTATAATTATTGCCTCTGTTGCTTACGCTTATAAAAAAATTTCATCTAATTCTAGAACAAGAGAACCAGTTGAAAAATTTTTGAAAGCAGTTTTATTTACAGCTTCTTTAGCTGCAATATTAACTACTGTTGGAATAGTATTTTCACTTATATTTCAAACTATAGATTTTTTTAAAGTAATTCCATTATTTGATTTTGTCTTTGGAACTCATTGGTATCCTGCAAAAGCTTTTGTTAGAGATTCTTCAGAGGCTTTAGATCCGACAATGTACTCCGATACTTTTGGAGCAGTCCCTATTTTTGCTGGTACTTTTTTTATTGCTTTCATAGCTATGTGTGTTGCTATTCCTATTGGACTAATGAGTGGAATTTATTTGGCTGAGTATGCATCAGTTAAAGTTAGACAATACGCAAAACCTTTAATTGAAATTTTAGCTGGTATACCAACAGTTGTTTATGGATTTTTTGCTGCTCTAACAGTTGGACCTTTTTTAAAGGAAATAGGTAATAGCATGGGTTTAGACGTTTCAGCTGAAAGCGCTTTAGCGGCAGGCGGAGTAATGGGCATTATGATTATACCATTCATTTCAAGTTTAAGTGACGATGTGATTACAAGTGTACCTCAAAGTTTAAGAGATGGAAGTTATGCCATGGGAGCAACCAAATCAGAAACAATAAAAAAAGTTATTTTTCCTGCAGCATTGCCTGGTATAGTTGGATCTATTTTGCTTGGTGTTTCAAGAGCAATTGGAGAAACAATGATAGTTGTTATGGCCTCTGGTTTAGCTGCTAATTTAACTTTAAATCCATTAGAATCTACTTCAACAATTACAGCGCAAATTGTTGTAATATTAATTGGAGATCAAGCTTTTGGCGACCCAAAAACGCAAGCTGCATTTGCTTTAGGTATGTCATTATTTTTAGTAACGCTCTGTTTGAATATTGTGGCCTTAAGAGTAGTTAAAAAATATAGAGAAAAATATGAATAAAAATAAAGAACAATTATTAAATAAAAGATATAAAGCTGAAAAGAGATTTCGATTATACGGTCAAAGTGCAATTTTTATGGCACTTTTATTTTTAACAATCTTTATTTTTAAAATTTTTTCGACAGGCTATTCAGCCTTTCAAAAAACTTGGCTTATTGTTCCAGTTACTTTTGATACTGAATTAATGATGTTAGAGCAAAATCCTTCTAAAGAGGATTTAAAAGATGCTGATTATTACGATATAGCATTAAAATCAATGGCTGATTTGGATCCAAATGCTAATGAGGATCAAGAAAATGAGCTGAAGAGAATGGTCTCTTACTTTTTCGAAAGAGAGATTAAAAGGGAACTTTTAAACGACCCTTCATTAATTGGAAAAACTAAAGATGTTTATTTAACTGCCTCAGATGATTTAGATCAAGTATTTAAAGGCAATTATCCAAGAGATTTACCTGAAGATCAAAGAAGAGTTACGGATTATCAATTAAAAATTTTTGATCAACTTGTAGAACTAGGAAAAGTTGAAAGTAAATTCAATTTAAGTTTTTTTACATATCCTGATTCAAGAGAAGCTGAATTAGCTGGTATAGCAAGTTCATTTATGGGATCAATATTTTCTATACTTGTTTGTTTAATGATAGCTTTTCCTGTAGCAGTTCTAGCAGCTATTTATTTAGAGGAATTTGCTCCTAAAAACAGATTTACTGATTTTATTGAGGTAAATATAAATAATTTAGCAGCAGTACCTTCAATTGTTTTTGGTCTTTTAGGACTGGGTATTTTACTTGCTGTATTTCAATTACCTAGGTCAACACCTCTAGTCGGTGGAATAACTTTATCGTTGATGACTTTACCAACAATTATTATTGCTTGTAGAGCATCTTTAAAAGCAGTTCCTCCAAGTATAAGAGAGGCAGCACTTGCAATGGGTGCTAGTAAAATGCAAACTACAATGCATCATACAGTTCCGTTATCTATGCCAGGGACTTTATCCGGTACAATAATTGGTTTGGCCCAAGCTTTAGGCGAAACCGCACCTTTGATATTGATTGGCATGGTGGCTTTTGTAAATACAATACCAGGATCTCCTTTAGATCCAGCTGCAAGTTTGCCAGTGCAAATTTATATTTGGGCAGAGAGCGCTGAAAGAGGTTTTGTCGAGAAAGTTTCTGCCTGTATTATGGTTCTATTAGGATTTTTAATTATCATGAACTTATTTGCACAAATAATTAGACATAAATTTGAAAAAAAATGGAGTTAAGATGATAAAGATAAATTCAAAAAATGTAGATGTTTTCTATGGAAAAAAACAAGCTCTATTCAATATAAATTTAGATATTGAAGAAAATCAAGTTACAGCACTGATTGGGCCTTCAGGTTGTGGTAAATCTACTTTTTTAAGATGTCTAAACCGAATGAATGACGTTATTGATATATGTAGAGTAAAAGGGCAGATTATAATTAATGATTTTGATATCAATGATAAAAGTTGTGATGTTGTTAGATTAAGAGAAAAAATTGGTATGGTTTTTCAAAAACCAAATCCTTTTCCTAAAACTATTTATGAAAATATTTCTTATGGTCCAACAATTCATGGTATGGCTCAATCAAAGAATGAAATGGATGAAATAGTTGAAACTAGCTTAAAAAAGGCAGCATTATGGGAAGAGGTGAAAGATAGACTTCATGAACCAGGTACTGGTTTGTCTGGTGGTCAACAACAAAGATTATGTATAGCAAGGGCAATTTCAGTTAAACCTGAAGTTATTCTAATGGACGAGCCTTGTTCTGCTTTAGATCCTATTGCTACAGCTCAAATAGAAGAACTAATTGATGAGTTAAAAAAAGACCATACTATTATAATAGTCACTCACTCAATGGCACAAGCTGCAAGAGTTTCTCAAAATACAGGTTTTTTTCACCTTGGAGAATTGATAGAACATGGTTCTACTGATAAAATATTTAAGAATCCAGAAAACAAAAAAACTCAGGATTATATCACAGGGAGGTTTGGATAATGACCGAAGCACCACATACAGTAAAGTCTTACGAAGAAGAGCTTAAAAATTTAAATAGCAATATAATTAAAATGGGTGGATTTTGTGAAGAAGCCTTGGGTAAAGCTATTCAAGCAATTACTACAAGAAATAGTGATAATGCTGAGGCAGTAATTAAAGATGATGAAAAAATTGATAAATTTGAGACTTTAATTGAACAGCAAGTAGTAAATTTAATTGCTTTAAGACAACCTATGGCCATAGATCTTAGAGAAACAGTCACTGCTTTAAAGATATCTTCTGACCTTGAGAGAATAGGTGATTTAGCAAAAAATATTTCTAAAAGAACTCTTTTGTTAAATGAAAATTTACCAAAAAATTTAGTAGATGCTATTATAAGAGTATCTTCGGATGCTCAAAAACAATTGAAATCAATATTAGATGCATATTTAGAAAGATCTTCGAGTATGGCAATTAATGTATGGGAAAGCGACGAACAAATTGATGATTTAACAAATTTATGCATGCAAGAAGTGATTAGATATTTAAAAGATAACGAAAATAACTTAAGTGATGGAACCCACTTATTATTTGTAACTAAAAATATAGAGAGAATAGGTGATCATACAACCAACATTGCTGAGCAAGTATATTATTTAGTTAAGGGAGAATATCTAGAGGGTGATCGACCAAAAGGCACAGAACCTATTGTTACTGGAGAAAAGTAAAATATGTCGGCTCACATTTTTATAGCTGAGGACGAGGCTGCTATAATAACTCTACTAAAGTATAACCTTGAAAAAGAAGGTTACAAAGTAAGTTTCTGTGAAAATGGTGAAGATGCGCTTAAACAAATTAAAGATAAGCTTCCTGACTTAATATTAATGGATTGGATGTTGCCCGATTTGTCAGGCGTTGAAATATGTAAAAATTTAAAAAAAGACAAAAAGCATAATGACATACCAGTAATAATGTTAACAGCAAAAGGCGAGGAGGAGGACAAATTAAGAGCTTTTGATACAGGTGCAGATGATTATGTAACAAAACCATTTAGTCAAAAAGAACTTAATGCAAGAATTAAATCTTTACTCAGAAGATCAAAACCACAATCCACCGTTGATGTTGTTGAGTTTACAGATCTAAAAATAGATAGAATAACAAAAAGAGTTTATAGAAATAACATTGAAATATCTCTAGGACCTACAGAATTTAAATTATTAGATTTTTTTATCAAAAATCCAAAAAGGGTATATTCAAGAGAACAACTCTTAAACAATGTTTGGGGAGAAAATATTTACGTTGAAACTAGAACTGTCGATGTGCATATCAGAAGATTAAGACAGGCTATTAATATAGATAATACTAAGCCTTTAATTAGAACTGTAAGATCAGCAGGTTATTCTTTAGAATCTTGAAGGTCTTTAGGTCTAGTAAATTCTTTAATTAAACCATTTCCATCTAATTTATTCCATTCATTAAAATCAAAATAAATTTTTGCAAATGCCGATGTCGGAAATTTGTAGTTTAATAATTTAAAATGGTTGTTGTTGTGATTTTTTGTCAGTGATCGTATTAGATTTCTAACAGTAGGTTCATGGTTAATTAAAAGTACTGATTTATATTTTTTTGGTATTTTTTTTATTATATCTATAATTTTATCTTCACTTGATAAGTATAATTTTTTTGAAGAAATAATTTTTTTTGGTTTATCTATTTTTTTTAATAAAATTTTTAGGGTTTTCTTTGTTCTTTTTGATGATGAAAGTAATATGTAATCAAACTTATAATTTTTTTTAACAAAAAATTCACAAATCTTTTTTGCATTTTTCTCGCCACGCTTACTTAATGGTCTTTCATGATCATCAAGATTTGGGTGGTCCCAGCTAGATTTTGCATGACGCATAACGTATAATTTAAGCATAAATTTTAAATATATGACTGCATTAAAAAAACAAGATAAAGAAACACTAAAATCTAAATACATAAATAGAGAGCTGTCTTGGCTAAAATTCAACGACAGAGTTCTTCTTGAGGCCCAAAATTTTGAAAATCCTCTTTATGAAAGAATTAAATTTTTATCTATAGCTGGATCAAATTTAGATGAATTTTTCATGGTTCGTGTTGCAGGTTTATATAGTCAAATCAAACAAGATGTAGATTCACTTAGTTCTGATGGTCTTACTCCTGATGAACAAATGAGTGAAGTTATTTTGGAAACAAATAATCTTCTTAATAAACAAAATAAAATATATAGAGATTTAATTCTTCAATTAAAAAAAGCAAATATAAGTATAGTTAAACCTGAAAATTTAAGTAAAACTGAACAAAAAAGATTATTTAAAATTTTTAATGAAGAAATTTACCCTCTGCTAACCCCATCAGCAATAGACCCAGCTCATCCCTTTCCATTTATTGCAAATCAAGGAAGAGCATTAGTTATGAGATTAAATAAGAAAAATAAAAAAAGGACTTTAAATGCAATAATAGTAATTCCAAAAGCTTTATCAAGATTTATTGAAATAGATGGAAATAAAAGTTTTAAAAAATTTTTAATTATAGATGATGTTATAAGTTTTTTTGCCTCTGAAATATTTCCTGATCATGATTTAGATAAAAAAATGTTATTTAGAGTTATAAGAGATAGTGATGTAGAAATTCAAGAGGAGGCCGAAGATTTAGTAAGATCTTTTGAATTGGCTTTAAAAAGAAGAAGAACAGGTGACATAGTACGTTTAGAAATTTTAAAAAATAGTAATAATGACTTAATTAAGTTTATAACCAATAAGTTAAACGTAAAATCTGAATACATCTATGAAATTGAAGGCATTGTTGGAATTCAAGATATAGACCAAGTTTGTAAAATTAAAAATTCTAAATTAAGGTTTAAAAATTTTAATCCCAGGGAGGTTGAGAGATTAAAGGAGTTTAATAATAATTTTTTTGATACTATAAAAAAAAAAGATTTAATAGTTCATCACCCTTTTGAAACATTTGATGCTGTCGTTGAGTTTTTAAATCAAGCTGCATATGATAAAAAAGTTATAGCAATTAAACAAACTCTATACAGAACAACGTTAGACTCTCCAATTGTTAAAGCCTTAATAACAGCAGCTGAAAATGGAAAGACAGTAACCGCTTTAATAGAGATCAAAGCAAGATTTGATGAAGAAGCAAATATTCAACTTTCTAGAAGTTTAGAAAAGGCAGGAATTCAAATAGTTTATGGTTTTGCAAAATATAAAACACATGCAAAATCATCTTTAATATTAAGAAAAGAGCAGGGAAAAATTCAAACTTATATACATCTAGGAACTGGCAATTATCACCCAGTTAATGCAAAAATTTATACTGACTTATCTTTATTTAGCTCTGATAAAAAAATAGCAACTGATGTGGAAAAATTTTTTAATTATGTAACAGGTTATTCAAAACCACGAAATCTTAGTAAAATATCTATATCACCAATAAATCTTAGGGAAACTTTGAACAAATGTATTGCTAACGAGATAGCAAATGTCAAAAAAGGTAAAAACGCTGAAATATGGGCTAAAATGAATTCCTTAGTAGATCCAGTGATAATTGATAAATTTTACGAAGCTTCAAATGCTGGAGTAAAGATATTTTTATTTGTAAGAGGTGTTTGTTGTTTAAGACCTGGAGTTAAAGATAAATCTGAAAATATAATAGTTAAAAGCATGATTGGAAGATTTTTGGAACACTCAAGAATTTATTGTTTTGCAAATGGAAAAACAATGCCTAGTAGAGATGCAAAAGTTTTTATTTCATCAGCAGATTTAATGCCAAGAAATTTAAATCGAAGAGTAGAACTCCTAGTTCCAATTGAAAACCAAACAGTCCACGAACAAGTTCTTGATCAAATTATGTTAGCTAATTATTTAGATAAAAAACAAAGTTGGGAACTTGATGCTAGTGGAAATTATAAAAAAATTAAATATAGTGAAAATGATTCTTTTTCAGCCCATGATTATTTTATGAATAATCCTAGTTTATCTGGAAGAGGTAAAGCTAAATTAAAAATGAAACCAAAAAAATTAAATTTAAGATTAATTAAAAGTGGAAATTAAAGTTTTAAAAAATAATCAAAATTTGAAATTAAAACCTGCTAAATTAGCAGTAATTGATATAGGTTCCAATTCTATCAGGATGTTAATCTATGAAGATTTTAACTCATCTCGTGTGCCTTTTTTCAATGAAAAAGCCGTTTGTGAACTTGGTAAAAATTTAGATAAGTCAAGAAAACTTCATAAATCTGGTGTGGATTATGCCCAAAAAGTATTGAAGAGATTTTCAGAAATTTTAAATGTTTCCAAAATTGTTAATTTAAAAATAATAGCAACTGCTGTTTTAAGAGAAGCAACAGATGCAAAACCCTTTGTTGAATACGTAGAAAACCTTTTTAAAAAAAAAATAGAAATCTTAAGTGGAGAGGAAGAAGCAATTTGTTCAGCAGAGGGTGTAAAAATTGGATTTGATAATGTAGATGGGTTAGTTGCTGATCTTGGTGGAGGTAGTTTAGAATTAGCTCGAGTTGAAAATGGTTTGATTACTAATAAAACATCTTTACCCTTAGGTGTTTTAAGACTACTTAATAATCCAATTGTAAAAAAGAGAAACCTTTCTAAATATATAAAACAACTTTTGAGAGATGAGAAATGGTTATCTAAAAAAAAATTTGAAAATTTGTATTTAGTTGGAGGAACATGGAGAGCTTTATTTAAACTTCATCTGTTTCAAAATAAACATCCTGTCCATATAATTCATCAGTATTCAGTAAATTATGAAACTATATCATCATTTGTAGAAAAAATAGCATCGTTTAATAAAGCAAAACTAAAAACAGTTGAATATATATCTAAATCTAGAACACCTTATCTACCATATAGCTCTATTATTTTAGATGAGATCATGAAAGTCACAAATCCAAAAAACATAATTTGTTCTATAAGCGGTATTAGAGAGGGATCTCTAGCAAAAGATTACTTTAAAAATATTGATAACTCTCAAGTTTTTGAAAAATCATTAGAATATATTTCGAAGAAGAGAGGTGATTTGGGATTAACCTACAAAAAGTATCATGAATTTATCAAACCTGTATTTGATGGTAATGAACATTTTGATGAAAAATTGCTTAATTTAGCTTGTGTTTTAAGTCATATGGATTGGGGACTAGGTGCTTTTCAAAAGGCAGAATTAGTTTTTCAAGAAACATTAAATACCCCTTTATTGAGACTTTCACATAAAGAAAGAATTCAAATAGCTCTTTCATGTTATTGGAGGTACTGCAGTATTAAATACAATCCAAAAATAGAATATTTAACTTTTTTAAATAATAATGAAATTTTTTCTAGTAAACAAGTTGGTGCAGCCTTAAGATTTGCACACTCACTTACATCTATTTCAACTATCTTCTTAGAGGAATTCAAATTGTATAAAAGAGGTAACTCTGTATTTTTAAAAATTCCAGCTCATCACCAAGAAATAATTTCTAAACAAGTTACAAAAAGATTTAAAGCTCTGGCGAGAGAATTATTTTTAGAACCAAGAGTAATTTATTCAAATAATTAAAATATAATTTAATTTATTACAACTTACAGGTTAGTGATTTTTCTTCTTTAATGTATTTTTAATTTTATTGAAACATATCTTTAATCCAAATGTAATATTCTTCTGTAATTAAATTGTAAACATTAAACCCCTGAAATACGCTCGGTATTATTATTGAGCGTATTTCTTTTTATAAAACAAATACATTCCTATATGAGATGCATTGTTAAATTTACCATTCTCAATTAATTTAATTATTTGATGATCTGAAACTATGTGGATTTTAATTCCTTTTTCAGGCTTTGAAATTTTAATAAGATTATTACAAAAAAAACCAGTAATTTTAGTGGTGAGTCGACCTGGTTCAGAATAAAATGAAGTAATTTTTCTTAATTTATTTCTTGATTTATATCCTGTTTCTTCAATTAATTCTTTTTTAGCAGATATTAAAGCTGTTTCATGTTTTTCAATTATACCAGATGGAAACTCAAAATTAATTTGATTTATAGGAATTCTTTTTTGTGAAACCAAAATATACTTGTTCTTAATTTTGGGTATTACTATTGAAAGGTTTGAGGTTTTTAAAAAATGATAAAATTCTTTTTTTTTAAATTTTTTATTAATTAATTTAATATTGTTTGTTAGTTTTAAATTTTTCAATCTTTTTCTAAGAATAATTTTTTTGCGATATAAACAGCAATCAACATACCAATTAATTCAGCAGCTATATAATAAGGAGTGTTTAAATAACTTATACCAGTAAACGACTCTGTGAATGTTCTTGCTATTGTTACAGCAGGATTTGCAAAAGAAGTTGAAGAGGTAAACCAATAACCAGCAGTGATATATAAACCTACTGATCCAGCAACAGCTAATTTACCTGATTTCATTGAACCAAAAATAATTAAAATAAGACCTAACGTAGCAACTATTTCAGAAGTAAAAATATAAATCCCATTCCTTGACTTTGTTGATAATTCAAAAACCTGATGTTCAAAAAAGAAATTAGCTAATGCTACACCTAGTAAACATCCAAGTATCTGAGCAGAAATATAAAAGGGTAGAAGGTTTTTTTTTAACTTTCCTGTAATTGTCATAGCAATACTTACAAATGGATTGAAATGAGCCCCAGATACATCAGCAAATACTGTTATTAGCACAAACAATCCAGCTCCAGTTGCCAATGTGTTTGCTATTAGCATTACTGCTGTATCATTAGTTAGATTTTCTGCCATTAAACCTGATCCAACTATGATCATTACTAGAAAGCAACTTCCAATAAACTCTGAAAGAAAATATCTATTTTTATTTTTCATCTATCCAATCATTAATTTTATTACTTATAATATTGAAAGTTTTTCTAATGATTATTTGCTTTTCTTCGTCATTTGCATTTTGAAGTTTAGCTACCGGATCTTCTATATCCCAGTGTATAATTTGATTTTTATCAGGCCAAATAGGACATACCTCATTATTTGCGTTGTTGCATACTGTTATTACATGATCCATTTTTAATTCTTTATTGATAAATTCTTCAAAGTTTTTAGAACTATAATTAGTTAGATCATAACTTTTATTTTTCTCTAAAAAACTTTTAACATCTTCATTGATTTTTCCAGATGGATTACTACCAGCACTGAAAGCATTAAATTTATTTGAGTATTCGTTATTAATAATACTTTCAGCAATAATGCTTCTCGCTGAATTTCCTGTGCATACAAATAAAATATTTTTCATTAAAAAATAATTTTATAAATACCAATTACAAATAATGGAATTTGTAATCCAAAATTAGTTAATATTGCCTTATCTTTTAATAAAAAACCCGATATTGTCCATCCAACTACACCAAGACCATGAAAATATATATTAATTGGATATATATTTAAATTTGTAAGCAATATTCCTGTTAAGACTAAAAACGTGCTTATCCATTTGAGATATTTTTTTAAAAACATAAAACTCCTTTCTCTATACTTATGACAGTTATGTTAAAGATTTATTAAAATTATTATTTTATATTAAATTGATAATGTATCTATGGATAAAATATCCTCCGATTAGCAATATTAAACCTGTAATATAAATTATGAAAAAATTCATATTAAAAGATTTTGCAAAAAAGAAGGGTACAAAGAATAAGTAACTTGCTGGTACTGCAATAAATATACTTTTTGTAAACATTACTGTTTTTTCTGAATCATTATGCTCATAATAAGAAAACAGTATTGCTATTAGTGATACCAAGGGTAAAGCAATAATAAATCCAGCGAGCTTAGGATTTTGACCAGCCAACCAACTAGAAAATGCGATAATTAAACCCCCAGCAATAACTTTAAAAAGAAAGAATAACATTGTTGTAAATATTTATAGTTATATACAAATTATTTAACAGAACATTTTTTGCAAAGCCCAAAGAATTCAAGATTATATTTATTGAATTTCATACCCGCTTTGTCTTGAAAATTTTTTAAATATTTTGAAAGTTTGCTGTCACTAATTTCACTTACTTCTTCACAGCTTTCACATATTGAAAATGCTGTTGCCTTTGAAATCTGACAATTTGAATTTTTGCATGCAACGAAAGCATTTCTACTTTCAATTTTGTGAATTTTTCCAATTTCAACCAATTTATCAAGCGCTCGATAAACCTGAAGAGGGGCTTTAATACCTTTTTTTTGTACATTATGTAAAATTGAATAAGCTTTTATGGGCTCATTTACTTTTTCAATGTAATCAAGAACTATTTGTTGATTTTTTGATAGTGTTTCCTGTTTAAGCATAGTTTTTATTTTATCAATTTCCCATTAGTTTTTCAATTGGATCGATTGTTTAATTCTAAATAAAGACAATATGAATAAAAATAATGCTGCAGCAATTATTGATGGTCCAGAAGGTGTGTTAAATTCTAATGATGAGAATAGACCTATTAAAACTGATAACAATCCTCCTATTATTGAAAATAATACCATTTTAAAAGGACTGTCAGATAAATTTCTAGCCATGGCTGCAGGAATAATCAACATTCCTGTAATAAGCAAAAGCCCAACCATTTTTATTGAAATTGCGATAAGAGCAGCCATTAAAATAGTAAATATTGCTTTAGCTCTATCGGGATTTAAACCTTCAGCTTCAGCTAATTCATAATTTACCGTGGAAGCAAACAAAGGTTTCCAAATTATTTTGAGTACTAAAAGTATTAATCCTCCACCAAACCAAATTATTAATAAATCAGTTACATTAACTGCTAAAATGTCACCAAATAATAAACCCATAATATCAAATCTTATAAATGTTAAGAACCCTATGACCACAAGTCCAACCGCTAAGGACGAATGAGCTAATAAACCTAATAATGCATCTCCAGGAAGATTAGTTCTTTTTTGAAGTTTTATTAATATTAATGCAATTAATGATGAAATTAAAAATACTGAAATAGCAATATTGAACTGAAATGAATAAGCCATAGTTACACCCAATAAAGCAGAGTGCGCTAATGTATCACCAAAATAAGAAAGTCTTCTCCAAACAACAAAGCATCCCAATGGTCCCGTTACAATAGCAACACCTATTCCAGCAACTAGTGCTCTTATAAAAAAATCATCAAACATTTAATTTTTCTTTATTTCTCCATCATGATCATGAGTGTGATCATGTTTATGTTCATATAATGATAGAGTTTGTGAAGCTTGTTCACCAAATAACGCTTTGTATTCATTATTTCTTGCCACATCTTTTGGAGAACCAGAGCAGCATACATGTCCATTTAAACAAACCACATGATCAGTAGCACTCATCACAGTATGTAAATCATGTGATATTAACAAGATTCCACAATTTAGTTTTTCAGATATATCTTTAATCAATTCATACAAAGCAATTTCACCTGTAAAATCAACACCTTGTACTGGCTCGTCTAAAACTAATAAGTCTGGTTTTTTTGAAATTGCTCTTGCTAATAATACTCTTTGAAATTCACCCCCGGATAAGGTTCCCAAATTTTTATTTTTAAGGTGCACAACACCCGTTAGAGAAAGAGCATTATTTATTTCATCGTCTTTTAAATTCTCTGTTAAAAGCATGAAATCATTTACTCTTAAAGGTAATGTCCAATCTATTGATATTTTCTGAGGAACATATCCAACTTTTTTAGTATACTTCTCAACATTCCCATCAATATTTTTATAGATTCCTAGTGCAATTTTTGCGGTTGTGCTTTTTCCAGAACCATTTGGTCCTATCAATGTAACTATTTTACCTTTTTCTACTTGCAAAGTAACACCCTTAACAAGCCATTTATTATTTTGCTTTAAACCTGCTTTATCTAATTTTACTAATATATTTTCTGAACTCATTTTTTTTCTTGACTAAGTAATGTTATATTATTACATAATGTTATAATATAACAACCAATAACTACAAACAATATGAAAAATATAAAAAAATTACTTATAATCATTCCAATATTAACTTTAACAACTTTTTTTACATCAGTTAAAGCTGAAATAAAAGTTGTTGCTTCAATCAAACCAATACATTCATTAGCTACCTATTTAATGGAAGGTGTGGCAAAGCCTAAATTAATTGTTGATGGATATGCTTCACCACATGGATTTGCTTTAAAACCATCACATGCGAAAATGTTACAAGAAGCAGACCTTATTTTTTGGGTAGGTGAAGATTTAGAAAGTTTTTTAGAAAAACCATTAAATACAATTGCAAAAAAAGCAGAAAATATTGAACTAATGGAAATTAAAGGGCTTAACAAATTAAAATTTAGAGAAAGAAATATATTTGATGGTCATGACGATCATGACCACGGTCATAAAGAAGATAAGCATAAGGAAGATGATCATGACGACCACGACCATAAAAAGAAAGATGGTCACAAAGAAGATGATCATGATGACCACGATCACAAAAAAAAAGATGGTCACAAAGAAGATGACCATGATCACGGCCATAAGAAAAAAGATGATCATGATGACCATGACGACCATGGACATAAGAAAAAGGACGATCACGATGATCATGAAGGTCATCATCACGGCGAACATGACCCCCATATTTGGTTAGATCCAATTAATGCAAAAGTAATATTAAATGAAATGGTAGAGCATTTGATTGAAAATGATCCAAATAATGCATCAACTTATAAAAGTAATTTAAATAAAGCTTTGAAAGATTTGGATAAACTTACAATGGATGTAATGACAGAACTTAATAAAAGTACACCATCAATTGTTTTTCATGATGCTTACCAATATTTTGAGGAAAGATTTAATGTTAAAGTTTTAGGTGCGTTTACAGTAAATACTGATGTTATGCCTGGTGCTGAACAGTTAGCAGAAATTAGAGAAATAATCGAGCATGATAAAATTACTTGTATTTTTTCTGAGCCTCAATTTAATCCTGATATAATCAATGCTGTTGCAAAAGATATGGATATTAAAACTGGTGTTTTAGATCCATTAGGAGCTACATTGGATCCTGGTAAAGACTTATATTTTGATCTAATCAAAAATATGTCTAAATCTTTTAAAGGTTGTTAATTAAAAATTGAACTTTTGTCGTAAATAATATCTAATATTATTTATGACAACTGTTCCTTTAACCTTAGAAGAAATTTTCCATTTAGCTAAAAAAACGTTAATAGCTAATGGATGTGATGAAGAAACAGCAGATACCTTATCTACTTTAATCAAAAATGCTGAAAGAGATGGATCATTATCTCATGGTCTATTTAGATTACCCGCTTATATTTCTGGTTTAAAAAGTGGAAAAATTAATGGCAAAGCTAGACCAGTGATTTCAAAATTAACTGCTAGTGTTGTTAAAGCAGATGGGAAAAATAGTCTTGCCCCAATTGTTTTAAAATATGGAATACCAGAACTCGTAAAAGCTGCAAAAGAAAATGGGGTAGCTGTTTTAGCAATTACTAATTCTCATCATATGGCTGCTATGTGGCCTGAGACAGAAGCAATAGCAGAGCAAGGGCTTGTTGCTTTTGCATGTACATCATACAAGCCAGCAGTTGCACCAGCAGGAGCAATTAAACCTTTATTTGGAACAAACCCAATTTCATTTGCTTGGCCAAGAAAAAATAAACCACCTGTAGTTTATGATATGGCTACTGCATCAATGGCAATGGGAGAAGTTCAAGTTGCAAAAAGAGAAGGGCACAAGGTTCCAATTGGAACCGGTTTAACTAAAGATGGAAAAGAAACAACAGATCCTGGTGAAATAGCAGATGGTGGAGTTTTGTTGCCATTTGGCGGCTATAAAGGCTCAGGAATAGCAATGATGGTTGAATTACTTGCCGGAGCTTTAGTTGGAGATAATTTTAGTTATGAGACGGCTGAGAAGGATACAGATGATGGTGGGCCACCAAGTGGTGGGGAGTTTATTTTAGCTATATCTCCTGACAAATTAACAAACTCTGATTGGGATAGTCATTCAAATAAATTCTTTGAGAAAATGAAATCAATGGGAGAGGTTAGATTACCAGGTGAAAGACGTCACAAAAACAGATTAGATACTGGACCTAGAAATATTAATGAGGAACTTGTAAATAAAATAAAATCTTTAAGTTAATTCAATTTCAATTGGTGTGTGATCCGAAGGTTTTTGTCTGCCACGAGGAAATTTATTAATTTTTACATCTTTCACAAGATTTATAATTGAGTTTGAAACTAAGAAATGATCAATTCTCATGCCATTATTTTTTTGCCATGCACCGCTTGTATAATCCCAAAACGTATATCCCTCTTTGTCAGGATGAATATATCTATATGCATCATGAAAACCTAAACTTAATAATTCCCTTAATTTTTTTCTTATCTCTAGTCTAAACAATGCATCATTTTCATATCCTTTAGGATTATGAACATCTTCAGCTGAAGGAATTATATTAAAATCACCACCAATAATTATATTCTCTTTTTTTTTTAAATAAGCTTTTAATTTTTTAATTAAACTTTCTAGCCAATATAATTTGTAAGTATACTTTTCTGTATCAACTGGATTTCCATTAGGTGTGTATATATTTATTAATTTAATTGTTTTTGATTTATGTTTTAGATCTGCTGTAATAATTCTTGATTGTTTATTTTTATCTTTAAAAATATCTTTTTCAATTTTGTCTAATTTTTTTTTAGAAATTATTGCAACCCCATTATATGATTTTTGACCAAATACATAATTTTGGTAATTTGATTTTTCAAAGTCTTCGTAAGGATAGTTTTCATCTTGAGCTTTGATCTCTTGCATCATTAAAATATCTGGTGAATATTTTTTTAGATACTCTTTAATATTTTCAATTCTTGCTCTTACAGAGTTAACATTCCAGGAACTAATTATCATTAAAGCGAGAAAGATACGCCACAACCACAAGAAGATTTGCTTTGCGGGTTGTTTATTTTAAAAGAATCTCCGATTAATTCTTTTACAAAATCAACTTCAGATCCTTTTAGTAAATCTGCCGATGTTTTGTCGATAAGGATATTATCTTGTTGTAGATCATCATCATTAGCAGAGTTATCAAAAGAGAAATCATATTGAAATCCAGAGCATCCACCACCTTTAATGGCGATTCTAAAAAATGACCCTTTATCTTTTGATGATAGAAGATGGTTTATCTGCTTTATAGCATTATCTGTAAATTTAATTTCTTTAATCATAATTAAACATTGATAAAAACAATATAATAATATTTTGCCATTTTTAAAGAATGAAAAATTACTCAAAATTAGGAACATTTGCTTCAAAAGGTAGACTGTTCAAAGAAGCGAGCAATCCTTTCAGATCACCTTTTCAAAGAGATAGAGATAGAATAATTCATTCTACCTCTTTTAGAAGATTGAAGCACAAAACTCAGGTATTTGTGAATACTGAAGGAGATCATTATAGAACCAGAATCACGCATTCCATTGAAGTTTCACAAATTGCTAGAACAATTGCTAAATACTTAGGTTTAAATGATGATTTAGCTGAAACATTAAGTTTAGCTCATGATTTAGGTCATACCCCTTTTGGTCATGCGGGAGAAGAGTCTCTAAATGAATGTATGCATGAATATGGGGGATTTGACCACAACCTTCAAACACTTAGGATAGTAATGTTCATTGAAAATAAATATTTTAAATTTGAAGGTCTTAATTTAACATTAGAAACATTAGATGGACTTATTAAACATAATGGTCCGGTAACAAAGCTAGTCAAAATAAATAATTTAATTGGTTTGAAAAATTTAAAAAATAAAATTAATTTTTCAAAAAACTCCTCACTGGAGGCTCAAATTGCATCTATATCCGATGACGTTGCATACAATAACCATGATATTCAAGATGGAATAAAAGCTAAATTGTTTAAGTTAAACGATCTTAAACAAATCTCTTTTTTTGATGAAATTTTAAATTCATATAAAAATAAATTAAAGAGTGAAAATAATGATATTCTTGTATATCAAACTATAAGAGACTCTATAAATTTAATGGTTCAAGACTTAATAAAAACAACTACAAGAAACATTTTAGTGAATAAAATATCTACAAAAAAAGATGTATCAAATAAAAAGAATCAAATTGTTGATTTTTCCAACAAATTAAAAATAACTATAAATGAGATTAGAGATTTCCTTAGAATAACTATGTACAATAATAAAGATGTACTAAAAAAAAATAACGAAGGAAAAAAGATAATTAAAAAACTTTTTAATGTAATTAACAAAAATCCAAAAAAGTACATTAAAACTAAATATTTAAAAACTAACAAAGAAAGAGCTATATCTGATTATATTTCTGGTATGACTGATAGGTACGCCATACAATTATATAGAGCATCAAAATGAATATATTTGAGGAATACTTAAATAAAATTTTAGATAAAATTAAATTAGCAAGTGAAGAAAAGCTAATTTTATTACCTGAAAGTTTATCTGGTATAAACGTAGACATACCTCCTAAAAAATTTAAGTGCGATCTGTCAACTAATGTTGCAATGGTTTTGTCTAAAACAAATAATGAATCACCAATTAAAATTGCTGAAAAATTAAAAGATATTATTTTTAAAGACGATAATAATATTGAGAAGATAGAAATAGCAAAGCCTGGATTTATAAATATTATTTTAAAAAAAGAGTTTTGGAATTCATTTCTCTTAAATATAAATAATCTTAGTAATTTCGGTGCAGCACTTAATGGCTCTAAAAAGAAACATCTTATTGAATTCGTCTCCGCAAATCCCACTGGACCATTACATGTTGGTCATTGTAGAGGTGCTATTTTGGGGGATGTTATCTCTAATTTGTTAAAATTTAACAATCAAGAAGTTGTAAAAGAATATTACGTAAATGATCATGGTAATCAAATTTTACATTTTACTAGATCTGTATATTTGAGAATAAAAGAAAAATTAGATAATCAAACCTTTCCACTAAATGAGGATGATTTATATCCAGGAGAATACATCAAGGATATAGCCCAACATATTATAGATAATAATAAAGATTTACAATTTGATGATTATGAAAAAATTAAGTTAACACTTACTAAACTAGCAATTACAGAGTCACTTAAACTCATTAAGACTAATTTAAATAATTTGGGAATTATTCATGATAATTTTGCGAGTGAGACTGAAATAGTTGAAAATAAAGAGGTTGATAAGGTTATTGAGAAACTTAAAAAAGATAAATTTGTATATATAGGAAAAATCAAAGCTCCCGAAGGAGAAGACACAACTAATTGGGTAGAAAGAGATCAATTACTTTTTAGATCAACAGATTTTGGGGATGATAAAGATAGGGCATTACAAAAATCTGACAACACATGGACTTATTTTGCTGGAGATGTTGCGTATCATAATACAAAACTAAACAGAAAATTTGATAAATTAATAAATATTTTAGGAGCTGATCATGCGGGTTATATAAAAAGAATTACATCTGTTGTTGAAGCATTATCTGGAGAAAAAAATAAATTAATTTGTAAAGTAAGCCAACTTGTTAAGTTAATAAAAGATGGCAAACCTTTTAAAATGTCCAAAAGAAAAGGTGATTACATTACTGTTGAAGATTTAATTTCTGAAGTAGGAAAAGATGCAACAAGATTTATTATGCTCAGTAGAAGCAATGATGCTGAATTAGATTTTGATTTTACAAAAGTAAAAGAAAAATCCAAAGACAATCCGCTTTATTATGTTCAATATTGTTATGCTAGAATTTCATCGGTTTTTAGAAATATAAACAAAAATATTGATGACAAGATTGATAATGAAAATAACAATATGCAATTTAATAATGAAGAAATTGAAATTTTTAAAAAAATTTCTGAATGGCCCAAATGTGTAGAAGTTTCCACTAAAAAACTAGAACCTCATAGGATCCCAGTATATTTATATGAGTTATCATCACAGTTTCATTCATATTGGAATATGGGAAAAGACGATGTTGAAAAAAGATTTATCAATGATGATAAAACAATAAATATAGAAAAACTAATATTTTTAAAATCTATTGCAAAAACAATTAAAACTGGAATGGATATTTTAGGTGTTGATACACCTGAAAAAATGTAATGCTAAAAGAGCTCAAATATCTATTTTATTTAATAATTATATTTTTCTTTCTATTTTTTACTCTAAGATATTATTTTTCAGACGATAATTACAAGAAATCATATAGAGCAGTTTCAAGTATTGATGAAAAAATATCATCTAACGAAAATAATCTATTTATTCTTAAAAATGACACGGACAACATTATTGAATATGTAGAATACAAAAATAAAAACACAAAAAAATATTCTTTTTGGGAATTGTTATATAATGATTAAAAAAACTAGAGCTTTTATATGTGGCATTAGTGGACATAATTTAAAAAAAAGTGAAGTAAGTTTTTTAAAAAAATATAAGCCATGGGGAATAATCCTTTTTTCAAGAAATATAAAATCAATCAATCAAGTTCAAAAATTAACTGGTTCGATTAAAAAAATATTTAAAAACTCTAATTATCCAATTCTAATTGATGAAGAAGGTGGAAGAGTAAGTAGATTAAGAAAATTCATAGATAATTCCATTTTTAGTGCAAAATATTTTGGTGATTTATATTCAAAAGATAGAAAAAAATTTGATATTTATTTCAATGTTTATGTTAAGCAAATATCCTATTTGTTAAGACTTATTGGTATTAATATTAATACAGTTCCCGTATTGGATTTAAGACGAAATAAGTCTCATAAAATTATAGGTGATCGATCCTATTCAAATGATAAAAAAACTCTGTCTAAAATTAGCGATATATCTATCGAAAAATTTCACGAAAATAGGGTTGGCACAGTAATTAAACATCTTCCAGGTCATGGTTTAGCTAAAGTTGATAGTCATTATAAATTACCAGTTATAGACAAAGATCTAAAGTATCTTAAAAAATATGATTTTTTTCCATTTACCAAAAAAAAATCTGTTTTAGGTATGACCGGTCATTTGTTGTTTAAGAAACTTGATCCGATAAATAACGTTTCACATTCTAAAAAAATCATAAAAATGATTAGAACAGAAATATCATTCAAGGGAATATTAATGTCAGATGATATTTCTATGGGTGCTCTTAAAGGTAATTTAAAAAATAACGTTATTAAATCTTTTCGTGCAGGTTGTAATTTGGTGCTTCATTGCAATGGAAAAATGAGAGAAATGAATGTGGTAGGTCAAAATTCACCTTATATCGATGATTTTATTGTAAAAAAAACTTCTAAATTAATTCAAATAATAAGTTAAATTTAAATCCATGAGTGATTCTTTAGAATTTAATGTTGATCTTAGTAATTACTCTGGATCATTAGAAATACTTTTAGATTTAGCAAAATCACAAAAAGTTGATTTGGAAAATATATCAATCACCAAATTAGCAGATCAATTTCATGATTTTATAACAAAAACTGAAAATTTAAATTTAGAATTAGCCTCAGAATATTTGCTTATGGCTACTTGGTTAACTTATCTTAAATCTAAACTACTATTACCAGAAACAGAAGAAGAGGAATTTAAAGCACTTGAAGTGGCAGAAAAATTAAAGCTCCAACTTAAAAAACTAGAATTAATAAGATTATTGTCTTCTCAGATGTTGAGCAGAAAAAGATTAGGCAAAGATATTTTTATGAGAGGTTCAAAAAGTGGAATGAGATCAATTTATAATTCTCAATATTCATTAACATTGTTTGAATTATTAAAAACGTATTCAAATATCGTAATGACAAAAGATTTTCAGAGAATGAATATTCCGAAACTCCCAGTATTTACTACTGAAGAAGGTATTAAAGTTATAAAAGAGTTTTACAATAATTTAAATGATTGGAAAAATATGACTGATCTAATACCAAAAAATTTTAGAAATTCTAAAACTTTAAGTAAGACAGGTAATGCAGGAATTTTTGCTGGATCTTTAGAGCTTGCAAAAGAAGGCAATATATCTATTAAACAAGATAATTTATTTGAGGATATATATATTAAAAAAATCTAATGAATAAATTAAAAAAAAATAATGTTGTATCATTTCCATCTAAATTAAGTGATGTTGATAAAGAAATAGAAGCTATTGTTTTTGCAGCAGCAGAGCCTTTAAATATTGAAACTATCGAAAATAAAATTTCAAAAAAGACAGATGTTGAAAAATCTTTACTAAAACTTCAGAATTTTTATTCTGATCGTGGAATAAATTTAGTCTGTATTTCCAATAAGTGGTCTTTTAGAACTTCACCAAATTTATCCTCATTAATGTCTCAACAAAAAACTGTTGAAAAAAAATTATCAAAGGCCGCGATAGAAACACTTGCAATTATTGTTTATCATCAACCAGTCACTAGAGCTGAAATAGAAGAAATTCGTGGAGTTGCGTTTGGAAATAATACACTTGAGATTTTGATGGAATTGAACTGGGTTAGACCTCAAGGTCGAAAAGATGCCCCTGGTAAACCTATTCAATATGGAACAACAGATGACTTTTTAAGTCATTTCAATCTCCAAAAATTGTCAGACCTTCCAACCGTTGATGAATTAGGAACTGCAGGTCTTATTGATACATCTAGTGTAGATGCATCTATATTTGGAACAGGCAAATTCTATAAAGAAAAACAAGAGGATAAAAAGGAAAATATATACTCTGATATAGATGAGATGCTTAATAGCACTCTTAATACTGATAACGATAAATAAAAAAATAGTTTTAAAACTAAAATTATAAGGTTATAAGTAATTATGAGTATAGGATTTTGGCAAATTGCAATTGTAGTAATTTTAGTAGTATTACTTTTTGGTAGAGGTAAAATCTCTAGTCTAATGGGTGATGTTGCTAAAGGAATTAAAAGTTTTAAAAAAGGTATGGCTACAGATGCTACAGAAGATAGCCAACCAAAAAATATATCTGAAAATCAAGACTCAGACAAAAAAGAGTAATCAATGCCACAGATCGGCTGGTTTGAAATATTAATAATAGTATCTATTGCAATAATAGTTGTAGGACCAAAAGACTTTCCTGTAATGTTAAAAAAAGTTGGATCATGGATAGGTTCAGCCAAAAGATATTTTTCAGATGTTCAAAATCAAGTTACAGAAATAACTGATGTTTCAATTAAAGAAGAATTAAAAAAAAATACTGAAATTATGAAAGAGGATAAACCTAAAGATGACAGCTAAAAAAAAAGAAACAGGTTTTATAAGTCATCTTACTGAATTAAGACAAAGACTAATAAATTCATTTATCTTCTTAGCAGTATTATTTGTGGTTTGTTACTATTTTTCTGAATACATATATGGATTTTTAGTTGAGCCTTACGCTAATGCTGTAAAGGATGATAATGTTGATAGAAGATTAATCTTTACTGCTCTTCAAGAAACATTTTTAACATATCTTAAAGTTTCTTTTTTTGCTGCTTTCTTTGTAACTAGTCCATATATCCTTATTCAAATTTGGAAATTTATTGCACCAGGATTATACACACATGAAAAGAAAGCAATTATGCCTTACTTAGTAATTACACCAATACTTTTTTTACTAGGAGGTATGCTTGTTTATTATCTAATTATGCCACTAGCATTTAAATTCTTTTTATCATTTGAAAGTGCGGGTCTTGGAACTAGCTTACCGATTCAATTAGAAGCTAAAGTAAATGAATACTTATCTCTTGTGATGAAGTTAATTTTTGCATTTGGATTAAGTTTTCAGCTACCAGTTGTATTAAGTTTGCTTGCAAGAATAGGAGTTGTAAATTCAACTTATTTAAGAGAGAGAAGAAAATATTTTGTTGTAATAATATTTGCTGCTGCTGCAATATTAACTCCACCAGATCCAATTACACAAATAGGTTTAGCAATACCTTTGTTAATTTTATATGAATTATCAATTTTTTCTGTAAATATTATCGAAAAGAAAGCTCAAGAGAGAAATGCACAATATTAAGGATATTAGAAAAGATATCGATAATTTTAAAAATACAATTAAAAATCGAAACGTTGATGTAGACTTTGACCAAATATTATATCTTGATGAAGAAAATAGAAAATTAATTCAAGAAAAAGAAAAATTAGAAATGGAAAAAAAATCTATTTCTAAATCTAAAGATGAAACCCTTTTTCAAAAGTCAAAAGAAATTTCAAATAAAATAGATGATTTAAGTAAAAATCAAAAAAATGTTAAAGACCAACTTGATCAGATATTAAGTAATATTCCTAATTTACCATTGAATGATGTTCCCGTAGGTAAGGATGAAAACAGCAATAAAGAGGTTGTAAAATCTGGTGAAATTAAAGAAATGAGTTTTAAACCAAAATCTCATTATGAAATTGGTGAAAAACTGAAAATGTTAGATTTTGATTTAGCAACAAAAACAACTGGATCAAGATTTGTTTTTGTTAAAGACAAATTAGCATCATTAGAAAGAGCAATTTCTAATTTTATGATTGATACACATGTCAATAATAATGGCTACACTGAAATCTCTCCACCTTTAATGGCTACAGACAATACTATGTTTGGAACTGGCCAATTGCCCAAATTTGAAAATGATCAATTCGAAATTAAGTTTGATGATAAAAATGATAGAAAGTTTTTAATCCCTACTGCTGAAGTTATCTTAACTAATATGGTTAAAAATCAGATATTAAATCTAAAATCTTTGCCAATGAGATTAGTTGCATCAACACCTTGTTTTAGAAAAGAAGCTGGAAGTTATGGTAAAGATACAAAGGGCATGATTAGACAACATCAATTTTATAAAGTTGAATTAGTCAGTATTGTAGAAAATAATAAATGCATTGAAGAACTAGAGAGAATGACTAATTGTGCAACTAAAATTTTAGATGATTTACAATTACCTTACAGAAAAATTATTTTAAGCACTGGTGATATGGGTTTTAGTGCAGAAAAAACTTATGACATAGAGGTTTGGCTTCCATCTGAAAATAAATATAGAGAAATATCAAGCTGTTCTTCATGTGGAACATTTCAAGCTAAAAGAATGAAAGCTAGATATAAAAATAATAATAACGAAAATGAATTTGTTGGTACTTTAAATGGGAGCGGACTTGCCGTTGGTAGAACTTTAATTGCGATATTAGAAAATTATCAAACTGAGGATGGTTCAATAACTATTCCTGAAAAACTAAGACCATATATGAACAATATGGAGAAAATAGGTATCAATTAAGAGTTGTCTTCTAAAAGTATATAGTATAAATAATCGTTAACTTTTTAAGGACTTAACATGGACGCAGGAATTGGACAATTTATACCCCTAATTTTAATATTCGTAATATTTTACTTTTTCTTAATTAGACCCCAGCAAAAGAAAGTTAAAGAACATAAGGCTATGGTTGAAGCTTTAAAGCGTGGAGATAAAGTTATTACTTCTGGTGGTATCGTTGGCACTGTTGAACGAGTTATCGATAATGAAAAAGTAGAAGTTATGATAGCTGAAAATGTTAAAGTTGAAATTGTTCGAGCTACAGGAATACAAGGACTAGTTACTAAAGCTGAACCAAAAAAATAATAACTTCCTAAAGTGTTATATTTTTCTAAATTAAGAGTTTTTAGTGTTTTAATTTTTACACTTGTTATTTCATATTTTACTATTTCCAACTTTACAAAAGTTGATGATGAATTTTTCTCAAAAAATATAAAATTAGGATTAGATTTACAAGGTGGCTCTTATTTATTGTTAGAGATAGATAACGAACCAGTCATTACTCAAAGATTGCAAAGTAAAGTATTAGAGTTTAAAAAATTTTTCAAAGATAAAGATATTAAGGTTAGAAATTTTGTAATTGAGGATAAGTCAATTATATTCGATGTTGAAAATTCTAAGATTGAGGATGTTAAATCTCTTTTAGATGATGATAAAAGTGAGATAAATCCTTATTTTCAACAATATAAATCCCATCAATTTAACTTTGAAAACATGGATACCTCATTCAAGTTAGAATTTTCTGACTATGGATTAGTATTGTTAAAAAATTCCTCATTAGATCAAGCAATTGAAATTGTAAGAAGAAGAGTTGATGAAGTGGGAACTAATGAGCCAAATATTTTAAAAAGAGGTAATGATAGAATTCTTGTTGAGTTGCCAGGATTAGACGATCCTGGTAGAATTAAATCTTTATTAGGTAAAACAGCAAACTTAACATTCCAATTTATATCCAGTAGTACCGAAGAATCATTTGGAACAGAAAAACTTTTTTTTGAGGATGGCTCTAGTGAAGCCATTGTTAGTAAACGAATTGTTTTAAGTGGTGATAATCTTATGGATGCCAAGCCAACTATGAATAATCAAACTAATGAGACAGTTGTTTCATTTAGTTTAGATAGGGTAGGAGCAAAAAAGTTTGGTAAAGCGACTTCAAATGGTGTTGGAAAAAGGTTAGCAATTGTTTTGGATGGAAAAATTATTAGTGCTCCTGAAGTCAGAGAACCAATTATTGGAGGAAATGGACAGATATCTGGTAATTTCACCTTTCAATCAGCAACAGATTTGGCTTTACTATTAAGATCTGGTGCTTTGCCGGCTCCACTTAATATTATCGAAGAAAGAACTGTAGGTCCTGACCTTGGAAAAGACTCAATTAATGCAGGAATTATGTCATTGATAATAGGATTTATCTTAGTCGTTGCCTTTATGTTTTATAAATATAGATTTTTTGGCTTAATAGCTAACTTAGCCTTAATTTCTAATTTATTTTTATTAGTAGGTATTCTAACATTATTTGAAGCAACTCTTACACTCCCTGGAATTGCAGGTATTATTTTAACAGTAGGTATGGCTGTTGATGCAAATGTTTTAATTTTTGAGAGAATTAAAGAAGAATTAAAAAATGAAAATAATTCAATTGTAGCTTTTGATTCTGGGTATACAAAATCACGAACAACAATTTTAGATGCCAATATTACAACTTTAATCGCTGCAGTAATCCTATTTTTTATGGGATCAGGTCCAATTAAAGGATTTTCTATAACGCTTGGAGTTGGAATACTTACAACATTATTTTCAGTATATTTCATTGCTCGTCTGATTACTGCTTACTATGTCATCAAAAATAAACACAAGGAAAAACTTATATAATGAAAACAATCTATTTTAATAAGTTTTATAAAAGTTTTAATATACTTTCAGGTATATTAATTATTGCTTCCTTGGTTTTCTTAATTTTTAAAGGATTGAATTTTGGTGTTGATTTTAAAGGGGGTACTTTAATAGAGCTAAGAACTGACAAATCTTCTGCTAATATCACAAAAATAAGAGATAGTTTTAATCAAATGAATCTTGGTGATGTTTCAGTGAAAAATTTTGGTAATGAAACAGATTTTGTAGTTAAATTTGAAAAACAAAATTCAAATGACCCACAATTTATAGAAGAGATAAAAACTAAGTTATCAAATTCGATAGGTACGGTTGATTTTAGAAGAGTTGAAAATGTTGGACCAAAAGTTAGTGCAGAACTTTTGAGATCAGGTGTAATAGCAATAGCTTTATCTTTGGCAGCTATGCTTTTATATATATGGATCAGATTTGAGTGGCAATTTAGTCTTGGAGCTATTTTAGCTTTATTTCATGACGTTATAATTACATTAGGAGTATTTTCTGTCTTTTCATTAGAAATCAATCTTTCTATTGTTGCAGCTGTTTTAACAATAGTTGGATATTCAATGAATGATACAGTTGTAATATTTGATAGAGTTAGAGAAAATTTGCGTAAATATGCAGATGTTAAAATATTTGAACTAACAAATATCTCAATAAATGAAACTTTATCACGAACAATAATAACTTCAGTTACTACATTGTTGGCACTTTTATCTATATTTATTTTTGGTGGAGAAATATTAAAAGGATTTTCATTAGCAATGATATTAGGAGTAATTTTTGGAACTTACTCATCAATTTATATTGCAAACCCAGTACTAGTCTCTTTAAAAGTTAGCCAAAGAACAATTGTTAAGGAAGAAAAAGAATAATTAATAAAGATTTTGTGCCGCTACCATTGTTAATAACATTGGTAATGATAAAAGTGTGTTTGTTCTAGAAAACAGCATTGCAGTCTTTGCCGATTTAGCTTTAACTTCAGGTTCACACTCTACCATACCTAAAGCTCTTTTTTGATTTGGCCATATAACAAACCAAACATTGAATGCCATAATTAATCCTAACCACATTCCAATTCCTATTGCAGTATTTTTTCCTCCACCTGATCCAATTCCTAATGTCATCGCTTGATGAACGTATCCATTAAAATAGGCTAATAATAACCCTGATACGATTGTAAATAGCGCTGCCCATCTAAACCAAAATAATGCTGCAGGAGCTATAACTTTGCCTATTGCTGGTTTTTGTTCATCTGGAATTTTAGCCATGTTAGGAATTTGAACAAAATTGAAATACCACAGTAAACCAATCCACATAATACTTACAGTTACATGAACGTATCTTAATAACCAGCTCCAAAATAAAACATCAAAATCAAATCCACCATTACCTATGTAAAGACCAATGAATAGTAATATTGCAATAGCCAATGATAAATGAACAGTCTTTGATAATGATTGTAATATCGAAGTCATCTATAGAATGATTTTATATTATTTTTCTATAAAGATTAAGCGGTTTTTTTAAATTTTGTATCTAATAAAGGCTTTAAAAATTTACCTGTATAGCTATCTTTCACTTTTGCAACTTCCTCGGGTTTGCCTTCAGCAATAATATTTCCACCTTTAACACCGCCCTCGGGTCCCATATCTACAATATAATCGGCAGTTTTAATAACATCTAAATTATGCTCAATAACTACAACTGAATTACCCGTTGCAACAAATGTGTGTAAAATTTCCAAAAGTTTTTTTATATCATGTTGATGCAATCCAGTAGTTGGTTCATCTAATATATACATTGTTCTTCCTGTAGACCTTTTAGATAATTCTTTAGCAAGCTTTATACGCTGAGCCTCTCCACCTGATAGAGTTGTAGCTTGCTGACCAATTTTTATGTATCCAAGACCAACTTTCTTTAACGTTAGAAGTTTAGTTTTGATGTTTGAAATATTTTCAAAATACTCACATCCTTCATCAACAGTCATATTTAAAACATCTGCAATACTCTTATCTTTGAATTTAATCTCTAATGTTTCTCTGTTGTATCTAGTGCCTTTGCATTCATCGCATGTTATGTAAACATCAGGAAGAAAGTGCATTTCGTAAGTAATTACACCATCTCCTTCACATGCTTCACATCTTCCACCCTTTACATTGAAAGAAAATCTTCCAGGTTTATAGCCTCTACTTTTTGCTTCAGGTAAATTGGTAAACCAGTCTCTTATAGGACCAAAAGCTCCAGTATATGTAGCAGGATTTGATCTAGGAGTTCTACCAATGGGTGATTGATCAATATCTATTACTTTATCAATTAATTCTATTCCTTTAAAACCTCTGAATGGCTGAGGAATTTTTCTAGACTTATTATTATTCAAAGTAAGATTTAATGCATTGTATAAAGTTTGAAGTATCAAAGTAGATTTACCACTTCCAGACACACCTGTAACACAAGTGAAACTACCCAAAGGTATTTTTAAATTTACGTTATTTAAATTATTTCCTGATGCACCATTGATTTCTAAAAATCTACCATTTTTTGCAAGTCTTCTATTTTTTGGAATAGGTATGAAACTCTTATTTGATAAATATCTTCCAGTAATACTTTTGTCATTTTTTAAAATTTGCTCATATGTACCTTCAGCAACAATTTCTCCACCTTTATTTCCAGCTTCAGGTCCTAAATCTATTATATGATCTGCATTCTCCATTGTTTCTGTATCGTGCTCAACAACAATAACAGTATTACCTAAATCTCTTAATCTTTTTAATGCATCTATAAGCTTAACATTATCTTTTTGATGTAAACCAATTGATGGTTCATCTAAAACGTATAGAACTCCAGTTAAACCTGATCCTATTTGTGAAGCTAGTCTAATCCTTTGTGCCTCACCACCAGATAATGTTCCAGACTCTCTAGATAAAGTTAAATAGTCAAGACCAACATTTAAAAGAAAATCTAAACGTTCATTAATTTCCTTTAATATATGTTGAGCAATTTTAATTTGTCTTTTGTCTAATTTAACTTCTAAAGATTTAAACCACTCCTTAGCATCAAAAATTGATTTTTCTGTAACTTGGCTAATATTTAATTCATTTATTTTAACACACAGAGCTTCATCTTTTAATCGATAACCATTGCATCTTTCACATTTTGTATCAGATTGATATTGAGCAATTTCTTCTCTTTTCCAATCGCTGTCTGTTTCTAAATATCTTCTTTCTAGATTATTGACAACACCTTCAAAGGTTTTTTTATGCGAATACTTCTCATAGCCATCGTCATAAGTAAATTTAATTTCTTCATCATCAGATCCATACAAAATTACATCCTTAATTTTTTTTGGTAGTTTTGACCATTTATCATCTAATGAAAAACTATAATGTTTAGATAAAGATGCCAATGTTTGAGCGTAATACATTGATGTAGATTTTGCCCAAGGTTCGATAGCACCATCTGCGATAGATTTTTTTTCATTCGGAACAACTAAATTTGGATCAACATTTAATTTCATCCCAATACCTTCACATTCTTCACAAGCTCCATACGGACTGTTGAATGAGAAAAGTCTTGGTTCAATCTCTTCAATAGTAAAACCACTTTCAGGACAAGCAAATTTGGTTGAGAAAATTAATTTTTCAATTTTTCTGTATTTTTTTGGAAGTGTTTCATTTTCATATTCAACAAAAAGTAGTCCATTTGCTAAATTAACAGCTGTTTCAACACTTTCGGCTAATCTGTTTCCTAAAGATGAATTTATTACAATTCTATCAACTAAGATTGAAATATCGTGTTTAAGTTTTTTATTTAATTCTGGAACATTTTCAATATCATACAATTGGTCATCAACTTTTATTTTTCTAAATCCTCTTTTTTTGTATCCTAATATATCTTTTTTGTATTCACCCTTACGTCCTCGCACTACTGGAGCATATAAATATATTGTAGATTTTTTTGGTAATTCTTTAATTTTATCAACAATTTGACTAATAGTTTGTGAAGTAATTGGTTTACCAGTAAATGGAGAGTAGGGTATGCCAGCTCTTGCATAAAGTACTCTCATGTAATCGTATATTTCAGTTACAGTTGCAACTGTTGATCTTGGATTTTTAGAAGTATTTTTTTGTTCTATTGAAATTGCTGGACTCAAACCTTCGATTAAATCTACATTTGGTTTTTTCATTTTGTCTAAAAACTGTCTTGCGTATGCAGATAAACTTTCAACATATCGTCTTTGACCTTCTGCATAGACAGTATCAAATGCTAATGATGATTTTCCCGATCCAGATAGACCCGTTATCACAACAAATTTGTCTTTAGGAATCTCTAGTGAAATATTCTTTAAATTGTGCTCTTTTGCGCCCTTAATAAGTATCTTTTTAAGCATAATTTTAGTTGCTTTAGATTAATAAAATTAATATTCAAGCCTATTAATGTTATAAATAACATTTCAAATATATAAATATTATGGCAGGAAGCTTAAATAAAGTACTTTTAATCGGTCGATTAGGCGCAGATCCAGAAATTAAACAAATGGTTAACGGTAAAAGTGTAGCAAGATTAAGCCTAGCTACTAGTCAATCATGGAAAGATAAAAATACCGGTGAAAAAAAAGAAAAAACTGAATGGCATAGAGTAGTTGTTTTCAATGAAGGACTAGTAAATGTAGTTCAACAATATTTAAAAAAAGGAGCACAAGTATACGTTGAAGGACAACTGACTACTAGAAAATGGAAAGATGAACAATCAGGACAGGATAAATATTCTACTGAAATTTTAATTCAAGGCTACAATTCATCATTAACAATGTTAGGTGGAGGAAATCAAAATTCAATTCCATCTCAAGACAACAAGCAAAGTTTTGATGATAGTTCTATGGCTCAAAACGAGTTAGACGACGATATCCCTTTCTAAATAAATGCAAAAAAACGAAGTAACTAAAGATTTAAATATTAAACCAATTTCGATGTATGATGAAATGAGTTCATCATATTTATCTTACGCCATGAGCGTAATAATTAGTAGGGCATTACCCGACATAAGAGACGGACTTAAACCTGTTCACAGAAGAATTTTATATGCAATGCACAAAGGTGGTTTCGATTGGACAAAACAATTTAGAAAATCTGCAAGAATTGTTGGAGATGTAATTGGTAAATATCATCCGCATGGTGATCAAGCTGTGTACGATGCCTTGGTTAGAATGGTTCAAGATTTTTCAATGAGTGTTCCTTTAATTGATGGTCAGGGCAATTTTGGTTCAATAGATGGAGATCCTCCTGCAGCAATGAGATATACAGAAACTAAACTTGCAAAAATTTCTCAGTTTTTAATTGATGATATAGAAAAAAATACTGTCTCATTTAAAAGTAATTACGATGAAACTGAGCAAGAGCCTACAGTATTGCCAGCTCAATATCCTAATCTTTTAGTAAATGGAGCCGGAGGTATCGCTGTTGGTATGGCTACTAGTATACCACCACATAATCTTGGTGAAATTATTGATGGAACTTTAGCGCTTATAAAAAATAAAGATATTAAAGTTAAAGAGTTAATGAAGCATATACCCGGCCCTGATTTTCCAACAGGAGGAGTGATTATTGGTAAAGATATTATTCGAGAAGGATACAAAACAGGCAGAGGCTCTTTTAAAATTAGAGGTGAAATAAACGTTGAAAATCTTAAAAATGGTAAAGATAGATTGGTAATTACCTCAATACCTTATCAAGTAAATAAATCTAATTTAAATGAAAAAATTGCAGAATTAGTTAGAGACAAAAAAATAGAGGGTATAAGTGACATTAGAGATGAATCTAATAGAGAAGGTATAAGAGTTGCTATCGATCTTAGAAGAAGTGTTGAGCCTGAGACAATAAAAAGACAACTTTATAAATATACATCCATTGAAACTTCATTCGGTTTTAATTCATTAGCAATAGTTGATAACAAACCTAAAACATGTTCATTAAAAGATTTTTTAGAGAACTTTTTAAAATTTAGAGAAGATGTAGTTATTAAAAAAACAAAATATGATTTAAAAAAAGCAGAGGACCGTGTCCATGTGTTACTTGGTTTATCCGTTAGTGTAGAAAATATTGATAAAGTCATAAAAATTATTAGATCTTCAAAAAATCCAGAAGAAGCAAAAAATACTCTTATAAAAACTAAATGGAAAATAACAAAATCTGCAAGATTAATTAAATTAGTTGATAGTAAAAATTATAAAGGATCTTACAACTTATCTGAAACTCAGGTTATATCAATATTAGAACTTAGATTACAAAAATTAACAGCTCTTGGAATTAATGAAATTGAAGAAGAAATAAAAAAATTATCTGAATTGATTACAAAGTATAAAAAAATAATAAATTCTAAAAGTGAACTATTAAAAGTAATTAGTAATGAGTTATCTCAAATTAAAGAGAAATTTTCATCTCCGAGAAGAACGCAGATTATAGATGCTGTTTTAAACTATAATATTGAAGAAACTATTCAAAAAGAGTCTGTAATAATTACAATTACTTTACAAGGATACATTAAAAGAGGTGCCTTAAGTAATGTTAAACAACAGAAAAGAGGTGGTAAAGGCAAAACTGGAATTAAGACAAGAGATGAAGATTCTGTAGTGCAAACATTATCAGTAAATACACACACTTCTGTTCTATTTTTCTCTACAGAAGGATTAGCATATAAAGTTAAAGCTTGGAAAATTCCAGAAGGATCAGCAGCATCAAAAGGGAAGTCTTTATTTAATATTCTTCCTTTAAAAAATCATCAATCAATTAGTTCAATTATGCCATTTCCAGACAGCGATGTTGATACAAAAGATATGCATATCATTTTTGCAACTAGTGAAGGAAAAATTAGAAAGAATAATCTTGAAGATTTTACCTCAATTAATGCTTCAGGTAAAATTGCAATGAAACTTGACGGTAATGATAAAATTATTGGTGTTAAAATTTGTAGAGATGATCAGGATATAATTTTAAGTACTAAATTAGGAAAATGCATAAGGTTTGAGTCAAAAAAACTTAGAGTTTTCAAAGGTAGATCATCTAAAGGTATAAGAGGTATCAATTTAGCAGAAAATGATACTATTGTATCTCTGTCTATTATTGATCATGACTCAAATAAGAAAGCAAAAACTAAGGATCATAAATCAGAAATTAAAGCTAAAGAAAAGTTCATTCTGTCTATTACAGAGAATGGTTATGGTAAGAGAACATCTCACTATGATTATAGAGTTACAAATAGAGGGGGAAAGGGAATTATTGGTATTGTCAATTCACAAAGAAACGGGAATGTTTCTTCATCCTTTCCAGTTTTTGAAGGAGATCAGATATTAATTTCAACAAATAAAGGTAGAGTAATAAGAACAGCTGTTAAAGAAATAAGAATAGCTGGTCGTAATACACAAGGTGTTAGAATAATTAAACTGACTGGTGATGAAAAAGTAGTTTCTGCTATTAAATTAGATGATAATCTCATCTAATGAAAAATATAGCTATCTATCCAGGAACTTTTGATCCAATTACTTTCGGCCATATAGATGTCATTAAGAAATCACTTAAGATAGTAGATAAAGTAATTGTAGGTATTTCAGATGGAAATCAGAAAAACTTTCTATTTTCATTAGAAGAAAGAATAGAAATTGTAAAAAGAGCTCTTTATAAAGATCTGAAATTTAAAAAGAATAAGGTTGATGTTATAAAATTTAATACTTTGACAACAGACCTTTGCAAAAAATATAAATCAAATATCATTTTAAGAGGCCTAAGGGCTGTTTCAGATTTTGAGTATGAATTCCAATTAGCTGGAATGAATAGAAAACTTAATAATCAAGTTGAGACAATTTTTTTAATGTCAGATGTTGAAAATCAAATAATATCATCCAGATTTGTTAAAGAAATCGCTCAACACAATGGTGATTTAAAAAAATTTACAACTAAAAGTACAATTAAATCATTGAAAGAGGTTTATGAATAAATTTTTAAATATTTTAATTATTTTTTTTATTTTTTTATCAACAAATTTAATAGCAAAGGAGAATATAATGATTTTAAAATTAAAAGATGGTGATGTAAAAATTGAAATGTATCCAGATGTTGCCCCAAATCATGTTAAAAGAATTCAAGAGTTAGCAAATTCAGGACAATACGATAATGTTGTTTTTCACAGAGTAATTGATGGTTTTATGGCACAAACAGGTGATGTAAAATTTGGAAATTCATCTTCAAAAGATTTTGATTTAAGAAGAGCGGGTATTGGTGGTTCTGATTTGCCAGATTTAAATCAAGAATTTAATGACCTTCCTCATGATAGAGGAACCGTTTCTATGGCAAGATCATCAGATCCTAATAGTGCCAATAGTCAATTTTTCATTTGTTTTAAACCAGCACCTTTCCTGGATAGACAATATACTGTTTTTGGAAAAGTAATAGAAGGAATGGAATTCGTTGATATGATTACAAAAGGTGATGGCGATAACGGAGCAGTTTCAAATCCAGATAAAATTATTAGTTTTAAATCTCAATAATTAAATAATGAATGTCATTAAAAGATTTCAATTTTAATGTTCATCATACTCAAAATTATGCAAGAGTTGGAGTTATAGAGACCCATAGAGGCAATATAAACACTCCTGCATTTATGCCAGTTGGTACACAAGCAACTGTTAAAGGTGTTTTTTTAGATGATATAAAAAAAACAGGTAGTGAGATCATCTTATCAAATACGTACCATCTAATGATAAGACCTGGTGTAGAAAGAATTGAAAGTGTTGGAGGACTTCATGAATTCATGAATTGTGATCTACCAATTTTAACGGACTCAGGTGGTTTTCAAGTAATGTCTCTGTCGAAATTAAATAAAATTGATAGAGATAAGGGTGCAATTTTTCAATCACATATTGATGGTAAAACTTTTGTTTTAAGCCCTGAAGAAAGTATAAGAATTCAAAAAGGTTTGAACTCAGACATAGTGATGGTTATGGATGAATGCCCTAAAAATACTAAAGACTATGATAAAATTAAAAAATCAATGGAATTATCATCCGAGTGGGCAAAAAGATCAAAAGATGCATTTGGAATAAATGATCACAAAGGTTTATTTGGAATAGTGCAAGGTGGATTATTTAACGATCTAAGAATAAAATCCTTAAATAACCTTATTGACATTGGATTTAATGGGTATGCGCTTGGAGGATTGGCAGTTGGGGAAACACAAGATGAAATGTTTGAAGTTCTTGATGGAATAAAAGATCATATGCCTAAAGATAAACCAAGATATTTAATGGGTGTTGGTACTCCATCTGATATACTCGGAGCAGTTAAGAGGGGTGTTGATATGTTTGACTGTGTAATGCCAACGAGATCAGGGAGGACTGGTTTAGCTTTTACATGGGATGGACAAATTCAAATTAGAAATTCAAAATATAAAAATGATAATGCTCCTCTGGATAAAAATGTCACAAAGTTCAATTTAAATAAATATTCTAAGAATTATTTAAATCATTTATTTAACACTAATGAAATGTTGGCCTCAATGATTCTGACCTTAAATAACATCAACTTTTATCAAGATTTAATGAGGAACATTAGAGATAATATAAAACAAGGTACTTTTGATGAATTTCACGATAAGTACATCAATAAATTGTAAATTTTTAACATTGATTAATAAAAAAAAATCAATATAAAAAACGCTTTTTGGGCCGTTAGCTCAGTTGGTAGAGCAATTCCCTTTTAAGGAATGGGTCGATGGTTCGAGTCCATCACGGCTCACCACTTATGCAATAGGTGGATATTTAATAATAATTTCGTTTATCCAATTTGTAATATTATTAATTCTATTTGTTGAAGATGGGTGAGTAGACATAAATTCTGGTGGTTCTTTCCCTTTTTTAGCTTCCTTCATTCTTTCCCAAACTTTTATTGTTTCCCTAATGTCATAACCAGATAGTGATGCAAATATCAAACCAAGATAATCAGCTTCACTCTCTTGTTTTCTATTGAAGGGATTCATAATTCCTATTTGTGATAATAAACCGACAGCATTCATTCCGGTTGTTCTATTAATATTTGAAACAGCTCCTTTAGTTGCTATATCTAATATTGCCGTACCGGTATTTAACAAAACACCTCTACTTGCTCTTTCTACCGAATGTTTTGCAACTGCATGCGCAATTTCATGACCCATTACAGCTGCCAATCCATCTTCATTTTTAGTTATATCTAATAGACCTGTATAAACAGCTATTTTACCTCCAGGCATACACCAAGCATTTTTAACTTTTTTTTTATCAATAAGTATATATTCCCAATCAAAATTTATAGTTGGGTCAGGTATATTATTGCGGTCAAAGTATTCTGATATTGAATATTCAATTTTGGATCCAATTTCTTTAATTTGATTTAATGTTTTGGTATCATCACTTAAAGTTTCTTTCTCTTTTACCTTTTCATATAATTGAGCAGCTTTTGCATTGAGGTTAGATTCGGGAATTAATTTTAGTTGTTTTCGATCTGTTATCGGTGCACTACTACATGCAGATAGGCCAAAAGATAAGCAACTACAACCAAATAAATGTATGAAATTTCTTCTATTCACTTTTTTTACTTAATATATTACACCTTTTTTATAATAATTTATATGATACTTAATAACAAAATTTTAATAGTACTATTTGTACTGGCAGTCGTATTTGTTTTGTATGCAAGTTACAGTTAATTTATGGCAAAATTAAAGAGAAGAGGCATTTCAATCCTTGGAAGACTTAGAAACTATTTTATAGCAGGAATAGTTGTTCTTGTTCCAATAGGTATCACATTATATTTAACTAGATTTTTTATATCTATATCGTCAAAATTAATACCAAACGAATTAAATCCAAATAGTTATTTGCCTTTTGCAATACCAGGTTTGGAAATATTGTTAGCTATAATTTTTATTACAATAATTGGAAGTTTATCTCTTTCATTTATTGGAAAAAAAATACTTAAAATATTTAATGATATATTAAAAAGAATACCAATTCTTAGAACAATTTATTCAGCAATTGGCCAAATGACGGAAACATTAGCACCAAAAAAAGGATCAAAGAAAAGCGTAGTCTTAGTTGAGTATCCGAGAAAAGGTAGTTGGGCAGTAGGGTTTGCGACCAGAGAAAACGATGGTGAAATATCAAAAAAAACAAATACTAATCTTATTAATGTATTTGTTCCAACAACACCAAATCCTACAAGTGGATTTTTATTAATGTTTCCCAAAGATGAAGTTATTTATTTAGATATGACTTTTGAAGAAGCGTCTAAATTTATTGTTTCAGCCGGTACTTCAGATCCAAAAAAAATTTAAGAAATTTCGTTAATTATTGAGGCTCGATCGTATAATTTTAATAATTTATTATATTTACTGAAATTATCACCTTTCATCTCTAATTTTTTTACTTCTGCCTCAGCAAGTAAGAATAAATCTTCATTTAATATGGGATCAGCTAATCTAAAATTTTTAATTCCGCTTTGCTTAAATCCTAACAAATCCCCATATCCACGTAATTTCATGTCTTCCTCAGAGATTATAAAACCGTCATCTGAACTTTTGAGAATGTTAATTCTTTTTTTTGCATTTTCACTTAGTGAGGATTTAAACATCAATATACAGTAAGATTGTTTACTACCACGTCCGACACGACCTCGTAACTGATGTAGTTGGGATAAACCATACTTATCAGCATTTTCAATAACAATTACGTTAGCATTAGGAAAATCAATTCCAACCTCAATAACAGTGGTTGAAACCAATATATCTAACTTTCTATCTAAGAAATTATTTAAAATTTTGTTCCTTTCATCCTTATCAAGTGAACCATGAATTAATCCAATTCTATTCTTAAAATATTTTTCTAAATACTTAAATTTATTTACAACAGATTGTTGTTCAACTTTTTTCGATTCTTCTATCAAAGGACAAACCCAGAAAATTTGATTTTTATTAGAAATTTCTTTTTTAACAAATCTAATTATTTCAGATATTTTATCTTCTAACTTGCTATATGTTACTATTTTTTTTCTATTTTTTGGTTTTTCTTTAATTAAGGTTAAATCCATATCACCATAAACCGTCATCATCATTGTTCTTGGTATTGGAGTTGCAGACATGACCAGAACATCGCAGTTATTTCCACCTTTTTCTGATAAATCTTTACGCTGACGAACACCAAACTTATGTTGCTCATCGATTATTATTAAACCGAGTTTATTATATTCAACTTTTTTTTGGAATAACGCATGTGTTCCTATCAAAAAGTCTATTTTACCAAGTTTAAGATTTTCTAAAATTTTGTTTCTATCAGCATATTTTGACTTACCTGTTAACATTTCAATTTTTACATTTTTAGGTAGATATTTTTTAGCAAAAGAAAAATGTTGCTTTGCTAGAATTTCAGTTGGCACCATAAAACTTGTTTGATATCCAGCATTTATACAATTTACCGCAGCTATCATCGATACTATTGTTTTACCAGATCCAACATCTCCTTGTAAAAGTCTAAACATTCTACTTTTTGATTTAAGATCTTCGTTTATTATTTTTATTGCTGCTTCTTGATCATTTGTTAATTTAAAATTTAAATCTTGTATCAATTTTTCCTTACAATCTTTAAAAATTTTTTGTGATTTCTTTATTTTTTTTATTTTAGTTCTTATTTTTGAGGATAATAAAAAATGAGCAAACAATTCATCAAAAACTAACCTTTTATAATACTTAGATTTTAAAATTTCTTTTGTATCAAGACTGTGAATTTTTAGGATTGCATCTTTCCACTTAATATTATTAAATTTTTTCTTTATATCATCATTTAACCACTCATCTAAATCTGGTAATTCCTTTAAAACTTCATTAATTATATTATTATATTTATTAATCGTAAGACCATCTGTAAGACTATATTTATTTTTAGTCTCTAAGATATTTTCATTACTTTCTTTAACCTGAGTAGGATTAGTTATTTGATATTTATTTCTAAAAAAATTAATTTTTCCACTTATTATTATTTCAGTATTTAATGGTAAGATTTTTTTTATATATCCTTCATATGAATTAAAAAAAACACAATCTATTTTTATATCATTACTTTGACATACAACTCGGTTGGGTAATTTTCTTATTCTAGGAAAATTATATTTTAAAGGTGTTAATTTAATTGTTTGTAACTTACCTATTTGTATATCACCAATATTCGTTACTTTGGAATTTTCAATTTTACTCGTCGGTAGATGCCACAATAAATCAAAAATTGTATTTATATTTTTTCTTTTAAATAATTGGCTTGTTTTTTTCCCTATACCTTTAATATTCTGAATATTTGACAATAAATATTCGTGATCATTCATGATTTATATATATAAAGATTTAATTAATGGATTCAAATAAACAAAATTTAATTAATAAAATTTTATACAGAGCTCAATATCGTGGAACTAAAGAAATGGATATATTTGTTTCTAAATTTGTTAATTCAATTATTGATAATCTCGATCATAAAGAATTAGTTTCTTTAGATAAGTTAATTAATTTTGATGACGAAACTTTAGTCAACTTAAGTTTAGGTAAAAATTCAAAAGACTTTGAAGATGAAGTTATCTTAAAAAAACTTATAGAATTTAAAAATAAATATTAGTGGCGGAGAGACTGGGATTCGAACCCAGGAAAGAGTTGCCCCTTTGCCGGTTTTCAAGACCGGTGCTTTCAACCGCTCAGCCATCTCTCCTAATTTGTAATAATTAAAATTCTATATTTCATAAACAAAATAGTTTAATTGATCAATATAATGTTAAGCAAAAATCAATTTAATAAAGGTATAATTTTAACAGCATTTGGTTCTTTCTGGTGGGGTTTTATTGGAGTTATATATTTTAAATATATTGCTTTTGCTGGCCACATTGAAGTTGTCCTACATCGAAGTGCGTGGACAACTGTTATGCTAATTTTAACAACAATCATTTTATCAAAGTGGAAAAAATTTAGCTCAGTTTTTAAAGATAAAAAAAAAATTATGATGCTTTTTTTATCTGGATTATTAATTTTTACAAATTGGGCTGTTTGGATTTATGCAATAGGGAATGATCAAGTTATAGATGCTAGTTTTGGATATTTTATAATGCCTATAATAAGTGTTTTTTTAGGTTATTTTTTTTTAAAAGAGGAATTAAGTTTCAAAACTAAAATTTCACTTTTAATCGTAACTATATCAATTTTGTATTTAGTAATATCTAGTTTCCAATCAATACCATGGGTTGGATTAATAGTAGCTTTAAGTTGGAGTTTTTATAATTTAGTAAGAAAAAAAATTGATGTAGACACAGATATTGGTTTATTAGTTGAAAGTTTATTTATTTTTCCAGCGGTAATATTTGCTTTTTATTTAATTGTACAAAATGATTTAAATGATTTTGATATATCGAATGTTAAATTAATGTTAATATTCATGCTGGCAGGCCCTATGACCGTGATTCCTTTATATTTATATGTTAGAGGTGTCGAATTATGTGGTTTAGGTCCGACTGGCATGGTTTTTTATATAACTCCAACTTTGCAATTCTTGTTGGGTTATTTCTTATATAATGAGGAATTAGATATACATAAATTAATCAGCTTTATTTTGATATGGATTGCTGTATCGATATACCTAAAAGATTTGTATGAAAAAAATTAAATTATTTATCATATCAATTTTAATTATTTTAAATTCTTCAACTCTAATTGCTGAAGATTTCAATGATTGGAAAGTTAAATTTAAAAAAAGAGCAATTAATGAAGGTATTAGTAAATCAACAGTTAATAATTTAATAGATAAAACAAAGTTTTTACCTGATGTAATAAAGTATGACAGATATCAACCAGAATTCTATGAAGACACAAAGACATATATTTCAAAAAGAACATCGTCAAAAAAAGTAAAATTAGGAAAAATTATATTAAATAAAGAAAATAATATTATTAATAAAGTATCTTCTGAATACAAAGTAGATAAATATTTGCTATTAGCACTTATGGGAATTGAAACTAACTTTGGAAACTATTTAGGTAAAATGGATATTATTTCTTCACTTGCAACATTAAGCTTCGATCAAAGAAGAAGTGAATTTTTTACTAAAGAATTAATCACTCTTTTAAAATTAGTTGACGCAAAAATTATAGATCCAAGTACATTATTTGGATCTTGGGCAGGTGCATTTGGTAATTTTCAATTTATGCCATCCACAATTAAAAATCATGCCATTGACTATAATAAAGATGGATCAATTGATCTAAAAAATATTGAGGATTCTTTTGCATCTGCAGCTAACTATTTAAGTAATCTTGGATGGAATGATAATACACCGTGTTTTTATAGAATTAATCTAAATGAAAATGTTCCTGATAAATATTTAAATACATCAGCAAAAAAAATTAAACATGAGAGAAAAGTAAAATATTTAAAAAATTATATAAATAATTCGTCTTTTTTGGACAAATATGACAATTTAACAGCAGCAATAGTTACCCCTGATGCTGAAATAGTTGAAAATGCAAATAAACTTAAACCAGCATATATTATTTTTAATAATTATAAGCTAATCTTAAAGTGGAACAGGTCATTAAGATTTAGTTTAGCGGTATGCACATTAAAAAATAGTTTTGAAAATGAAACTTAAGATAATAATTTTTTTAGCAATAATTTTAACATCATGTGAAACTACTAGTAAAAAAGTAATCACGAATAAAGATTTCAAAAATTATTCAAATGATGGATTTGCTCTCATATATAATAATGATATTTTCATAAAACGAATAGTTTCAAAAAAAATAGATCAAAGATCATTAATTATTTTCAATAATAAACTTAAAAAAGGTACAGATATAAAAATAACAAATTTGTTAAATGAAAAGTATTTGATTGCTAAAGTAGGAAAAAATTCAAAATATCCAATTTTTTATAATTCAGTAATTTCTGAAAGGATTGCAAATGAACTTGATATTGATCCTGATCAACCCTATGTACGTGTAGAAACAATAAATTCTAGTAATACTTTTGTTGCAAATAAAGCTAAAACATTTGATGAGGAAAAAAAAGTAGCTAATAAAGCTCCAGTAGACAGTATTTCAATCCAAAATATATCTATTGAAAAAGATAATAATACAAAAGTTAAAAAGGTAAAAAATACAAAATTTGAATTTATAATTAAATTTGCCGATTTATTTTTTGAAGAATCTGCAATTACATTGAAAAAAAGACTTGAGGATGAATACAATTTAAAAGACATAAATATCAAAAAAATGTCTAAAAATTTATATAGGGTTTATAAGGGTCCTTTTTATAATTTAGGATCAATTAAAAATGTATATAATGAGTTAGCTAATATAAATTTTGAAAATATTGAATTAATTAAATTATGAAAATAAAAGCATTATTAAGTTTTGTCTTATCATTTTTAATTATAACTAATATTTCTTATGCAAAATTTAACATAAATGCACGGACTGCAATTTTACAAGACTATTTATCTGGTGAAATTTTATATGAAAAAAATCCTGATGAGAAAATATTTCCTGCTTCTATGACAAAAATAATGACTTCAATCGTTGCTTTTGATTTATTGAAAAGTGGCGAAATAACTTTAGATGAAAAATTCATTGTTTCTGAAAATGCTTGGAGATTATCCTCATCTGGTTATTCATCAATGTTTATAATGGTTGGAGATGAAGTTTCGGTAGAAGATTTATTATTAGGAATAATTGTTGCTTCAGGTAATGATGCGTGTGTAGCATTAGCAGAAGGTATTGCTGGATCAGAAGATGAGTTTGCATTGCTAATGACTGAGAAAGCTCAGGAAATTGGAATGGAAAATACAAATTTTTCAAATTCATCAGGGATTAATGATGATAATAATTATTCAACCGTTAGAGATATTTTAATTATGTCTAATTATTTAATCAAAGAACATCCTAAATATTATGAGTATTTTAAAATTAAAGAATTTACTTGGAGTAGAACGGGCGGGGATCCAATTACACAAGGAAATAGAAACCCATTATTATATAAAAATATGGGTGTAGATGGAATTAAAACAGGCTACCTTGGTTCAGAAAAATATTCACTTGCATCGTCTATATTAAGAAAAGAAAGAAGATTAATAGCTGTTGCAAGTGGTTTTGAAACTAAAAATTCTAGATCAAAACAATCACAAAAATTGTTAACATGGGGAATTACAAATTTTGATACAATAAAAATAAGTAATGATAACGAATATCTTTATGAACTAGATGTTTGGCAGGGAAATAAGAAAAAAGTAAAAGTTAATACAAAAGACACAATTTATAAGACCATTCCAAAAGCTAAAAAAAAATATATGAAAGTGAAGATTGTTTATGACGGTCCTATTCAAGCACCTATTAAAAAGGGAGAAAAATTAGCAGAAATAAAAGTATTATATAAAGATGAAGTTATATCTAATCATGACTTATTTTCTACAGAAAATATCAAACAACAAAATGCAATATCAAGGTTGATAACTTCTATCAATTTTTTGATATGGGGCGATGTCTAAATATCCAATTATTATATTTGAAGGCATTGAGGCCTCGGGAAAAACTACAAATTTTAAAATTGCTGCAAATTATTTAAAAAAGCGTAGAAAAAGTTTTATAAAATTAAGAGAGCCTGGTGGTTCAATTTTTTCAGAAAAAATAAGAAAATTGATTTTAAATAAGAAACTAAATTTAAATAATAAAACTGATTTATTACTATTTTATGCTGGAAGATCAGAAAATTTTGAGAAAATTATTAAAAAAAATTATAAAAAAAAAATAATACTAATTGATCGTTTTACAGATTCTACTATTGCGTATCAACATTATGGAATGAAAATTGATCTAAAGGTAATTAAAACGCTGAATAAGTTTATAATTGGAAATTTTAATCCTAATATAGTTTTTTTAAGTACTGTAAATTCAAAAAATTTACAAAAAAGGCTTAGAAATAGATCTAACTTAAATAGATATGATAAATTTAAACTTAAATTTTATAACAAAGTTCAGAACGGGTATGAAAAAATATCAAGCAATAAGAGCAAATATATTAAAATTAATTCAAACACTAATACAATTAACGAAGTAAAAAAAATCATAATAAATAAACTTGAGAAAATAATATAAATGTCTGATTATAAATTAATAGGACATGAAACGTATTTAGAAAAATTTGTAACACTTTATGAAAATAACGAACTTCCAAATAAAATTTTATTATCTGGGAAGAAAGGTATTGGAAAATCATTACTTGCAGAAAAATTTTTATATAAAATTTTTAATTCTAATAACGATAATGCGCTAATAAAAAACAAATCCCATCCTAATGTTTTAAATATAAAAAAAAATAATGATAAAAAAAATATAGAAATTGATCAAATTAGAGAAATCATAAAGTTCACAAATCAATCCTCCTTTAATAATAAATCAAGATTTATAATCCTCGACGATGTCGAATTTTTAAATATTAATTCATCAAATGCTTTATTAAAAAATTTAGAAGAACCAAATGAAAATGTTTTTTTTATTTTAATTTTTAATTCAGAGAAATTTTTAATAGACACAATAAAATCACGATGTATAGAATTTAAATTAAGTCTATCTAATGAGAATACCAGATTGATTGTCAATAATTACTTTAATGAAAATATTTATGACCAAATAAATTCAAATTTGATAAATTATTACTCAACACCTTTTTTTTTAATATCCTTAATAAACTATATGAATGAATTTGAATTATCAGTATCTGAAACCACTGTCGATGATTTATTAGTTAATTTAATTAATAATAAGCACTATATTAAACAAGATTTTATAAGAGATAATTTAAATATGATTATTGAATTATTTTTTTATAAACATATAAACATAACAAAAAAATTGCCATTTAAAGTTAAAGAATATTATTATTCAAAATTATCTAATGTAAAAAAATTTAATCTTGATTATGAAACTTTTTTTTTAGAATTTAAGGATAAATTATTAAGTGAATAAAAATTATTATATAACAACACCAATTTACTATCCTTCTGCTAAACCTCATATGGGACATGCATATTCAAGTATAATTGCTGATTTTTTTGCACGTTTCAAAAAAATTGATGGTTTTAATGTCTATTTTTTAACAGGAACAGATGAGCATGGTTTAAAAATACAAAGATCCGCTGAAAAGTTAAATAAGGATCCAAAATCTTTTTGTGACGAAATAAGTAAAACATTTGAGGATTTAACTAAAACATTAAACTTATCAAATACTGATTTTATAAGAACTACAGAAGATAGACATAAGGTATCTGTACAAAATTTATGGAATATCCTTGAAAAAAACAAGCAAATTTTTTTGTCTAAATATTCTGGTTGGTATTCTGTATCAGACGAGGCTTTTTATAATGAAGATGAAGTTGTGGAAAAAGATGGTTTAAAAGTTGCTAAATCATCTGGTTCAGCTGTTGAGTGGGTTGAAGAAGAGTCTTTTTTTTTTAAACTTTCAGAATGGGAAAAACCGTTATTAGATTTTTATGAAAAAAATAAAAATTTTATATTGCCTGAAAGTAGAAGAAATGAAGTAATTAGCTTTGTCAAAAGTGGCTTAAAAGACTTATCTGTTAGTAGAAAAACATTTTCATGGGGTGTAAAAGTACCTAGTGATGAAAATCATGTCGTTTATGTATGGTTAGATGCATTAACAAATTATTTAAGTTCTTTAAAATATCCCGATGAAAATAATGAATTATATAAAAGTTTTTGGCCAGCAGATTTACATATTATTGGTAAAGACATATTAAGATTTCATGCTATTTATTGGCCAGCATTCTTATTGGCTGCAAAAATAGAACCGCCAAAAAGGGTATACGGACATGGATGGATACTCTCTGGTGATGAAAAAATGTCAAAATCAAAAGGAAATATTTTAGATCCATTAGAAATAATAAATGTTTATGGTTTAGATCCATTAAGATATTATTTACTTAAAGAAGTTTCTTTTGGTAATGATGGAAATATTTCAGAGGAAAAACTAGAAAATTGTATTAATAGTGATTTAGCAAATAATTTTGGAAACTTATGTCAAAGAGTACTTTCTTTTGCTGAAAAAAATTGAAGAAATACTATAGTTCAACAGTTAAACCATCATGTGCTGGTATGACATTTTTTGGTATAACTTTCTTTAACTGGTTATAATCTAAGACTGGTGAAAGATTTGAAAGAATAGCATTTTTTGGTTTAAATTTTTTGATGAAGTATAAAGATTTTTCTAAATTAAAGTGTGATGGATGAAAATTGTACCAAAGACAATCAATTATCAAATACTTAAGATTTTTAAAATAAAAATAATCTTTTTTGTAAATATCACTTACATCAGTAATGTATGCAAGTTTTTTGTCAATTATAAAACAATTAGATTTGACTGAACCATGCTGAACAACAATCGATTTAAATTTTAAATTTTTATTTTTATGTTTAATAAACGAATTTTTTTTTAATTTATTTAATTTTAACGTTGCAGGGTATTCTCTAGAGAAACTTTTAAAACAATATGAAAAACTTTGTTTTAAAAGTTTAGATGTTTCATTATCAGCATAAACATTAACTTGTTTTCTACTATTAATAAAAAAAGATCTCAAATCATTTATTCCGTGGGTTTGATCAGCATGCATATGTGAGTAGAATACTTTATCAATTTTCTTAATTTTATGACGTAGTAACTGTTGTCTTAAGTCAGGAGATGTATCAATTAAAATATTTTCATCAGTTGTTTTAATAAGTGCAGAACACCTTGTTCTATAGTTTTTCTTATTTTTGGGATCACAATTTCCAAAAAATCCATCAGGTCTTGGTACACCCATAGAACTTCCACAACCTAATATTATAAATTTTATACTCATTATTGAAAAAATAATCTTTCAAAATTTTCATTTGTAATAGTTTCTAATTCATCAAAGGTTTTTGATTTTAATTCTGAAAGTTTTTCCAATGTATATTTAATAAAAGAAGGTTCATTTTTTTTACCTCTCATTGGTATAGGTGCTAAGAAAGGACTGTCTGTTTCAATTAAAATTTTATCATTTTCAATCATTTTAAAAGTTTCTTGAAGGTCATTACTATTTTTAAAAGTTATTATTCCACTAGCAGAAAAATACGCATTTAATGTCATCATTTTTTTTGCAAACTCTTTTGAACCTGTAAAACAATGCATAAGTATTTTAATATCACTATTTTTATATCTATTTAAAATATCAAAAGTTTCTGTTTCGGCACTTCTGGAATGAACTATTAAAGGATAATTTAGTTCAATGGAGGCCTCTATATGTGTCTCAAAACTTTTAATTTGATCATTTTTATGACTATTTTCATAATAAAAATCTAATCCTGTCTCTCCCACTCCAATTATTTTTTTAAATTTATTAGCATTTTCAACAATGAATTTTTTATCCATCTTATCAATGCTGGATTCATGAGGATGAATTCCTATACTTCCATAAATTATTTCATCAAGATTTATTATTTTTTTAATGTTTTCAAAACTTTTTGAATTGGTTGAAATAGTTAGAATTTTCTTTAATCCATTTTCCTTAGAACGTTTGATAACTTCACTAATATTTGAATAAAGGGGTTCGTGATCAAGATGACAATGTGAGTCTATCATTTTTCAATTTTTTTAAACAAAATATCTAATTTATTTATTTTTAAATCTTTTTTTAAAATCTCATTATTATCAATTGAAGTAAAATCAATAGAATTTTCTGTTTCATCAAAAACATTTAGCACTTTTAATGATGTTTCTGGCATTACTGGATATAGCAGGATAGTAATTTTTCTAATTAATTCTAACGCAGTATAAACAATCGTATTTAACCTTAATCTATCATCTTTCTTCTTCCAAGGTTCCTGATCATTAAAATATTTATTTGCTGCAAACAATCTATCTACAATAAAACTCATATATTGGTTTATGTCTTGATTGTCTATAAATGATCTTATTTTATCTAGAT
>CACANA010000003.1 GCA_902533775.1 uncultured Pelagibacteraceae bacterium
GATTTATTAACGTGATCATTTGGATGAACAGGTTTCTTGGATCCTTTTTTCCCTTTTAAAATTTCTATAGCTCTATTTGCTATTACCTCATTTACATTCATATTAGTTTGTGTTCCAGACCCAGTCTGCCAAACTTTTAAAGGAAAATTTCCATCCATTTTTCCAGAAATAACTTCATCAGAGGCTTTAATGATTGATTTAGAAATTTTTGGTGAGATTAACCTGTCATTTTGATGGACAATAGCAGCACTTCTCTTAACAATTGCAATTGATCTAATTATTGAAGATGGCACAAATATTTTGCCAATATTAAAAAATTTTTTTGACCTTTGAGTAGATGCACCCCAATATTTATCATTTGGCACTTTAATTCCACCAATGCTATCAAACTCTTTTCTAGTTTTCATTTATTTGAATAAATAACTAAATAACTTATATACTAGTTTTTATTAATCTTACAGGAGTAAAATGACAAATTTTCAAAAAGTAAAAAAATTTATGGAGACTTTTGGTCAAGAAGTTAAATCAAGGCCATCATTTAGCTCTGAAAAAATCAATGAGCTTAGATATAATTTAATTAAAGAAGAATTAGATGAGTTTAAGCAGGCATTAGATAATAAAGATCTTTTAGAAGCAGCTGATGCTTTAACCGATATATTGTATGTTACATACGGAGCAGGACATGCATTTGGAATTGATTTAGACGCTTGTTTTCAAGAAGTTCAAAATTCGAATATGAGCAAGTTAGGAAATGATGAAAAACCTATTTACAATGATCAGGGCAAAGTTATGAAAGGTCCAAATTATTTTAAACCAGATTTATCTAAATTTATTAAGTAATTTGTAGCCAATTGGGTTTCTTGATTTTAACTTTTGCAGAACCACAATTAAAAGTTTTGTTAAAATCAAATTTTTCATTTTTAACTTTGATAATAGCATACGGATAATCATCATTTATTAATATTTTTCCTATTTCGTCTTTCTCTAATGATACAATGTCATTCTCTAAATCACCCTCTATAACCTCAATTGGTAGAAGACGTTTGTTCAATTTATCTTTCAACTTAATTCTGGCAGTATTTTCTTGGCCTACGTAACAACCTTTTTTAAAATCTATCGCATTTAATTCATCAAAATTACATTCAATACCAAAAAGTTTATTTTGAAGTTTGTCAGTATTATTTTGTGGAATTATTATAATTGAATTACTCATATATTCATATTTTATGCGTCTTTGAGACGCAAATTTATAAATTAAATTTCGTATAAAATTTGTTTAACATGTTATACGTCATAATTAAAAGAAAACATGGATTCATTTGAAATAAACAAAATTATTGCAGCTGTTCTTCTTATTGCACTACTTGTAATTGGAATTGGGAAAATTTCAGATATCGCTTTCCAGGTAGATAAGCCGGAGAAATCAGCTTACAAAGTAGATATTCAAGAAAGCAGTCAAATTTCAAGTTCTACAACAGAAAAAATTGAGGAAAAAGTTGATATTTCTGCATTACTTGCATTAGGAGATGTTTCTCATGGAGAAAAAGTTTTTAAAAAATGTTCTGCTTGCCATTTAGTAAATAAAGGCGGGGAAAATAAAATCGGACCAGCATTGTATGGTGTAATAGGAAGAAAAGTTGCATCAAAACAAGACTATAAATATTCAAAGGCAATGGCAGCATATGACAAAGATTGGACATTTGAAGAGATGAATGGTTATTTAAAAAAACCTCAAAGTTATATTAAGGGAACTAAGATGGCATTTGCTGGATTAAGAAAAGAAAAAGACAGAGCATCTGTTATTTTGTATCTTAACCAAAATTCAGATAATCCACTACCCCTACCTTAATTTTCCAAAACAATACAATAGAATACTTTTTTGAACATGAACTCTGTTCAATGCCTGTTGCCAGACATGGGAATTTTTTCCTAAAAATACATCCTCCTCAACTTCATCTCCTCTTGGCAAACAATGCAAAAAAATACAATTTTTTTTTGTATAATTAAATATCTCTTTTTTAATTTTAAATTTTTTAAATTGTTGTTTTTTGTTTTTTTTGTTCACTCTGTCATTAAGAGAAATTACTTTATCAGAAAAAATTACATCTGCATCTAAAGCTGCTTTTTTTGGGTCGTGATAGATAAAGATTTTTTTTTTATTTTTGCTTACCCAATCTTTAACTTTCTTACCTGGTGCGAATTTTTTTGGACATCCAATACTTAATGTAAAAGAAAACTTAACAGATGCTGCAATTAAACTGTCCAAAACATTATTAGAGTCTCCAATCCAACAGATTTTTAATTTTGATATTGGTTTTTTTTTAATTTCCTCAACAGTAAAAATATCTGATAACACTTGAGTTGGATGAGATGATGGACTTAAACCATTTATTATTGGGATAGTTAGATGCTTTTGAAAATCTTCAATTTTTTTATCATCATCGGTTCTCAAGATGAAACCATCACTATATGTAGATAGAATTTTTGCAGTATCAGCTATCGTCTCACCACCTTGTCCAAGATGAAGTTCGTTAGATCTAAGTGTCAAAGTTCCACCTCCAAGCTGTTTAATGGCTATGTAAAAGCTTATTCTTGTTCTTGAACTAGCTTTTTCAAACATTTGTACTAACATTTTACCTTTAAGAGGTGATCCTTTGTCTTGCTCCAAAGTATTTAATTTTTTTCTTTGTTTTTTTCTTTGTTTTGCATCAACAATTATTTTTCTAAGATCTGTACTTGGAATATCTTTTAAATTTATAAAGTGTTTCATTTTATTTCATTACAAACTTTGCTAATAATTTTTAAAGCTATATCAATTTCTCTTTTTGTTACATTTAATGGAGGCAAAATTCGTATGACATTTTCAGCTGCTCTAATGGTCAATAATTTATTTTCCATTAATTTTTTTATAAACTCAGTTTGATCCTTAAAAAGTTGTAAACCAATTAATAGTCCTACTCCTCTGACCTCTTTAATTACCTGGGGAAATTTAATTTTTATTTTATTAAGTTCATGAATAAAATATTTTGACATTTTGTTCACGTTAATTAATAAATTCTTATTTATTTGATCTAAAACAGCGTTACCCACTGCCATTGCAAGAGGATTTCCACCAAATGTTGAACCATGTGTACCTGGTACCATAGCTTTTGCAACTTTCTTTGTCATTAGGACTGCACCGATGGGAAAGCCGCCTCCAATTCCTTTCGCTATGGGGACTATATCAGGTTTAACCTTTGAATGTTCAAAAGCAAAAAATTTACCTGATCTTCCAATACCACACTGAACCTCATCAAGAATTAAAAGTATTCTTCTTTGATTGCATATTTTTCTAATTGCTTTTATGCACCAATTTGGAATTACTTTAATTCCTCCCTCACCCATAACTGGTTCAAGCATAATAGCCGCTGTATTTTTTTTAATCAATTTTTTTAGTTTTTTGTGATCACCAAATTCAAAATGATCAAAGCCTGGAACTTTTGGCCCAAATCCTTGTGTCATTTTTTTTGACCCGCTTGCATGTATTGTTGCAATTGTTCTGCCATGAAAAGAATTCTTTATACAAATAATTCTATTTTTATGCTCCTTGCCTATTGAATAAAAATATCTCCTAGCAACTTTGATAGCCGCTTCAGTAGCTTCAGCACCACTATTTTGAAAAATTATTGCGTCTGCAAAAGTTTTTTTTACTAATTTTCCAGCTAATTTTTCGCCCTCTGGTATTCTAAATGCATTTGACACGTGCCAAAGTTTTTTCGATTGTTTATTAATTGCACTTATGAGCTTTTTATTTGCATGTCCAAGAGAATTTACTGCAATACCCTGAACAAAATCTAAGTATTTTTTACCATCTTTAGTAAAAAGATAACTTCCTTTCCCTCTTACAAATGATAAATTTTTTCTTTTATAATTGTTTGCGAGCGCGGACATATTTACTTATAATTTTTTTTAGTTTTAATTAAAGTGTAATTTACAACCTCAAGTTATAAATTTATCCTGATTGTTGAAAAATAAAAAAAAAAACTTGTATTAGTTTTCTATTATGCCACATGATGTTATTTATTAAATTTTACATACTAAATATGGTAAATTAATGAGTTGGACAGATGAAAAAGTAAATAAGCTGAAAGACTTATGGGGCAAAGGTCAGACCGCTAGTCAGATTGCTGAGATAATTGGTGGAGTTTCTCGAAACGCTGTTATTGGCAAAGCACACCGACTTAACTTGTCATCAAAAATAAAAACCAGAGCTAATCTAAAACCAAATAGGAACAATTTAAAAAATGAACAAACCCCAAAAAATTTTAAAGGCATAAGAGGTAAGTTTAGATCTCTCATATTAGATAAAAATTTTGAGCCGGCAAAAAATTTAAACTTGGAAGAATTAAATGAAGAGACTTGTAAATACATGGAGGGAAATCCTGATGAAAAAAATTCAAGTTTCTGTGGGAGGAAAACTGTTGAGAAGTTTTCTTACTGCCCTTTACATTTAATGGTAGTTTTTCAACCTAAAGGTAAGAAAGAAGAATCATTAGAAAAAGATGAAGAAATGCCAAAGTTTATAGAAAAAAAAATAAAATCAGCTTAACTAATTATTTTTCTTTTAGCTTTTTCATATTCTTCCTCAGATAAAACCCCATCATTTTTTAGTTTATTTAACTTAATAATTTCATCAGATATATTTGCATTCTTATTATCTGAATTTACTTTTTGTTCTTTATCAAAAATATTTTCATCTATTTTTGTTTCGGAAGTATTTTCGTTTAAGTTTCTTCTTGCCTCTATTCCCATGCTTATTGGTTTAGCAGATATATATATGACGGCTAATAACAAAAAAATACAAACACCTATGACTAAATAATATAACATTAAGATTACTATAATTTATTTTTATGCAAATTGTCCACCACTTCTCCAATTGTAACTATATTTTTCAATTTCTTCACTAAATTTTCTATTCGCATCAAGTCCTAAATCAAAATTAGTCTTGTGAATACCAGATTTGACATTATCATATCTTAATAAATTTAATTGGTCTTCTGTCAATAATGGATTAGGAAACAATTGCAAAAATTTTGCAGACATTTTGGCTAGAGGTAAAGGTAATGGCAATAATATTCTCTTTTTTTTTATTGTATGAAGCAACTGAGACACTAAGAAAACTTTTGCCAAGTTTAAAGCTACTTGAAGTTACATTGGGAAAAAAAAGTACTGAATTTAAAAAAATTGTTAAAATAGGTAGAACTCATCTCCAAGATGCTACACCCTTATCACTTGGGCAAGAATTTTCAGGATACCATGAACAAGTAAAAAAAAGTATAGATAGAATCAAATATTGTTTAAATGATATTTTCTATTTAGCTCAGGGTGGGACTGCTGTCGGAACTGGAATAAATTCCAAAAAAAATTTTGATAAAAAAATTGTTAAAGAAATAAAAAATTTTTGTAAAATAAATTTTAAACCAGCACCTAATAAATTTTCTGAGCTAGCTGCGCATGATGCAATAGTTAATTTTTCGGGGTCATTAAATTCTTGTGCAGTCGTATTAATGAAAATTTCAAATGATATTAGATTTTTAGGATCAGGTCCAAGGGCTGGCTATGGAGAACTTATTTTGCCAGAGAATGAACCTGGTTCATCTATAATGCCAGGTAAAGTCAACCCAACTCAATGTGAAGCGGTTACTATGGTTTGTGCAAAAGTAATTGGAAACCATACTGGAATTACAATTGCAGGTAGCCATGGGCATTTTGAATTAAATGTTTTTAAACCGTTAATAGCTTATAATATTTTACAATCGATTGATCTTTTGTCAGATAGTGTAAAAAATTTTAGTTTGTTTTGTGTAAAAGGAATTAAAGCAGATAAAAAAAAAATTAAAGAACACTTAGATAATTCCTTAATGCTTGTAACTGCATTAGCACCCAAGATAGGTTATGACAATGCAGCAAAAATTGCAAAAAAAGCTCTGAAAAATGGCACAAGGTTAAAAGAAGAAGCTCTCAAATCAGGTATGATCAATGACAAAGAATATGATTTACTAATTGATCCTAAAAAAATGATTAGTCCAAATTAATTAATAGCTTGTCTAACATAGGATCTTAAATTTTGGATATTTTTTATTAAAAAAAGTTCATTTGAATTTCTATCATTATTATCAATTTTTACATTAGTGATAACAAAATCTCTTTCTCCAATATTTTTTTCTAAATCAAATTGTATTTCTTTTACATTTTTTATTTTTTTTGATCCAATTTGAAAAACTTTTGCAAATTCAATATGGTTGGAAATTGTTAATTTATTACTTGAAAAAAATTTAATAACACCCTCTGTTTCTTTTAGTTTAATAAAAGATTCTACATCACCAATGCCATCTAGTGTAAAAATTATATTATCTAAAACTAGCTTATTTTCATTAACTAAAAAATCAATTTCTCCTTTTTTTATTAATTTATTCTTCAAATCTTTAAATTTTATTTTTAAAACACCATTAAAATTACCAAGGTATTCTTCGTTATAATTCAAAGCATTAATCAATAGATTATCAATAATATTTTCAATTTTTTTATTTTTAATTATTAATTGTCCATCAAAATAGAAAGGGTTAAGCTGTATAGTGCTTTTTAAGCCAAAATTAATACTTTCATCATTTGGAGAAGTTATCTTAATTTTATCATTCTCAAATTCAAAATTATATTTCAGCTTATCTTGAAGAAATAATACTTCTATCTGACTGATAAAATTATTTATACTTATGTATTCAAATTTATTTTTTATTTCAATATTTGGATTATATATATTTATTTGATGTAAACTATTTTTAGGCTTATCATAACTCCTTTTCCATTTAGAATTAAAATTTAATCCAAATACTTCCCCATCGATTTCAAAATTTTTAATCCTTTTTTTGTTGTTTATTTTATATGAAATATTTTTTATAGGGGATATTAAAATTACTTCTTTTTTTTTATTTCTTAAAAAAATTTTACAATTATTAAATAAAATTGGTTTGTTAATTTTTTGATATAAGTGTTTTCTTAATTCTTTAAAGTCTGAAGTTTTTACTGATATATTTGTATCTGAGATCTCAGTGTAAAGTAAGTTATTAAAAGATCTTAAGTATATATCTCTCAAGGATATAAAGATTTTAAGATTTGAAGTGCTTATCAGATCATCTTTTTTTTGTGATTTAATTAAATTAAGTGTGGCATTTTCTACTATTAAGTGTGGCTTTGGAAATGGCTTGTATGAAATGTTGCCAGATGAATTCATGTAAATTTTAAAACTTTCGTAAAATTTTTTTTCAATTAGTAGAACTTTGCTTTTATAATTGAATAAAACTGGTAAAGATAAAATAGTTAAAGATGAAAAAATTATAGCAATTGCAGTTAAAATTAATGTGAAAGTAATTTTATTTTGTCTAATTTTATTCATTTAAATAGTAAGACGTATAAATTAAAAAAATATGTTTAATTCTGATTATTTGTTAAATTTAAACGAAAAGCAACAAGAAGCGGTATTACATTTAGACGGGCCACTTTTAATCGTTGCTGGAGCGGGATCTGGGAAAACAAAAGTTCTTACTTCAAGAATTGCACATATAATAAGAAGTCATAAGGCTTTTTCTAGTCAAATACTTGCTGTTACTTTTACAAATAAAGCTGCAAAAGAAATGCAATTAAGAGTATCTAAGCTTCTTCGAAAGGAAGCTACTGGTTTACCGTGGTTAGGTACCTTTCATTCTATAAGTGCAAAAATTTTAAGAAAGCATGCACAGGCGGCAGGATTAAAATCTAATTTCACTATTATAGATCAAGACGACCAAATAAGATTGATAAAAAATATTTGTAAAGCTGAAAATGTAGACATAAAAAAAATATCGCCCAAATATATTCTTGCTGTAATAGATAAATGGAAAAATAAAGGATTTTATCCTGAAGATGTTATTTTAAAAAAAAAAGAAACATTAGAAAAAAACTTTTTGAATATTTATAAGATTTATCAACAAAAACTGATTGATTTAAATTCTACCGATTTCAGTGATTTAATTTTGCACACTGTGAAAATTTTTAAGAATTACAGCGATATATCCTCTATGTATTCAAAAAAGTTTAAATATATTTTAGTTGATGAATATCAAGATACAAACTTCATTCAAAGTGAGTGGCTAAAATACTTAGCTACTATTAATAATAATTTATGTTGTGTTGGAGATGACGATCAATCAATTTATAGTTGGAGAGGTGCTGAAATTAAAAATTTTTTAGAATTTGATAAAAAATACAAAGATACAAAAATAATCAGACTAGAAAAAAACTATAGATCAACTCAAAATATTTTAAATGTTGCATCAAAATTAATAGAGAATAATCAAAATAGAGTTGGAAAGACTTTGTATACTAATCAAGAAGAGGGTGAACTTATCACATTAGATTGTTTCAGAAATGTAAAAGATGAAGCTATTGATATTAGTACTACGATTGAAAATTACAAAAAAAGAAACTCATTAAATGAAATAGCTATACTAGTAAGAGCAATATTTCAAACGAGAGAATTTGAAGAAAGATTTTTAAGAGTAGGTATACCATATAGGATAATTGGCGGAATCAAATTCTATGAAAGAGCAGAGATAAAAGACTGTGTTGCTTACCTGAGATGTATAAATCAATCTATGGACGATTTATCTTTTGAAAGAATAATAAATGTTCCAAAAAGATCAATAGGAGATACAACTATCAAGACTATTTCTGAGTTTGCAAAAACAAATAATTGCTCATTAGAAATTGCATCGAAAAAAATGATAGAACTTAATAAAATAAAACCAAAAACTAAAATTGGACTAAGTTCATTACTAAATTTGCTCGAAAAATGGAGATATGAATTAAAAAAAAAAATTAATCATAATAAGCTTTTAGAGACTGTTTTAGATGAATCTGGATACAGCGAGATGTTAAAAAATAAAAAAGATTTAGAAAATGAAAATAGACTAGAAAATATTAAAGAACTTTTAAATGCTATGAAAGAATTTGATAATTTAGAAAGTTTTCTAGAACATGTTGCATTGGCAACTTCTTTAGATCAAGATTGGGAAAGTGAAAAAGTAAATTTGATGACTCTTCACGCATCAAAAGGGTTAGAATTTAACATAGTTTATTTACCCGGTTGGGAAGAAGGTTTATTTCCTCACCAAAAAAGTATTGAGGAAAAAGGTGAAAGTGGTCTTGAAGAGGAAAGAAGACTTGCCTATGTAGGAATTACAAGAGCAAAAAAAATTGCAAAAATTTCTTTCTCTATGAATAGATTTTACCAAGGTGACTGGATGGATAGTATAGCCTCAAGATTTGTAGATGAATTACCAGACGAATTTATTAAAAAAAATAATAATTTTAGCCAAAATGAAGATGATGGCTTTGAATTTAATCAAGATATTGATTTTGAAAATGAAATTAAAAGTCCTGGTTGGTTGAGATATCAGAAGAAATTGAAATGATTAAAGCTATTAAAAATTTTATAAAATATAACAATTTAGATGGATATATTATTCCAAAAAATGATAAGTATTTTACAGAATATTCAAATATAAATAATTTAGTAGCTGTTACAAATTTTACAGGATCAGCAGGATTTGCATTAATTCTAAAAAATAAAAATTTTTTATTTGTTGATGGAAGATATACAGTCCAAGCAAATGCTCAATCAGGAAATAACTTTAAAATATTAGAGATTCCTTTCATCTGGCCAAAAGATTTATCTAATATCAGGAATTTAAAAATTGGTTTTAATCCAAAATTATTTACTGAAAATACACTTGAAAAGTATTTTAAGAAAAAAGTAAATTTAATACCAATTGGATTTGATTTTAAAGATGAGGTTAAATTTAAAAAAAATACAATATTCAGATTAAATAAAACAATTTCTGGAGAAAGCTCAATTTCAAAAATGAATAAAGTTAAAAGTTATATGAATAAAAAAAAAATAAATTATCTTTATTCAAGTGCGAGTGAAAATATTAATTGGCTTTTAAATATAAGGGGAAAAGATTTGCCTAATAGTCCTTTGGTTAATTGTAAAGCAATAATATCAAATAAAGGTAAAATATACCTATTTATTAATTCAAAAAAGATTTCTCTATCAGTAAAAAAATATTTAAAGAATATTATTATTTACAACGAAGATAGTTTATTTAATGTTATAAGAAATTTAAAAAAAGGTTTTTTTTGTATAGATAAAAATACATGCTCTATATTTGAAAAAGGAATTATAGAAAGCAAGTTTAATATAATTCATTATAATGATCCGATATATGAACTAAAATCTTTAAAAAATAATATTGAAATTAAAAATACAATTAAAGCTCATATTGAGGATGGGGTAGCGCTTACAAAGTTTTTATTTTGGTTTAAAACACATAAAGCAAAAATATCAGAGAAAAAAATTGAGAACAAATTAGAATATTTTAGAAAAAAATCCAAAAATTACTTATATCCTAGTTTCGATACAATTGCAGGATCAGGACCTAATGGAGCAATCATACATTATAAATCAACCAATAAAACCAATAGAAATTTAAAAAAAAACGATGTACTTCTTTTAGATTCTGGAGGACAGTATAGGTGGGGGACTACTGATGTAACTAGAACTACAAGTCGAGGTAAAGTTTCAATCGATATTAAAAATAAATTTACAAGGGTTTTAAAAGGACATATCGCAGTTATTAATTGTGATTTAAAAAAAAATTCTAGTGGTTATTTAATTGATAGGTTAGCCAGGATATATCTTAATGAAGTTGGCCTGGATTACTCACACGGAACTGGTCATGGTGTTGGTTTTTTTTTAAATGTTCATGAAGGTCCTCAAGGAATTTCAAAGTACAATAAAATTAAAATAAAAAAAGGAATGATACTAAGTAATGAACCTGGATATTATTTAAAAAATAAATATGGGATAAGAATTGAGAATTTGATATATGTAGATGCAATTAAAAATAATATTTTTTTTAAAAACTTAACTTATGCTCCAATAGATCTAGATTTAATTAATACTAAATTACTCTCTAGAAATGAAAAAAAATATTTATTTGAATATCATTTAGAAATCTATTCCAAAATTTCTAAATATCTAAATGAATCAGAAAGAAAATGGTTAATAGGTTTAATTAATTAGTTTTTTTAAATCGTTTTGAGATATTATTTTAACACCAAAATTTTTTGCTTGGTCTATTTTTCTTTTTGTAGGTTTTTCTCCAATCACTAGATAATTTAGATTTTTATTAACATTACTTATTGTAGTTCCTGCATTCTTTTCAATTATTGATTTTGCTTCAGCTCTACTAATTCCATCTAATTTTCCTGTGAACATGAAAGTTTTATTTTTTAATATACCATCTTGAACTATACTTTCATTCTCTATGTTTAATATATTTTTTAACTCAATTAAACTTTCAAAATTTAATTTATTCGAAAAATAATGTTTCAAAGAATTGATTTGTGTTTCACCAATACCATCAATATTTAAAAATTTACCAAATTGTTTCTTTTTAATTATATTAATAAATCCAGAAATACTTTTAACATTTTCACTTATAAGTCTTGCATTTTCAATACCAATGTGTCTGATTCCAATAGAGTATATAAGTCTTTGCAATGTAGTTTTTTTTGATTTTTGAATAGATATTTCCAAATTTTTTACTGATTGCTCTCCCCAACCATCTAAATTTTTTATTTTGTTGAAGTCTAGATTGAAAATATCTTCAGGTTTTTTTATTAAATTTATTTCCCAAAATTTTTCTGCAACTTTTTTACCTAGACCATCTATATTTAAAGCATCTTTAGATATAAAATGCTTTATCTTTTCAATGGATATTCTCTCACACTTAAATTTTTCGTTTAGACATCTTCTAACTGCATCAAATTTTTTCGTAGTTTTGTTGTACTCTTTTATTGTATTTGAACCACAAGAAGGACATTTTAAAGGGAAGATGAATGGCTTCAGATTTTTCCCTCTTTTAGCTAAATCTACTTCTATTACATGCGGAATTACATCTCCGGCCCTTTCAATTTTAACTATGTCACCTATTCTTATATCTTTTCTATTAATTTCATCTTCATTATGAAGAGTAGCATTTGATACCACTACGCCTCCTATATTTACTGGTTCAACTTTTGCTACTGGGGTCATCGCGCCAGTTCTACCAATTTGAATATCAATATTATTTATTTTTGTATACGCATTATCAGCTGAAAATTTATGAGCAATTGCCCATCTAGGTGCATTTGAGATATAACCAAGTCTTTTTTGCAAATTTAAATCGTTTATTTTATAAACCAAACCATCTAAATCGTAGTCTAAATTAAACCTTTTCGCTTCAAATCTTTTGTGAAATTTAATTAATTCTTCTATGTTCACTAAAATATTATTATCTTTATTTGTCCTAAATCCCCATTTTTTCAAAGTATTTAAAAAATCAGATTGGGATTTAAAACTATTATTTTCAATATATCCATACGAATATGCAATAAAATTTAGAGGAATTTTTTTTGTTTCGTTTGGATCTTTCTGTCTCAATGATCCTGATGCAGCATTTCTAGGGTTTGCAAATTTATTTTGGATGTTAAAAAAATCTTTTTTTGATATAAAAACTTCTCCTCTTATTTCTATATTATTTGGAAAATCTTTTTTTTTAATTTCAGTAGGAATATCTTTTATAGTTTTTAAATTTTCTGTAATTAATTCCCCTATTTTTCCATCTCCTCTTGAAACACCATATTCTAATTTTTTATTTTTATAAGTTAGAGATGCCGATATACCATCAATTTTAGGCTCCACGCTATACTCAATATTTATCTTCGTATTTAAATAATTAAAAATTTTTTTTTCAAAATTTTTTAAATCTTCCACATCAAAAGCATTTGATAAGGACAACATTGGGACTTTATGCTGGTATTTTTCAAAAGATTTGGATGGCTTAAATCCTACTTTTTTACTTGGAGAATTTGGATTGTTTAAAAATGAAAATTTTTTTTCTAGCTGAATTATTTCAATTTTAAGATTATCATAATCAGAATCTGATAATTTAGGGTCACTTTTTTCATAATAAAGCTTATTATGTTCATCTAATTCTTTAATTTTTAATTCATATGTATTGATTATATCTTTTTTATTCATAAAAATTTGTTTTTATTTAAACATTTTTTTGAATCTACTTAAGATATTTTTTTCGTCTGATGGAGTTTTAATTTTCTTATCTTCTTTTTGTTTATTTAATATATTAAAACTTGCCTCGTACCATTGGCTTGATTGATAATTATAACCTAATAAATATGCATACTTTTGAGCTTCTTCAATTAAGCCTATTTTGTAGTGCAATTCCACCAGTCTATGCAAAGCCTCTTCAACATATATCGTCGTATCGTATTTATTGATTACTTCTTTAAATCTATTAATTGCAGGTATCCATTTTTCTCTTTCTACATAGTACCTAGCTAAATAAATCTCTTTAGATGCTAGAATTTCAGTAATATATTCTAATTTAAACTTTGAATCTAAAGCATACTCGGTATTTGGATATTTATTAATTATTAAATCAAAGTATTCTTTGGATTTTAATATTTGATTTAGATCTTTTTTTTCATCAATAATCTGATCATAGTGACACAGCGCTAATAAATAATAAGCATAATCTGATTGTGGGTGATTTTTGTATTTGACTAAAAAACGCTCCAAGTCATTTATCGCATCACTATAATATCCTTGAGAGAAATAACCGTAAGCTGACATTAAAACAGCTCTAGGAGCCCAAATAGATTGTGGAAATAACAATTCTGCTTCACTAAACTTTTTACCTGCGTAAATAACATCTCCTTTTTCGAATTCTTTAATACCTTCATTGTAAATCTCAATCATTTGATTTTCTAAATTTTTTTCTTTTACTGTTACAACCTCATTATCCTTTTTGGAGCATCCAAAAATAATTAGAAATACAAACAAATATAAAAAATAGGATTTATTATTCATTTAATTCTTTTAACAGAATAAAATAAAAATTCTAACTTTTATGCAGTTGATTTTAGATTACTATAATTTGCAAATACGTGGGGTAATTGTTTTCCTTTAATTTCAATTAAGGAATAATTTAAATGATTGCTGAAAACCTTTCTCAATAATTCATTAGTTAATTTATGGCCGCCTTGAGAACATTTTAATGATCCAATAATTTTATAACCAGAGAGAAAAAGGTCTCCCATACAATCTAATATTTTATGATTAACAAATTCATTTTTATTTCTTAATCCACCTATATTTAAAATTTTATTTTCTTTTATTACAACCGCATTTTCTAAACTTCCACCTAGCCCTAAATTCATATTTTTTAATTTTTCTATATCTTCGTATAAACAAAATGTCCTTGAATTATATATTTCAGTGAGTTTATCTTCAAATACATTAATTTTATTTTTTTTATTTCCTATAATTTTATTATTATATTTTATTTCAAATTCTATATCCCCAGTTACATTGGATTTTCCTATAGAAATAAATTTATCACCATCATTCAACTCTATAGTTCTGTTAATCTTAATTATTTTTATTGGCTGATCACTCAAATTTAGTCCTGCATTATTAATACTTTCAATAAAGCATTTAGCTGATCCATCCATAATTGGAACTTCTTGTGAATCAATTTCAACTAAAGCATTATCTATACCAATGCCATAAAATGCTCCCATTAGATGTTCAATTGTAGAAACTTTTACTCCACTCTCATTAGAAATAGTTGTGCATAGTGTTGTATCTGAAACATTATTATATAATGGAAAAATTAAATTATCTTTTTCAATATCAACTCGTTTAAACACAATACCAGTATTTGGTGCTGCTGGTAGCACACTCAAATTAACTTTTTTTCCTGTGTGAATACCAATTCCAGTAAAGCTAATTTTTTTTGATATTGTTTTTTGAGTAAGTATTGACACGAAGAATTTATACAAAATGATGTGCTAATTAAATACTCAAGAAATATTACAAGAAAATACGATCATTTATCAAAAAAATTAAAAAATTTTTCAAAAATCCCTTGCTTTTTAATGATTATTTTTGATGATTGAGAGTTCATTAAGTGATTTTCAAGACCACATTTGCAAATTTGGGCATCTGTATCTGGATAGAAATTAATAGATTTGAGACCAAATCTATCATTCAAATAAAAAGAATTGTTATTGAATAGTTTTGAACCTTCACCAATTAAAAATAATTCTGTGTCCTCTAATATAATTTTACGGTTGTTAATTTTTGACTTTTTAAATGTCAGATCCAAAATTTCTTGAACTCTGTACAAGATCACTTTTTTTAATAAATCTACTGAAATATTCTTTTTTATAATTTCCTTAAATATAACTGTTTCTTCAGATTCTTTGTCTTTGTATGAAAATTCCGTGTCAGTTTTATTAAATAATTTTTTTAATTTTTCAGCATCTACTTCTGAGATTTTGAAAATTTTTGAGATATCTTTTGTAATATGCAGTCCCCCAATTGGAATCGACTCAATAAATTTTAACTTTTTATTTTCAAAAAACATAATTGAGGATCTTCTTAATCCAATATCTAAAAAAGAATTTTTATTTTTACTTAATTTTTTCACATATGATTGAGATTTTATATATGAAGAACAAAAAATATTTATTATATTTAAATTATTTTGAATAAATTTATCTTTTATATTCTTAATAAATATTTTAGGAAAACATATTAATTTAAAATCAACTTTTAAATTATTAGCCAATGTTTTATCATTTGGAAATTCTTCAAAAATTTTTTCGTTATCTACTATACATTTATCCATAATTATTTGGGATAAATAATATTCATTATAGTGCGAAGTAAATATTTGCTTTAATTCTAATTTTAAGAGTTCGAATAACTTATTTATATTTGAGATTATATCTAAATTTTTTGTTAGAGATATATCAATTGTAAATAATTCTACAGAGTCTAAAATCAAAATAATATCCTCAATATGATAAGAAAACTTTTTTTCTGCTTTTTTTATTATTTTATTTATTGCTTCAAAGTGATATTGCAAATCATTTTCTATTAACACTTTAATCGAGTCAGAGAATTTTTCATTTAGATTTTTATCAAAAGCAGCAAATCGAATTTTAGATGAACCGAAATCAATAATATTGAATAAATTTTTATTACTCATCTCTCAAAATTAATCTATTTTGAATTCTTAAATCGATAATTGTATTTGAGCCTATTTTACCATTCATTTTAAATTCTTTAAATAAATTTATTGCTTTTGAAATATTTTTGTTTGGTAATTGAATCACAATGTTATCTGCAAAATATAAATCCCATCTTTTATTTTTATGATAGTAATATTTTATTATTTCATTAAGATTAATTTTTTGATTTAAAAGTTCTTCTTGCAAAAAAATATAATCAACTGGATCAAATTTTCCAAATATAGTTGGTAATTTTTTTCTGTTTGAAATTTGATTTGCCAATATAAAATTTCCATTTTGGCCAACAAAATATTTTTTTTGGTTTATATAAGTAATTGCTACTAAGTTGGTTGTTTTAGTTTTAATATTAATAATTGAAGGATATTTTTTTTTTATATTTATGCTTTCAATAAAATTGAGATTTTCTAATTTTTCTAAAAGAAATTTTTTATTTACAAAAAAGATATTTTTACCTATTAAAAAACTTGTTTTTGATAAGATTATTTCATCAATTTCTTTTTTAGTATTTTCAATATTAATTTCACTAATTTTAAAACTACTTTTTAAATTTTTTAATAAATTATTATTAAAAATTGTAGATATAAATAAAAATGAAACCAAATAAAAATATATTTTTTTTTTATTTATTAATTGAAGCATCTTCCAAAATTTTTTTTATCAAATTTTTGAAAGTAATGTTATTAAATTTTGCTATTTCAGGTACTAATGAGAGTGAAGTCATTCCTGGTTGTGTATTAGTTTCTAGTAAATAAAAAGAATTTTTATAATATCTGAAATCTGAACGTGTAACTCCTCTACAATTTAGAATTTTATGGGCTTTTAAAGCAATTTTTGTCACTTCATGAAATTTTTTTTTTGACAATTCCACTGGTATTATATGCTCTGTTTTTGCTTTAGGATTATATTTTGCTTCATAATCATAAAATTTTCTAGTTGGTTTAAGCTCAATTGCTCCAAGCACATTATTCTCCAAAATAGCAACTTGTATTTCTCTTCCAGGTATATATTTTTCTAATAAAACTTCTCCATATTCTTTTAGTTTTTTCAGAGTTTTAAAAATATTATCTTTATTACATATAAAAACATTTACACTAGAACCTTCATTCAGGGGTTTCACTACTAAAGGAAAGCCAATTTTTTTTTGCAAACTGTTTATTAATTTTAATTTGTTTAAACTCTCTCTGTAAGAGAATTTCAAATACTTGGGTGTCAATATTTTATTTTTCATGAAAATTTTTTTTGACAGCTCTTTATCTATTGCTAATGACGAGGATAAAACTCCTGAATGAGTATATTTTACTTTTTCTGACTCTAAAATTGCTTGAATATAACCATCTTCCCCATATCTTCCGTGCAATAAATTTAATACTGTATTTGGCTTAAACTTTCTTAATACTTCAACGAATTTTCCGTCAGGATTTACAACTTTAATATTATAACTTTTATCATTATTTAATTCAGAAAAAACACTTTTTGCAGTTTGCATACTAATTTCTTTTTCTTTTGAATAACCACCAGCCAAAATTAGGATTTTTTTCATTATTCTATGATTTTAATTTCTAAATTAATATTAATCCCTGTTTTATCTTTAACATTCCTTTTTACATAGTTTATTAGTGAATTCATGTCATCAAATGATGCATTATTTTTGTTTACAAAAAAATTTGAATGTTTTTCTGATATACATGCGTCTCCAAAACTAATATTTTCTGGAACTGACTCTTTTATAAGTTCCCATGCTTTTTTTGTAGTTTGATCGATTGGATTTTTAAAAGTACTTCCTCCTGTTTTAATTTTTGAAGGCTGGGTATTATTTTTTTTTATTGCCAATTCTTCCATCAGACTTTGTATTTTATTTTTATTTGATGAATTGCCCTTAAACGTAGCACTTAAAAAAATTAAATTTTCATTTAAATCTATCTTTCTGTATTTAAAGTTAATTTTATTATTTGGTATAACTTTAATATTACCTTCTGTATCAATACATTGAAGTGAAATTAGTTTATCTTTAAATTCTGTTCCAAAACAACCAGAGTTCATTTTAAGACCACCCCCAACTGAACCAGGAATGCAATACATAAATTCAAAACCACTTATTGCATTTTCTAGTGCATATTCTGAAAGTTTTTTTTGTGAGCAAGATGAGCCAGCTATAATTGTTTCTGTATTTAATTTTGATAGTGAACCAAAATTATTACCTAGTTTTATAATTACACCGTCATAAGTATTATCTTTAAATAAAACATTTGAACCCATGCCTAATGTAAATATTTTTCCCCTATTATTATATAGTTTCAGAAAATCCTTTAGTTCTATAAGATTTTTTGGTTTAAAAAAAATTTTTGTTTTACCTCCTATGTTAAACCAATTAAACTTTTTAATATCGAGATTAAAAAAAAGATCTGAATTAAATTTATTCTTAAAGTTTTCAATATCTTTTAATTCCATGTTAATTAAGATTTCTTACCCAATTAGTTATAGATCCAGCACCCATGGAGATAAAAATTTTATTTCCAAATGCTATATTTCTGACAATTTTTTTTAAATCCGCTTCATTTTTAAGCATTATCAAATTCACTTTAGAATTCTTTGCAATTAATTTTGCAAATGAGGTGTATGAGAAACCCAATTTTATAGTCTCACTAGCTTTATAGATAGGACAAAGTAAAACTGTATTTGCATTTTTAAAGCAATTAGAAAACTCAATTTTTAAATTTTTTACTCTTGAAATTCTATGTGGTTGAAAAATACATACTATTTTCTCTTTATCATATACCTTGCTTACACCATCTAATACAGATGAAATTTCCGTTGGATGATGAGCGTAATCGTCAAAAAATGGGACTTTATTTATTTCAAATAAGTAATTAAATCTTCTTTGAACACCTTTAAAATTTTTTAGAGCTAATTTGATTATTTTATCGGATACACCTATCGAAAATGCTACTGCCAATGCAGATGCTGCATTTTTTATATTATGCAAACCTAATAAAGGTATTGAAATATTTTTTATAATTTTTGTTTTGCTTGGTATTTTAATCCTAATACTAAATTTCGAATATTTTCTACTCTGGATTATATTAAAAATATGAAAATTTGATTTCTTATTTAAGCCAAATGTGTAGTAGTTATTATTTTTAATTTTTGGTAAGATGTTTTTTACATTTTTGTCGTCTAAACACAAAAAAGCCTTTCCAAAAGAAGGAGTTTTATGAATAAATTCTATGAATTTATTTTTTAGATTTTTCATAGTTTTGTAATAATCCAAATGCTCATTATCAATGTTAGTTATTATTGAATAATTAAAAGGTATTTGAAGAAAACTGCCATCCGACTCATCTGACTCAACCAAACTCCAGTCGCTTTTTCCTAATTTTGCCGAACTTCCTATTGAATTCAAAATACCACCATTAATTATTGTGGGATCTAATTTAGCGTAATTCATAATGTTTGACAAAATTGATGTTGTTGTTGTTTTGCCGTGTGATCCTGTCACAACAATATTTTTCATTAAAGAAACTATATGGCCTAACAATTCTCCTCTTTTATATATCGGTAAGTTTAATTTTTTAGCATGCCTATATTCTGGATTTGATTTTTTTATGGCTGATGAAACTACTAATACAGTACAATTTTTTATATTTTGCTTATTATGATTTAAATAAATTGGAATTTTTCTTTTTCTTAGTAAATTAAGATTTTTATTATCTGACTTGTCACTTCCTTGAATTTTAAAACCTAAACTATTCATTATTAATGCTAAACCACTCATACCAATACCACCAATTCCAACAAAATGAATTAGTTCAGTTTTTCCAATATTAATTTTCATCTATAATTTCTATAATCTTATTGTTTATATTATCCCAAGTATTTTTTTTAGTAATTTCCTCAAGATTTTTAAATTTTTCGTTGTAATTTTTATAATCGTTAAATATTTCAAGTATCATTTTTGAAAATTTTTTAAATTCAAATTCTTTTTGTTTTATTAGCCAACAACAATTTTTTTTATAGTAAAATTCTGAATTATAGAATTGGTGATTATCTCTTGCAGATGGGAGAGGTATTGAAATAAACGGTATGTTTAAGAATGAAAGTTCACTTAATGTGCTTGCGCCTCCTCTGGTAATTGCTAGATCTATACCATTGTAGAGTTCATGACTATAATTGGTAAATTCAATAAATTTGTAGTTTATATTTGATTTGTCATATTTATTTTTTATTGAAGATAAATTATTAATATTTGATATTTGTTGTATAACTTCGAAATTTCGATTTTTTGAAATTTCGATAATTAATTCAGTAATATTTTCGTCAAAAAACGATGCACCCTGACTGCCACCGATAATAAGAATTTTTTTTATTTCCTTTTTAAAATTAATTATATTTTTTTCTAAGTTATATATTTCTTTTTTTAAAATAGGTTTGACTATAATTTTTTTAGAATTGTATTTTATTGGGAAGTTTCTTAAATTTTCATCGTAACAAATTATTTTTGTTGAAAATTTCAAAGCAAAACGGTTAGATCTACCTAAAACACTATTAGGCTCAAACAAGAAAACTTTTTTTTGTAATATAAATGCAGCTAAGCAAAATGGAAATGTCATGTACCCACCAGTACTAATCACAATATTTGTATTATTATTTTTTAAAAATCTAATAGATTGAAAAATGTTTAGAAAATATTTAATAATTTTTATTGGAAGTAAATAAGGTTTTAAAAATAAATTTGGTACATCTATTAATTCATATTTAAATTTTTCAGTATTTATATATTTACTTCCTCTCAAATCAGATACTATTTTTACAGAAAATTTGTTTTTCAAATGTTCAAACAAAGAGGTAGATGGTACTACATGACCACCAGAACCACCTGTTACTATAAGTATATTTTTCATACTAATTTAATTTTCTCTTCGTTAAATTTAATATTATTCCAGTTAAAATTGATGTTCCAACTATTGAAGAACCACCATAACTAATAAATGGCATAGTCATGCCTGTAGTAGGAAGCATTCTTATATTTACACCAATATGAATAAAAGTTTGCAATAGTATTATTGAAATACTTCCAACTAATATAAGTTTAAAATTATTATTTTTTGAAAAATTTATTTTTTTTAAAACTCTATAGGATAATATTAAATAAAGTAAAATTATACCTATTAAGATAATTACTCCAAATTCTTCTGCTATCACAGAAATTATATAATCTGTATGTGCTTCTGGTATTCTTGAATTTAAAGTTCCTTCACCTATTCCTTTTCCAAAAAAACTTCCGCTGGATATTGCATCGCTCGCTTTATCAGCCTGGTAATTATTACCGCTAGAATTATCTAAAAATGACATTAATCTTATTCTTATGTATTCAAACTTTGGCACCAAAAAGACTAAAAATAGAGTTAATGAACCCACAGCTAATAATGAAATTGCGAAAAGTAATAAATTTATTCCTGAAACAAAAATAATGGCAAGCCAAACAGATATTATTAATAATGTTTGCCCTAAGTCTGGTTGAGATAAGAGTAAAATTATAATTGGTACTAAAATGACTGAACTCAAGAGATATTTTATATAAAGATTTTTTTTTTCTAATGAAATTATTAGTGAGATAACAATAACAAAAAAAGGTTTTAAAGTTTCAATAGGTTGAAACCTAGGTAATGATCCAATTTCTAACCATCTCTTTGACCCTTTGACCTCCACTCCTATTAAGGGAACTAAGAATAAACTTATAAATGTGATAACAAATAATAAGACTGATAACCTAATTAAAATTTTTTGATCTAGTAATGATAAAAACAAAATTAAAAATATTCCTATTAAAACAAAAATTAAATGTTTTAAAAAAAAATAGTAAGAATTTGTGTTTAATTTATCTGATGCGATTATTGATGTTGAAACTAAAGAAAAGAACAATCCTAGTGAAAATAATAGACTTATTATCAAGAAAATTGTTTTATCGATGTTTTTCCACCAATCATAAAATGTATCAAAATATTTATTCATTCAATTGGTAAATATCTTTTAATTAACATATTGAATTGTCTACCTCTTTCTTCAAAATTTTTGTATTGATCAAATGATGCGGCTGATGGACTAAATAAAACTGTAACTTTTGTTTTTATATCCTTAAGGTTTGGAATTAATTTAAGAGTATTTCTCAGATCTTTTGATAGATTAACTTTGATTTTACTTTTAAATAGTTTGAGGAAAACTCGTCTATCTTTCCCGTAAATATATGCTTCTAAATTTTTAAAATACTTTTTATTTAAATTAAATTTGTCACCCTTTTTAAATAATCCTCCCAAGATCCATATAATTTTTTCATTAGATTCTAAAAATGGAACAGTAGAAGATAATGTTGTTGACTTAGAGTCGTTTATTATTTTTAAATATTTTGATTGATGGATCACTTCCTGTCTAAATTTCAAAGGTTTAAATTTATTAATAGTTTTTATTACAGTTTTTAAATTAAGTTTCATATGTTTCGATAGCTCAAATAAAAAATTTAAATTTTGAAAATTAGTTGAATTTTTAAAATTATCATTACTTAATTTATTTTTTAAATATGCATACTTATTTTTACTTACATATATTATTTTGGATTTTATATTTTTAGTTCTTAATAAGTCTTTCAATAAATTAGTGTTTGTTATTATTGCTATATCATTTTCGTTTTGTCTTATTACACATTTTAATTTTGATAATACATAATTTTTCATTGTATTATGCCTTTCTAAATGATCTGGGGAAATATTAATGATTATAGAAAATTTTGATTTGAAATATTTACTATAAGCCAGCTGATAAGAAGAAGCCTCAATAACAAAGATAGTATTTTTGGTAACTCTTTTTTCCTCTAAAATAGGATTTCCAATATTTCCAGTTAGCCTAGTATCATAATGGTGTTTCTTTAAAATATCATAAAGCAATTTACTTGTAGTTGACTTTCCGTTCGTGCCAGTAATAGTAATTGTTAAAACTTCAGGGTTAAATTTATAAAAAATATCAAAATCAGTAATAACTTTTTTTTGGTTCTTTTTTAAATAATTTGATAACTGGCATCTATTTATATTAATACCAGGACTTATAACTATATAATCAAAATTATTATTTAATAATTTTGATTTAGTAATAAAAAATTTTTTATATTTATTTTTAATTTTTTTCTTATCATCATCGAAAATAAAACAGCTATTTTTCTTTTTTAAATATTTTAATGATGAAATTCCAGATTTTCCAAAACCATAAATTAAAAAATTTTTACTTAACGCTTCATTTTTTAATTTCATTATCTAAGTTTCAAAGTTGCTAATCCAATCATCGCTAGAATAATAGAAATTATCCAAAATCTAATTACAACCGTTGACTCTGGCCATCCTTTTTTTTCAAAATGATGATGTATTGGAGCCATTTTAAATATTCTTTTACCTGTTAATTTATAGGAAATAACTTGAACTATTACAGAAACAGCTTCTAAAACAAACAATCCGCCTGTTATTGCTAACACAATTTCGTGCTTAGTTATTATACCAACTGCTCCCAGTGAACCACCTAATGATAAAGATCCAGTGTCTCCCATAAAAATTTTTGCCGGTGGTGCATTAAACCATAAAAAACCTAAACAAGCCCCAATTATTGATCCACAAAAAATTGAAGCTTCTCCTACACCCTCTATATATGCGATCTGAAGATAATCAGAAAAAATTATGTTACCAGAGACGTAACTAATAAATGCAAAACAAGCGGCAACTAACATAACAGGTACTGTTGCTAATCCGTCTAAACCATCTGTTAAATTAACTGCATTTGAAGCTCCAACTAATATGAACATATAAAAAGGTATAAAAAACCAACCAAGATTGATTACTAAGTTTTTGAAAAAAGGAAAATATAGATAGTTTATTTGGTCAGAATTACTTGTGATATAAAGTATAAGTATACCAATCAAAGCTAAAATAATTTGTAGAGAGAACTTTAGTTTAGAAGAAATTCCATTTGAACTTTTTAACTTTATTTTTTTATAATCGTCATAAGCTCCCAATAATCCAAAAGAAGCTGCAATAAATATTAAAAACCAATTGTAAGGATTTGATAAGTCACCCCATAGAAATACTCCTGAAAAAACACCTAGTAATATTATTAGTCCTCCCATTGTAGGTGTTCCAATTTTTCTAATTATATGATCGCTAGGTCCATCTTCTCTGATTGGATTATGAATCTGTTTCGAAGAAAAAAAATTAATTAATGGGTTTCCAACTAAAAAAACAACAACCATGGCTGTAAACATAGAAAGACCAGTTCTTACTGTTAAATATTTAAAAACATTCAAAAAACTAAATTGATCTACTAGAATTGAAAAAAGTTCAAACAACATTAAGATTTTGATCCAATTTGTTTGGTTATTTGATTTAGTCCTGTAGAATTTGAGCCCTTTATCATTAAAAAATCACCACTATTTAAATCATTTTTTATTATATTAAAAATTTCATTAGTTGATTTAATTATTTTTCCTCTTTTTTGTGTTCTAATTTTGTTAAATGTTTCTTTGATATAATTCCCATAAACAAACAGCTTTTTGAACTTTGCCTTATTGATATCTTTTGCAGCTTCAATATGAAGTTTTTTTGAAAATTTTCCTAATTCTAACATGTCACCTAATAGCATAAATTTTTTATTTGGATTTACTTTTAAATTATCAAATTTCTTAATTGAGAAATTAAGAGATAATGGATTTGAGTTATAACTTTCATCTATTATATTAACTTTTTTTGAGCCGACAGTGAATTTTTTTATATTTCCTCTACCACTTGGTATTTTATAATTAGAAAAAAAGTTACTTTTTATTTTATCAATGATATTTAAACTTTTACAAACTGCTATGGAAGCCAATATATTATCTAAATAAGGTAACAAGTTATTATTAATTTTAAAATTAAAAGTGTTAGAAGCTACGTCAATATAAATGATATAAGATTTCTTAGATTTTTTTAATTTAGATAATCTAATATTAGAATTTTTATGTTTACCAAAAGAAATGATATTTAAATTATTTTTGTTTGCTAAATTTGAAAAAAAATCAAAAAATTTATCATCTTTATTCAATACAATTGTACCATTTTTTCTTATGTTGAAAATAATCTCTGATTTGGCTTTAGCTATATCCAATAAAGATTTAAAATTTTGGGCGTGCGCATAGCTAATATTTGTAATAACTCCAACGTCTGGTTTAATTATTTTTGATAAATAGTCTATTTCTCCCTTTTTATCCATCCCAATTTCAAATATTCCATAAGTCGTATCCTTATTTAAATTTATTAATGAAATCGGTAAACCGAATTTATTATTAAATGAATTTTTTGAAAATATTGTGGAATAATTTTTTTGAAGACATTGTCCTAACAATTCTTTCAGAGAAGTTTTGCCTGAAGATCCTGTAATTGCAACTTGAGTTGTATAAGAAGAAATTCTTATCTTTTGTGAAAATTTAATTAATAATTCTAGAGTACTTTTAACATTAATCTTTTTTTTACTATCATTTTTGTTATTTTGAAGTATTGCTAATTTTGCTCCATTTTTTAGAGCTTCGTCTGCAAAATCATTTCCATTAAAAGATTTTCCTTTAATCCCGAGGAAAATTTTACCTTTATTTTGTTCTTTCGAATTAGTGCTAATTTTTAAATTTTTTATTCTATCTAATTTTTTGTTATTTATAATTTCTTTAAGTATATTTAATTTCCAATCATCTGATAAAATTCTATTTTTTAAGATTATTGATTTTTTTATATTATCTTCATCAGAAAATTTATTTTTCTTAATATATTCTTGAGTATTTTCATGTCCCTTTCCTGCAATAATTAAAACCTCATCAGACTTACTATTTAAAATTGCTTTTTTTATAGCTAATTTTCTTGATGGTATTTCAATCATTTTAGATGGTAAAATTGATTTCTTAATACTTGCTCTGATTTTTTCTGGATTTTCACTTCTAGGATTATCGTCTGTAAGATAAATATAATTACATAGTTTGTTAGCAATTTTGCCCATTATTGGTCTTTTTTCTTTATCTCTTTCACCGCCACATCCAAATACAATATTAATTTTTCTTAGACCAAATTGTTCTTTAATATTTTCTATACTTGTTTTAAGAGCCTCTGGAGTATGAGCATAGTCTAAAATAAAAATTGAATTATCTTTGGTTGTTCCAATTATCTCAAGCCTTCCTTTTGCGGGTTGAATATACTTAAGCTTTTTAACAATATCATCAATTTTTAGATTACTTTTAATTGCTGCTGCAATAGCCATCATCAAATTTTTAATTTGTATTTTTCCGATTAGGCTTGTTTTAAATTGGTATTCCTTATTTTGATAAGTAAACTTTATATGTTGGTAGTCATTTAAAATTTTAATTGAATTAATTTTTAAATGACTATCTGATGTACCAATATTTAATAAATTTAATTTTTTTCTTTTGGCTATTTTTTTAAAGATTTGTGAATATTTTAGATCATTATCAAATATCAAATTTCCATTTTTGTTTGTCAATTCATTAAATAAAATTAATTTTGAATTAAAATAATTTTTATAATTTTTGTGATAATCTAAATGATCTCTGCTTAAATTAGTGAATATAGATGTACTAAATTTAATACCATGCAATCTTTTTTGATGAAGGCCATGACTTGATGCTTCTAAAATTACATTTTCAATTTTTTTTTTCTTTAAATTTGCAAGTATTTTATTAATTGTAATAGCATCAACAGTTGTATTATTTAGTTTTAAGCTAACACCATTCGATTTGACGCCTAAAGTTCCAATTGAGGCTACTCTTTTTTTATTAAGTTTTAATATCTGGTAATAAAAATTGACTATAGATGATTTGCCGTTTGTACCAGTTACAGCAATTATATTATTTGGTTTCTTATTATAATATTTATTTGCAAAACTTGATAGGGCTAATCTAGGATCGCTTACCTTTATATATAATACACCTTTATTGATTCCAGTTTTAAATTTATTTGATACAATTACTCGGGCTCCTCTTTTAATGGCATCATTTATGAAATTATTTCCATTAAATTTACTACCCCGTATTGCAAAAAATATATAATTTTTTTTTATTTTTTTTGAATTAAATTCAAATCCATTAAAACTTTTATTATTAAAATCTTTTTTAAGATTTTTAAAAAAGCTTTTTAATATCATTATAAAATTTCTTAATATTTTATGGCTAAAATAGGCCCGATTTTTTCAATTATATTTTTGGCAACCTCAACGGAAGTCCAGCCAGCAGTATTAAAAGGTGTACCTATTATCTTCCTTTTTTTACCATCATTATATTCATAAATATAGGTTTCACTCAATTTTGGTTCATCTAACAAAACAATTAAAACATATTTTGGAGAAGATATTGGAAAAATTGAAGCAAAAGTATTTATTTTTTTTTTAGAATATTTACCCTTTATAGATTTTTGAGCTGTTCCTGTTTTTCCAGCAATTTCATAACCAGCAATATTTACTAAATTAGCTGTACCTTGTTCGGATGTTACGATTTTTCTCAATATTTCATTAATTTTATTGGAATTTTCTTGTGTAATTATTTGCTCACCTCTTTTTAAATTTTTCTCTTTTTTAATTAAAGTTGGTTTTATTTTATATCCACCATTTGCAATTATAGCATAGGCTTTTGCAAGTTGAAGTGGTGTGGTTGTTATACCATGACCATATGCTGATGTAGCTAATTTACATTTTCCCCATTTAAACGGAATTGGATTTCCAACTTCCTCTATATCAAATTGTATTTTATTTAATAAACCTAAATTTTCTAGAAAATCCTTGAAATTTTCTAAACCGACTTTCTGAGCAATTTTGATTGAACCAATATTTCCAGATCTAATTAATATTTCTTCAGCGGTAAGACTTGATGGAATTTCCATATCATATTCAGAGATTGACCTTCCCGCACATTTTATTTTTTTTGGTAGATTTTTAAAAAGGGTATCTTCTTTGATAACATTTTGTTGGAGTCCAGCAGCCAGCGTAAATGTTTTAAAAACTGATCCAAGTTCATAAACACCTTTTGTAGATCTGTTTATAAATTTTTTATCGAAAATATCTTCTCTTTTATTTAAATCAAAATCTGGTATAGAAACCATCGATATAATCTCACCGCTGTTAACGTTCATTAAAATAGTTGTACTTCCATAACTATTAAAAATTTCTTGAAATTTTAACAATTCTTCTCTTATCAAATATTGTATTTCAGTATCTAAAGAAAGTTTTAATGGCTTATTTGAAGTTGTTAATTCATAGTCAAAAGATTTTTCTATACCAGACACACCATTATTATCTGTATCAATCTGTCCCAATATATGACTGAAAAGATTACCGTTAGTATAAACACGAGCAATGTTTTCTTCCTCTTTAAACGATTTTTCTCCGAGTAATTTTATTTTTTCTAGTTTTGCTGGAGATATTTTCTTTTTGACATAAAAAAACTTTTTTCCGTTGATTTCCTTTTCAAAATTCTTGTCAGGAAATATTAATTTTAGAGAAATTAATAATTTTTCTTTGTCAATTATTTGATTTGGATTTATGCCTAAATTGGTCACACGCACTGTTTTAGCAATAATATTTCCATTTCTATCCATGATAGATGCTCTATATTTTTCTTTTTCTTTTATAGTTTGAGTTTGGTTTGTTTTTTTAAATCCTAGATAGATAGTTTTAGACGTAAAAATTATTGTAATTATAAAAAAGATGAAGAAAATAAATGATATACGCTCAAAAGATATTTTTAAATTTGATCTATTTGCTTCAAATTTAAAATTTTCGTCAATATTATTCATTATTAAATTCAAGAACTTTTAAATCTGTAATTTTTTTTTTTTTTAATTCTTTGTCAAAATATATTTTGGAATATTCCATTAATTTATTTGGCGATGTAAGATAGTTGAAATCAAATAAAACTAACTCATAAATATCATTGAGAGCTCTGATATCTTCTTGAATTTCAAAAATTTGTTTATCAAGTCTTTTTGTCGAATTTTTTGTATAAGCAGTTGAAATTATAAGAATAATAATTGGTATAAATAAAAGAGTTTTTTTATGCATTAAAGTTCAAATTTTCTATATCTATTAAATAATTAAAATTACTAATAAATTTTTTAAAGTTACATCCATTCTCTAATTTGTATGCAAATCTAAGTTTTGCTGACCTTGAGGGAGGATTAATATTAATCTCACCGGATGATGGAACTATTGGTTTTTTTTTAGTTAAATTAAAATACTTTTTAGTTGAAATACTTTTTGGTAAATATCTAGAAGAATTTTTTACTTCTGAGTATTCTTTAAAAAAAAACTTTACTATTTTATCCTCGATAGAATGAAAAGTAACAACTGCTATTGCTCCACCAACTGGCAAAATATTATAAGCTTTTATTAAACCATATATCAGCTCCGTTATCTCTTTATTTACAAAAATTCTAAGAGCTTGAAAAACTTTAGTGGATTGATTTTTTCCACTTTTCTTTTTTTTCAGACCTTCAATAATTTCTACTAAATTTTCAGTTTTAATTTTTTTATTTTTTCTTAGTTGTACTATTTTTTTTGAAATTGGTTTTGCATATTTTTCATCACCGAAATACTTGAAAATTTTATAGAGACTTTGTTGGCTCATTTTTGAAATTACATCATCACAAGAAAAATCATTTAATCCCATTCTCATGTCTAGTTTGCCTTTACTATTAAAAGATATGCCTCTATTTAGATCAGAAATCTGATTAAATGAATATCCCAGATCAAAAATAATTGCTTTAATATTATCTTCCTTTATTTGATCGATATCTGAAAATTTTTTGTTATAAAATTTAAATCTTTTTTTATACTTTGTATGTAATTGATTAGCTACGCTGTTAACAGAATTATCTCTATCTAATGCTACAATATTATTTAAGTTATTCTCTAAAATCTTTTTTGAATAACCGCCTGCACCAAATGTGCAATCGATAAATGTGCCACCATAAAGAGGGGAAATAATACTAACTAATTCGTTTAGTAATACTGGAAAATGTTTTTCCAGATTTATGGTGGCATTCATTTATTTTTTTGAAGACCATTAATTCTTTTGTCTTCTCAAAAATGCTGGAATTTCTAAATCTTCTTCTTCCTCAGAAATTATCTCATGCGGTGAAGTTGATAACTCCTCGTTATGATCTGAATTAAATAATTCGGGGGTATCATCTTCGCTCAAATCAAAATTCTCCAAACCATTATTTTCAGATACTTGCTCATCTATATTGCTTTCAAATTCAGAGTTTGCTGAGCTAGCCACAGGTGATTCGGTTTTCTCTAAATCGTTAACATTTATAGTGCTTGATGACTCATTTGCATAATTCGTATCTATACTATTAGAACTCAATTCCTCATTCTTCTCTTCTTCCTCTATTTTAAGAGCATTAGCTCCATTAGTAATTATTGAATTGGTATTGTTTGTAAATTGAAATGATTGTGTTGATCCAGAATTTGAAAACTCTGAATAACCTGGATTTCTATTTTGTATCCTATGAACCATGTTAATAACTGATTTTGGTTCAGGTTGTTGTCCATCTAAAGCTGTGGCAACTATTGAAACTCTCATTAGTCCATCTAAACTATCATCAGTTATAGCTCCTATAATTAATTCTGCCTCTGGATCTACTTCTGCTCTTACCTTGTTTACAGCCTCATCAACCTCAAATAATTTTAAATCTTTGCCTCCTGTTATATTTACCAAGAGACCTTTTGCACCTTTCAAGGAATAATCATCAATTAATGGATTATTAATTGCTGACTCAGCAGCTTTTACTGCTCTGCCTTCTCCTTCTGCTTGACCTGTGCCCATCATAGCTTTACCCATTGAGCTCATAACAGTTTCGACATCTGCAAAATCTAAGTTTATAAGCCCTGGTCTAACCATTAAATCAGTTATACTTTGAACACCATGAAGTAGGACATCATTTGATAAAGCAAAAGACTCCTCAAACGTTGTCTGTTCACTTGCGATTTTGAATAAATTCTGATTTGGAACAACTATAATAGTATCAACATGTTTTCGAAGTTCTTCTAAACCTTGTTGAGCTTTTCTCATTCTTGAAGGACCTTCATATAGGAAAGGTAGCGTTATAACTCCAACAGTTAAAATATTAAGTTCTTTTGCTGCTCTTGCAATTACATGAGCAGATCCAGTTCCAGTTCCTCCACCCATTCCTGCTGTTATGAAAACCATATTTGCACCTTGCAAGATATTTACTATTTCGTTTAATGACTCATCTGCAGCAGCTTGTCCGATATCTAATTTTGCTCCTGCTCCAAGACCTTTGGTAAGATTTAAGCCCATTTGTATTTTTGTTTGGGCTTTACTTAATCTTAAATCTTGAGCATCAGTATTTACAGCAATAAACTCAACACCCTGAAGGCCAGCTTCAATCATCCCATTTATTGCATTTCCTCCAGCACCACCTACTCCTAATACTAATATTCGTGGTTTTAATTCTTTTATATCTGGTGTTTTAAAGTTTATTGTCATTTTCTCCCCTTTTAGTTATTAAATTGTTTTTCCCATTTAAGACTTGCTCTGTTAATGTTTGATTTTTTTCTAGCGTTTGCCCTAAATTTTTCAAAAAGCATTGGTTCCCAGATTTGAAATGTTTTGCCCTGACCAACAAATAACATGCTATTTTTTATTTTTGCATGTCTTAATAATTTTGGAGTTATTTGAATTCTTCCCTCAGTGTCAAATTGTAAATTTAAACTTTCAGATAATATAGATGTAGCAAAATAATCTTTCTTTTCCTCAAAAGGATTGAGTGAGTCAATTGCATTTGAAATTTTTTCTATTCTATCTTGTGGCCATGCTTCAATACATTGATGGTTAAAAGATGGATAACAAATTATACCATTGTAACCTATATTTGATAAATATGATCTATACGATGCAGGCACTGAAACTCTTCCTTTTTTGTCCAATTTGTTTTCGTAAGTTGATAAAAACATAAACCATATTATCCCTAGTTTGGGTATTTATGGGATATTATGGGTTTTATAAGAAAGCGTCAATAGCTAATATTATGAAACTCTTATGGTTAATTTTATTGATTATTTAGATTTATTTTAATGAATGCCAGATAAACTATAAGCCGGGTTCTGTCTTTTAAACTTATCATTTATCTAGGCTTTAAATCACTTTAAAGCTCAAGCAACTAACCCTGATGACTAGCCAAAGACTGCTTTTAGTTATTTCTAACAATGTCATCTCTACTCAGTCTTGCTCCCAGTGGGGTTTTCCATGCGCTAGCTGTTACCAACTTAGCCGGTGTGCTCTTACCACACCTTTTCACCCTTGCCTTGATAAGGCGGTTTATTTTCTGTGGCACTATCCCTAGGGTCTTCCCCGCCAGCCATTAACTGGCACTGCGTCTTTGTAGAGCCCGGACTTTCCTCTTTAAATTATTAAAGCGATAAGTCATTTATCTGGCAAACAAAGAAATATTCTTTTTTATATAAATTTCAACAAATAATAATTCAATTAAATTAAGGATTTTAAAATAACATAACATTCTTTATCCGCAACACCTGTAATTAACTCTGGTCTGTATCTTCTTTGAAAACTTTTTATAATTTTTCTTTTATCAGACGAATTTTTTGTAAATTTATAACCAAACTTAAATAAAAAATTATGGAAAATATTTTTATTTTCTATTTTTATCCCACGATATCTCTGACATTTTTTTTTACTTATTTTATGCCATAAGCATATTTTATTTTTATAAAGTAATTTCCATGGAAATTTTTCACCGGGATCTTTTTTTCTTAAGGGGGCTATATCTGAATGTCCAAGTATATTTTCTTTTTTAATTTTATATTTTTTTTTTAATAACTTTGAAAGTTTGATAACTGAATTAATTTGTTTTTTATTAAAGTTTCTATAACTATTGTCATGTCCTGGGTTTGAAATCTCGATACCTATAGATTTTGAATTTAAAAGATTATCTTTTTTCCAGGATGAAATTCCTGCATGCCAAGCAATATATAAATCTGGGACAATCCTAACAATTTGACCGTTAGCTTTTATAAAATAATGACAACTTACTTTTGATTTAACATCTGTAAGTCTTCGTAAAGCAGCAATTTCAGATTTCATCCCTGTATAATGAAATATTAAATATTTCACATTATTACTGGATCTTTTTTTCTTACTAAAATTTGGAGAGTAATTTAAGGACATTTTATCAACATTTTTTGGCATTAATTCAAACAATTTATCTTTATATAATTAACTAATATAATATAACTAATTTATGAATAAACTATTATCAGCATTAACAATTCTAATATTTTCATTTATAAGCACTCACGCTATTGGTGGTGATGACGGAAAGCTCAAAGTTAATGGAAATGGAAACAACGGATATATTGAAATAAAAGATTGTTTTGAGAAAGTTAATAGAGGTATATTCTCTTTTAATCAAGTTCTTGATAAAGTGATATTCAAACCACTAGCTAAAGGGTACAGAATGTTTCCACAACCTATCAGATCAGGGACGAGTAACGCACTTAGTAACATAAATAATGTAGTTACTATTCCAAATAATATTCTACAAGGCCAATTTAAAGAGGCTGGAGTAAATACAGCAAGATTCGCAATAAATTCGACGTTAGGAATTGGTGGAATTTTCGATGTTGCTTCTTATTATGGTTTAAAAAAAAGAGATAGAGAAGATTATGGTCAAACTTTAGGTGTTTGGGGTGCTGGCCCAGGTTGTTATTTTGTACTACCTGTACTAGGGCCAACTACAGTTAGAGATTCTATTGGATCCTTAGCTAATATGTATGGTGGAGACGCATGGTACAATGTAACAGTTGCAAATGATACTCAATATTTTTCTGAAGCTGATTATTACGCCTCAAAAGTGTTAAGTGGAGTTGACTTTAGAGCAAAAAATTTAGAATCTTTTGATAGTCTTGAAAATAGTTCTGTTGATCTTTATGCATCTGTCAGAAGTCTTTATTTGCAAGACAGATACCGAAAAGTAAGAAATATAGATAAAACAACTGACACACTTAGTGACGACGACTGGGAAGAATTAGATAGTCAATAACTAATCTATAAATGAAATTAATTAAAAATTTAATTATTTTTTTATTTTTATTAAATTTAAACAATATTCTATATGCGAAAGATCCAAGTGCATTAATAAATGAAATAGTTGATAATGCGGCATCAATATTGTCTAGCGAAGATCCTGTGGAGTCAAAAATTATAAAATTAAATGCTATTGCAGAAAGAAGTGTCGATATAAATGGAATAGGTATGTATACTCTTGGAAAATATAGAAAATCTATTAACGATGAGCAAAAATCTAAATATCAAAAGCTATTTAGAAGTTATTTTTTAAAAAGCTTTTCTAGCAGACTAGTAGATTATACAAATCCAAAAATTAATGTTGTGTCTCAAAAAAAGATTAATGATAAATATACAATAGTTAACAGTATTTTAGAGGCTACATCAAAAAGACCACAAGTAAAAATAGATTGGAGAATTTATACAAAAAATCCCGATAGACCCTTAATAAGAGATCTGATTGTAGAGGGATTAAGTTTGGCTAGAACACAAAAAGAAGAGTTTAACTCAATTATACAAAATAATGATGGTGATATTAATGCATTATTTAAAACACTTGAAGAATTTTTAATTAAATAGTTTAATAAAATCCGATCTCACTTAAGCAAATATCTGCTTTATAATCATCAAAACCCGCAACCAAACCAACTGATTTTATATTTTGTCCAAATATACTTTTTGGTTGATAGAAATTAGATTTTTTAAATTCATCTAAAGGTGCTTTAATTTCAGTCCATTTTTTTTTTGTTGAAAAAGTGTAACTATAATACTGCCAAGGAGCTAAGGTCAAACCAGTTCTTAAATGAATATTATAATTTTTTTCATTACCATAAACTTTTATGTATATTCCATTATAATCTTTACTATTTATTTCAGGTATCAATTTTGTTCTGATTTGTATAAATCCTCCATTATTTTTAGTTGATACATCTCCTGTCATTCTATAACACATTGCTCCATCAACTTTCTCAACTCTAAATTTTCCTGTTGAAACACCTCCCATTACTTGATCTGTAATAAAATTCCACTGTTGAGATTGAATTGTAAATTTAGTTTTTTTTAATTGATCTAGTATCATTTCTTTTGAAAAAGTATTATTTTGATACAATAAAATTAAGATTAAAAATATTATTTTTTTCACATTAAAACTATTTTTTCTTTGCAAGTTGTTGAAGAAGATAAATTTCTTTTTCAGTTAGTGTATTTTTTTCCTCTCTTATTTGATCCTCTAAACTAAATAAAGTTATTAATGAAAAAAGTGAAACTAAACCTGTTAATATAACAAAGTAAATTGAGCTCAAATTGACAATTATAAGTATTAAAAATACACTAGACCATCCAATAAAGACTCCTCTTAAAATCGTACGATGACTTTTTAAGTCTGGTATTTTTATAAACTGAACAAATAAAAGTATTAAGAGAAGCATTATTCCTGAGATAGATGCACGCAACAACACCAATGTATCTAGTCCACCTCCATACAATTCTCGATGAATTAAGTATGCAACAACTCCTTTATAAGCAAAATAAAAAAGAATAATAGAAGAGACAAAGATTGAAAAATAGTATGATATTTTTGGTTTAATTTTAATTTTAATCTTCATATTATTTAAAATAATACTACATTTTTCAATTTAATTTAAAAAAACAAAAATTTCTTTATGTTGATTTTACTTGATTTGGTGGGCCCGCCAGGACTCGAACCTGGGACCAATACATTATGAGTGTACTGCTCTAACCAACTGAGCTACAGGCCCTAAATTGAATTCTTAAATATACCATTTTTTTTATGTTAGCAATTAAAGATAATTAATAATGGTGGGCCGTGTTGGTTACGCTCCAACTACCCCTGCAATGTCAATGCAGTACTCTACTATTGAGCTAACGGCCCTAACTTTCTAAGAAACTTTTTAGTTGTTTTGATCTACTTGGATGTTTTAATTTTCTTAGAGCTTTAGCTTCTATTTGTCTAATTCTCTCTCTAGTAACCGAGAACTGTAATCCGACTTCTTCTAGCGTATGGTCTGTATTCATTCCAACTCCAAACCTCATTCTTAGTACTCTTTCTTCTCTTGGCGTTAAGGTAGATAAAATTTTTGTAGTAGCTTCACTTAAGTTTGATTTAATTGCTTGTTCAAGTGGAGCTAGAGCTTTTGTATCTTCTATAAAATCTCCAAGACTGCTATCTTCTTCATCACCAACAGGTTTTTCTAGCGAAACTGGTTCTTTAGAAATTTTTAAAACTTTTCTAACTTTTTCTAATGGCATCCTCAATTTTTTTGCAAGTTCCTCAGGTGTTGCCTCTCTTCCAAATTCACTCAAAATCAATCTTTGAGTTCTTACAATTTTATTTATAGTTTCTATCATGTGAACAGGTATCCTAATTGTTCTTGCTTGGTCTGCTATTGATCTAGTGATAGCTTGCCTTATCCACCAAGTTGCATATGTAGAAAATTTATATCCTCTTCTATATTCAAATTTATCAACAGCTTTCATCAGGCCTATATTTCCTTCTTGTATTAGATCTAAAAACTGAAGACCTCTATTCGTATATTTTTTTGCAATAGAAATTACCAATCTTAAATTGGCTTCAACCATTTCTTTTTTTGCAATTCTTGACTCTTTTTCTCCTTTTTGTACTCTACTTACAAGTTTTTTATATTCTGTTACAGATATTCCAAGCTTATTACTTATTTCAACTAATCTATCTCTAATATTTTTGAATTCAGATTTATTTTTTTGAAAGAACTTTTTCCAAACATCATTTGTATCTAAAAACTCTTTTAAATTTGGATTTATTTCATTTCCAACATAAAATTTAATAAATTCATCTCTAGAGATTTTTGACTCTATAGCCAATCTGAGCAGGTTGCCTTCGAGTGAAATTATTTTTTTGTTTTCCGCATAATGCTTTTGAACAAGTTCCTCTAATACAGATGGTGACAATTGAAGAGATTTGATATGGTCAAGTATATCTTCAACTATTTTTTTATAATTTTTTTCTTTAGAAGATGAAAATTTTATAGATTTTAATACACAATCTAGTTTTTCTTTTTGATATTTAATTAATTTATTATATTCTTTTGTAAGTGTTTTAACTGTATGTAAAACTTTTGGTTTTATCTCCGTTTCCATGGCCGCAAGCGTAGGATTAAATTCATCCTCTTCTGTATTGCTACTCTCTTCTGTAGACTGTTCGTCATCTTGCTTTTTTTGTTTTGATCCATTTGTTTCATCATCATCCATATAATTCGTATCGATGTCGATAATTTCTCTTACAAGTATCTCGTCATTTTGCAATTTTTGATCCCATTCAAAAAATTGTTGAGCGGTTATGGGGCTTTGGGATAATGCATTTAACATAACATCTTTTCCTGCTTCTATTCTTTTTGCTATTGCTATTTCTCCCTCTCTAGAGAGAAGTTCTACTCCACCCATTTCTCTTAAATACATCCTTATTGGATCATCACTTTTTTCTAAAGTTTTGCCCTCATCTTTTGACGAAGTGTCTTTTTTTCTTAAAACTTTATAGTCTGATTTTTTTTCAACAAGAACTATACTTTCATCCAACATATGAATAAAAGCTTGAGACAGATTTTCACTTGATAAATTCCTTTTTCCTAGGGATTTATTTAATTCTTCGTGAGTTATGAAGCCTCGGTGAATACCTCTGCCCATTAACCTCGCAAATGATTTTGTAATTATTCTTTCCACAATCTAAAGTTTGATGGATCTATATAATAACTTTATCAAAAAAATCTATGCGAATTTTTTTAAATTTAGTTGATTTTTTGAAGTTTTTTCAACTCTTTTATCTCATTAAATGTTTTTTCGCTCATATCCTGGGAAAACTTCGATTCTAAGTCTGATATTCTTTGCTCCAACTCGTAATTTTTAAGATCTTGAATAATTTCACTAAAAATTTCTATAATCTTGTCATCATCATTAAAATTTTTTGAAATTATGTGTTTTACTGATGCATAATTCATAACTCTGTTAATAAGATTTTTGTCTACGCTCAATTTATCTACATTTAAATTTAATAAATTTTTTGATTGAATTAAAATTTCTTGAAATAATTGTTTATTTTCGTGACTGTATAATTTTATGTTATCTATTAAATGAAAATTTTTATGAATTAATTTTGATTTGGTGATTAATATATATAAAAAAGAAAACTCTTTAATTTCAAAAGATTTTAGTGATTTTGTTTCATTATAATAACTTTTAGTTTTAGCTAAAGATTTTGGAAATGTTTTATAATATTTCTTATATTTTAAATTAATATTTGGTGTTAAATCTGAAATTTTTTCAAGGAAATATTCTAGCGTGTATTTTTTAACAAATGTGTCTTTGATATTTGATGCAATTTCTCTTAATTTTTTTTCAAAAATAGCTTTCGAGCTTGGACTTTCGTTTGTTTGACTCATGTAATGTTCAAATATAAATTTATGTATAGGAATAGATCTTTGGTCAGAAATTTCTATAAACTTATCTTTACCAAATTTATTTACATAATTATCTGGATCCAAATTATTTTCTAATAGCAGAAATGAAATTTTTTTATCTGGTTTTAATTCATCAATTATATTCTCTGCTGCTCTTAATGCAGCTTTATAACCACTTTGATCGCCATCAAAACAAATAATGATATGATTATAAAATTGATTTAAAATTTGTATCTGTTTATTTGTTAAAGCAGTTCCTAAGTTTGCGACAGTATTTTCTATTCCATTTTTTGATAAACCAATAACATCCATGTATCCTTCAACTAAATATACATCTTCTAATTTATTTGATAGCTTTCTTGCCTTATCAAGATTATATAAATTTGACCCTTTTTTGAAAAAAGGTGTCTCAGGTGAATTTATATATTTAGCCAAATTTTTATTATCATCTACAATTCTTCCTCCAAAACCTATAATATTTCCTGATATATTATTTATTGGAAAAATTATTCTGTTTCTAAATCTTGATATATATTTTTTTTTCTTCTCATCAAAATAAAATAAACCTGTATCTCTAATGATTTCTTCGTCAAAATCTTTTTTTAGGATCTCATAATAATCTAAATCCTCTGTTACAAAACCAAGATTAAAATTTTTAACTTCGGCACCAGACAGTCCTCTCGCTTTAAGGTAATTTTTTGCCTTAATTGAATTTTCATTTTTGAATAATTCATTTTTATAAAATTCGGAAAAATTACTACATATAGCTTTATATATTTTCCATTTATTCTCTCTTTCCTCATCTTGTTTTGAAAATGTATAAGGTTGCATACCGGCAAGATTTGAAAGAATTTTGACAGCTTCACCAAATCTAAGATTTTGAGTTTTCATTACAAAATCAAAAATATTTCCGTGCTCACTTGTGCTAAAGCAATGATAAAATTCTTTTTCATCATTCACAGTGAATGATGGAGTTTTCTCAGTTTTAAACGGAGATAAACCAACAAACTCCTTGCCTCTCTTTTTAAGTTTAACAGTTTTAGAAACTACTGTTGAAACTTTTAGTCTGGTTTTAATTTCGTCTAAATATTCTTTTGGATATTTCATTAACTATTAAGTAAATTTTTAATAATCTGACCTGCCTTAGAGAAATCAACTGTATCAGCATGATTTTTTTTTAATTCACCCATGACTTTGCCCATATCCTTAATTGAAGATGCTCCAGAAATTTTTATAATTTCTTCACAAATCTTTTTTGTGTCTGCCTCAGATAATTGTTTGGGCAAATATTCAGATAAAACATTAAGCTCTCCTTGCTCAATTTCTAGTAAATCTGATCTGTTATTTTTTTTATATATTTCAATTGATTCGGATCTCTGTTTTATCATTTTTTTTAAGAGCTTTTTAATGTCCTCATCGTCTGTCTCTTTTTTATTTGGACCAGATCTATTGTGAATATCTAAGTCCTTAACTCCAGATAAAATTAACCTATAAGTTGATATTTTATTTTTATCTTTCGATTTTAAAGCATTTTTGTAATCGTTATCTATTTTATCTCTTAGAGACATACTAGAATGTACTTCATAGACAAAATTGTTCAAAAGAAAAATTGTATTTTTAAAAAATTATTATAGATCTGTTGCGGATAAATACGTTTTATTGTATTAACCTTTAACTTATGAGTTGTAATTGACTTTAAAACGAAAAAAAAAAAATTCACATCTCTCAAATTTTAACACAGCTATTTTAGTTCTTGAAGATAAATCAGTTTTTAAAGGGATCGGACTGGGACATACAGGAGAGGCAACTGGAGAAGTATGCTTTAATACATCATTAACTGGTTACCAAGAAATAATATCTGACCCATCTTATGCTGGTCAGATAATAAATTTTACATTTCCACACATTGGGAACGTTGGTGCCAATAAAGAGGACATAGAGTCTGATAAAATATGGACAAGAGGAGTTATTTTTAATTCAGAGATAACAACTCCTTCAAATTATAGATCTCTTCAAAATTTAAACAAGTGGCTTAAAAAAAATAAAATAGTAGGTATAACTGGTCTTGATACTAGAAGTTTAACAAATTTTATAAGAGATAAAGGGGCTCCAAAAGGAACAATATCTAATAATAAAAATGGTAAATTTAATATCAATAAACTTATAAATAAATCAATTAAATGGCCTGGTTTAAACGGAATGGATTTAGCGCAAGAAGTTACAACCAATAAAACTTATATTTGGAAAGGATATAAAACTTGGAAAAAAAATAAGGGCTATGAAAAAAATAAAAAGAAAAAATTTAGGATTGTTGCAATGGATTTTGGTATTAAAAAAAATATACTCAGGTATTTTTCTGATTTTGATTGTGAAGTTAAAGTTGTTTCCTGCAAAGAAAATGCAAATAATATACTTAATTTAAAACCTCATGGAATTTTTTTGTCAAACGGTCCTGGAGATCCTGCCGCAACAGGAAAGTATGCGATCAAAGTTGTAAAAAATTTAATAAGAAAAAATATTCCATTATTTGGAATATGTTTGGGTCATCAAATATTAGCATTAGCTTTAGATGCAAAAACCAAAAAGATGAAATTAGGGCACAGAGGTGCAAATCATCCAGTCAAAAATTTAATTACAAAAAAAGTTGAAATTACCAGTCAAAATCATGGATTTGAGGTTGTTAAGCAAAGCTTAAAAAAAAATACAGAAATAACTCACCTATCATTATTTGATAATTCTATAGAAGGAATAAGATTAAAAAATAAACCAGTTTTCTCAGTTCAATATCATCCTGAAGCTAATCCTGGACCACAAGATAGTAAATATTTATTTAGTAATTTTATTAAAGACATAAAAAAATATGCCAAAAAGAAGAGACATTAAAAAAATTTTAGTGATTGGAGCTGGTCCAATTATTATAGGTCAAGCTTGTGAATTTGATTATTCAGGAACACAAGCATGCAAAGCATTAAAAGATGAGGGTTATAAAGTAATATTAATAAACTCAAATCCAGCAACTATAATGACTGATCCTGGTGTTGCTGATAAAACTTATATTGAACCAATATCACTGGAAGTATTGGAAGAGGTTATCAAAAAAGAGAAGCCTGATGCTATTCTACCAACAATGGGAGGTCAAACAGCATTAAATCTTGCAATTAACGCAGAAAAAATCGGATTGCTTAAAAAGTATAAAATTGAACTGATAGGAGCTAACTCCAAAGCAATAGCGAATGCTGAGGATAGAAAAAAATTTAGAAAGAATATGTCTGATATTGGTATTGATTTACCAAAATCAGAAGTTCTAAATAAATTTTCAAACGCAAAAAAATGCTTAAATAAGATTGGTCTTCCTGCAATTATTAGACCTTCATTTACTTTAGGTGGATTAGGTGGAGGTATTGCAAGAACAAAAAAAGATTTTTTTAAAATTGTTAAAGAAGGAATGAATGAATCTCCTCAAAATCAGGTTCTGGTTGAGGAATGTTTAGACGGTTGGAAAGAATTTGAGATGGAGGTCGTTAGAGATAAAAATGATAATTGTATAATTATCTGTTCAATAGAAAATGTTGATCCCATGGGAACTCATACTGGTGACTCTGTTACTATAGCTCCAGCATTAACACTTACAGATAAAGAGTATCAAGTAATGAGAAATGCATCTATTGCTTGCTTAAGAAAAATAGGTGTTGAGACAGGAGGTTCGAATGTTCAATTCGCCATAAATCCAAAAAATGGAAGAATGGTAATTATTGAAATGAACCCCAGAGTTTCAAGATCATCTGCATTAGCCTCTAAAGCGACTGGCTTTCCAATAGCAAAAGTGGCCGCAAAATTAGCAGTTGGTTATACTCTTGATGAACTACAAAATGAAATAACTAAAGTAACACCAGCTTCTTTTGAACCAACAATCGATTATGTTGTAACAAAAATTCCAAGGTTTACGTTTGAAAAATTTTCTGACACAGAAGCAATTTTAGGCACATCCATGAGATCAGTTGGTGAAGCAATGGCAATTGGGAGAAACTTCAAAGAGTCTTTTCAAAAAGCCCTGGTTTCACTTGAAACTGGTTTATCAGGATTAGATAATATTTTTAACTATTCAAAAAAAGAAATCCTTAAAAATTTAAAAATCAATATTCCAAACAAATTACTTCTGATTGCTGAGGCTTTTAGAAAAAAAATTTCTTTTGATATTATATATAAATTATCAAAGGTAGATCCTTGGTTTTTAAATCAAATTAAGGAAATAGTTGATGAAGAAAAAATACTAATCTCAAAAGGACTGCCTAAAACTTTTGAGGAATTTAATAAAATAAAATCAATAGGCTTTTCTGACAAAAAGATCTCACAATTGACTGGTCAAAAAGAAACAATCGTCAAATCAAGAAGAAAAGCGCTAAAAGTTATGCCTGTTTTTAAAAAAGTTGATACCTGTGCTGCAGAATTTAAATCTTTTACACCTTATATGTATTCTACTTATCAAAGAAATTTTTCTATTAAAACTGAATGCGAAGCTGAGCCAAGCAATAAAAAGAAAATAATAATTCTAGGTGGAGGACCAAATAGAATTGGACAAGGTATAGAGTTTGATTATTGCTGTTGTCAGGCTAGCTTTTCTTTAAAAGAAGCAGGTTTTGAAACAATAATGATAAATTGTAACCCGGAAACTGTTTCTACAGATTATGATACAAGTGATAGATTGTACTTTGAACCTTTAATTGAAGAGTATGTTGAGAATATAATTTTAAAAGAAAAATCAAAAGGAAATCTAATAGGGATTATTGCACAATTTGGAGGCCAAACCCCTATCAAATTAGCTAAATTTTTAGATGAAAATAAATTACCTATTTTAGGGACACAGTATAAATCAATAGACCTTGCAGAAGATAGAGACAGATTTAGAGAGTTACTTATAAAGCTTAAATTAAAACAAGCTGAAAGTGGTATAGCCTACAAATTTGATCAAGCTATTAATGTTGCTGAAAAAATTGGATTACCAGTAGTTGTGCGACCTTCTTATGTTTTGGGAGGAAGAGCTATGGAAATTGTTCATGACAAAAGTCAATTGAAACAATTTATTAATGAGGCCTTCAAAGCATCAGAACAAAATCCAATCTTAATTGATAAATTTATCGACAATGCAATGGAAGTAGATGTAGATGCAATTTCTGACGGAAAAGACGTTTATGTTGCTGGAATAATGCAACATATTGAAGAAGCTGGGATTCACTCAGGAGACTCTGCTTGTTGCTTGCCGCCGGTATCAATAAAGGCAAATCTTTTAAGAGAACTTAAAATACAAACAAGAAAATTAGCTCTGGCTTTAAAGGTTAAAGGATTTTTAAATATTCAATTCGCAATTAAAAATGATGAAATTTTTGTCATTGAAGTTAATCCTAGAGCAAGCAGAACTGTACCCTTTGTTTCAAAAGCAAACGGTATTCCACTTGCAAAAATTGCATCAAGAATAATGTCTGGGGAAAAATTAAGTAAGTATAAATTAAAATACAAAACCAATAAAAAATTTGCTGTTAAGGAAGCAGTATTTCCATTCAATAAATTTCCAGATAGTGATTTATTACTTGGCCCTGAGATGAAGTCTACTGGTGAGGTAATGGGTTTTGATGACGATTTTGGAATGGCTGTTGCAAAAAGTCAAATTGCTGCTTCTAATTCATTGCCAACTAAAGGAATGGCATTCTTATCAGTAAAAGACTCTCACAAGCAAGAAATAATAGGTGTTGCACAAAGATTAATAAAACTTGGATTCACACTTTCTGCAACCAAAGGAACGTCAGAGATTCTAAATCAAAATGGAATGAAATGTAAAAAAATTAATAAAGTGAGTAGTGGTAGACCACATATAGTAGATGTTTTAAATTCTAAAAAAATATCTTTGGTAATAAATACTGGAGGTGGAAATTCTGAACACAGGATTAGTGATGCTAGAGCATTAAGAAGAGGAACTCTTGCAAACAAAATTCCTTATTGTACGAATATGTCTACAGCCTATTCATTCTTAGAAGCAATTAAATCCTTAAAAACAACCAAGTTAAGAGTAAAATCTCTGCAAGATAATTAATTTTAATTGACTTTCCAATCTGTCTCAAATGTAACATAATTTACTTGAAGACATCTTCTCTCTTTTACTATTTCTTTTTTTTCCATACCGTGCCAAGTGTTAGGGCCACTTGAAAAGAAATAACCATAATTATCTTTATAAGGAACAGTTTTTGCTAATTTTAGATTTTCATCATAAAAATCTGTACCTAAATCTTCTTTTTCATTATGCTTATTTACGAATAATAAACATGACAACAGTTTCTCTTTAATATCGCAATGTGGTTTTAACCAAAATCCTTTTCTATCACAGATAACTTCAACTCTTACATATGAATTTGAAAGATCTTTATTGATCATTTCAGAAATTTTTTTATAAGTTGATGGATTTTGAAGTTCTTTAATAAATTCAACAAGATTAGGGAATTGATTTGAATTTTCTTTTGTCACAAAACATCTAAATTTTAATGCCTTGCCTCCGTCTGATATACCTTCTCTAAACTTACCTTCACCTCCATCAATTGCTCTTGTGCCATCATAGTTTAAATTATGTTCTATCGGATTAGCTATATCAGCGTTTACAATTTCCTGAACTTGACCGTCAGTTAGTGGTTGATTTAATTCCCAATGTTCAAAAGGAATTTTGTGATTTGACGAATTTTTTAATATTGAATTTAAAAATGCCATTATAATTGAATTTTATCTTTAATGATATTTGCTACTCTATTCGTTTCATCTATTTTTTCATAGTTCCAATTATCTAATTTTTCTCCTAATTCTCTAACAATTTTCATTTCTTGAAATAATTTTCTAAAATTTTTAAATCTTTTATCGCTTTTTTTAGGTGGAATAGTGGCAATATAAATTGGCTTGCCTGTTAAAGCTGCCTCTGAAATCATAGAGCTTGAATCGCACGTAATAACTATATGTTTTGATATTGCAAGCGCACTTAAATAGGCCTTTTTATCAACACCATCTAATACTAAATGATCGTTTCCAAAATATATTTTTGCATGTTCTATAGTTCCCTTTGGCGTTCTCATAGAAGGGATGACTACTAAATTAAGATTATTTTCTTTAACTAAATAATTTACTTTTGAAAAAATTTCTTGGATATTTCTATCTGAATAATCATAATACTGGGTAGGACCACCAATTATTAAAGAAATTATATTTTTATCCCTCAATTTGCTTGAAATACTAAACAAATATTCTTTGTCTTTTTCAATTTCTTCACTTGTTAAATAATGAATAGCTCCTTTTGTTTTTAATACATTATCTCCATCAAGATTATCGTGCTCTGGCACTACAACTAGATCAAAATTATCAAGTTTTATCTTTGGGTTTTGAATATGAATGTTAAATACTCTTTTCTTTGAATTTTTTTTTAAAAATAATGATGGAATAATACTTTTTCTCCCGCATGAAATTATTAAATCAACATCTTCGCATTCAATTTTTTTAAAAACTGAGTCGGATACTGGAGTGAATTTTGGTGGTATAACTTTCCAGAAACCTTTTGTTTCAACTGTGTGGTGAGAATAATTTAAATCTAAAGCTTTAGCCAAACCTTCTACTTGGCTAATCATCCCATGCATACCTTCTGTTAATAATATACCTTTCAATTTAGTCATTAATCATTATATAGCTTTCATATGAGTGAAAATCCAACTAAACACACAAAAGTGTTAATAATTGGGTCAGGTCCCGCTGGATATACAGCAGCAATTTATGCTGCTAGAGCAATGTTAAAACCAATATTAGTTCATGGTATGGAACCTGGTGGCCAATTAACAACAACAACCGATGTTGAAAATTTCCCTGGATTTAAAGATGTAATACAAGGGCCATGGCTTATGGATCAAATGAAAGGTCAGGCAGAAGTAGTTGGGACTGAAATGATCCAAGATCATATTGCATCGGTGGACTTAAAATCTAAGCCGTTTAAAGCTGTTGGAGATAGTGGTCAAATTTATGAGGCAGACTCAATTATTATATCAACAGGAGCTCAAGCAAGATGGTTAAATATTGATTCAGAGCAAAGCTTCAGGGGGTTTGGTGTATCTGCGTGTGCAACATGTGATGGATTTTTCTTTAAAGACAAAACTGTAGCAGTTGTTGGAGGTGGAAATGCTGCGGTCGAAGAAGCTATGTTTTTAACAAAATTTGCCTCAAAGGTTCAGCTTATACACAGAAGAGATAGTTTGAGAGCAGAAAAATTACTTCAAAAGAAATTAATGGAAAATAAAAAAATTGAAATAATTTGGGACTCTGTTGTTGATGAAGTTATTGGTGATAATGATCCTAAAAATGTAACTGGATTAAAAATTAAAAATGTTAAAACAAATAAAGTAGATGAACTAAAAATCGATGGATTATTTATAGCTATAGGACATGATCCAGCAACTTCATTATTTAAAGATCAGTTAGAAATGGATAAAGAAGGATATTTAGTTACAAAGAATGATTCGACAGAAACCAATATTCCAGGTGTATTCGCCGCTGGAGATGTAAAAGATAAAATATTTAGACAAGCAGTAACAGCCGCTGGAATGGGATGTATGGCCGCTTTAGAGGCAGAAAAGTTTCTTTCCCACGATTGATTATATTCCAATAAAATTGATCTAGAATAAATATTTGAATTAAAATATAAATTAATTAGATGGAAAATATCGTAAAACAAATCCAGCTTGTCGCTTTAGTAATCATTTTAGTTAGTACAGTGATTGCTTTTGGACAAGAGATGTATCAGATGATACTCGTGCAAAGGGTTACTTTAGCAGATCTGCTTTTACTTTTTCTATATCTTGAAGTGCTTGCAATGGTTAGAGTTTTTTGGGAAAGCCAATCAATTCAAATTACACTGCCGTTATTTATTGCCATAACTGCACTTGCTAGATTTATTATTTTACAAGGAAAATCTCTAAATCCAGAGATATTACTGTATGAAGCTGGTGCGATTGTTTTAATTGCTTTAGCAATTGTAATTTTAAGATTTAGAAATTCTTCTCTAATTGGACTAAATAAAAAAAAATAGGTTTATCCTAAATCCTCACAAAACTTTTTAATTCTAGACATTGCTATTTTAAGTTTTGCCATTGAAGTTGCATATGAAATTCTAAAATATCCATCTAAACCAAATGCTGAGCCCTGAACAGCAGCAACATTTTGTTTTTCTAAAAGCTTTTGGACAAAATCAGTATCTTTTTTAAGTTTAGTTCTTTTATTTAAAAGTTTTTTACAATTCGGAAATACGTAAAATGCACCATTAGGTTTCAAGCAGCTAATACCATCAATATTATTTAAACTTTTTACAACAAAATCTCTTCTTTCTTTAAATGATTTTGCTCTTTTCTTAATAAAGTCTTGTTTTCCATTTAAAGCTTCAACAGCTGCTGCTTGACTAATTGATGATGGATTCGAAGTAGACTGAGACTGAATTTTTCTAATTGCAGAAATTATTTCTTTTGGTCCAGCCGCATAACCAATTCTCCACCCAGTCATAGCATAAGATTTACTCACTCCATTCATTGTTAATGTTCGAGATTTTAATTTTGAAATTTGAGCAATAGTAAAAAATTTAAAATTATCATATTTAACATGCTCATAAATATCATCGCTCAAAATATGGACTTTTTTGTTTTTTATTAAAACCTTTGCTAATTTTTGAATTTCTGATTTGCTGTATCCAGATCCAGTTGGATTAGATGGAGAATTAAGGATTATCCATTTCGTTCTTTTTGTAATTGCGGCTTTTAATTTCGCAGGTGTAATTTTAAATCCATCTTTTTCATCACATTTTACTATTTTTGGTTTTCCTCCTGCTAGGAGAACCATATCTGGATATGAAACCCAGAATGGTGCAGGAATAATAACTTCGTCTCCTTTATTTAAAGTTGCCATAAAAGTGTTATAGAGAACTTGCTTCCCTCCAGTTCCAACTGTGATTTCGTCTAGTTTATAGTTTAGTTTGTTTTCTCTTTTAAATTTTTTTAAAATTGCTTTTTTTAATGCTGGAGTTCCATCAACTGCTGTATACTTTGTGTCTCCGTCTCTTATTGCTTTTATAGCTGCATTTTTAACATTGATAGGAGTATCAAAATCTGGTTCCCCTGCCCCAAGTCCAACTACATCTTTTCCTGCAGCTCTTAATTCTCTTGCCTTTTGAGTAACTGCAATAGTTGGGGATGGTTTAATTCTTTTTAAATTATTAGATATTATGCTCATTGAATTATGAAATTATTCAATTACGTTGTTTAATATATGGAGAATACATATCAAGACCTAATTACAGACATTCAGAGTAAAAACCCAAAAATCGGTGGAAAACTCGAAGGTGGAAAAAAATTCAAAATAAAGTCAGATTTTACCCCGGCTGGTGACCAGCCAGATGCAATTAAAAGGCTTGTCCAAGGAGCTAAAAAAAATGAGTTTAATCAAGTATTATTAGGAGTAACTGGATCTGGAAAAACTTTTACAATGGCAAAAGTTATAGAAGCTACAAATCGACCAGCATTAATATTGGCACCAAATAAAACTTTGGCAGCTCAACTTTACGGTGAGATGAAAACTTTTTTTCCAGATAATGCTGTTGAGTATTTTGTATCTTACTATGATTATTACACTCCAGAAGCTTACGTTCCAAGATCAGATACGTACATAGAGAAAGAAGCATCTATAAACGAGCAGATTGATAGAATGAGGCACTCAGCAACAAGATCCCTTCTTGAAAGAGACGATGTTTTAATTGTTGCAAGTGTTTCCTGTATTTATGGTTTGGGATCAGTCGAAGCTTACAGCAAAATGACTTTAACTCTGCAGAAAAACTACGAATATAATAGAGAACAAATAATAAAATCTCTTGTTGCTCTTCAGTACAAGAGAAATGATCAAAATTTTTTTAGAGGAACATTTAGGGCAAGGGGAGAATATTTAGAAATATTTCCATCTCATCTAGAGGATAGAGCATGGAGACTAAGTTTATTTGGTGATAAACTTGAGAAGATTGAAGAATTTGATCCTTTGACAGGAGATCAGGTTAGAGATCTTAGTCTAGTAAAAGTTTATGCTAATTCTCATTACATCACTCCTAAACCAACTGTAGAACAAGCAGTTATTAAAATAAGAAAAGAATTAGAGGAGACTTTAAAAAAACACAAAGCAGAGAACAAGTTATTAGAGGCACAACGATTAGAAGAGAGAACTAAATTTGATTTAGAAATGATTGAGGCAACTGGATCTTGTGCGGGAATTGAAAATTATTCAAGATTTTTATCTGGTAGAAAACCAGGAGAGCCGCCACCTACTCTTTTTGAATATTTTCCTGATAACACATTAGTTTTTGTAGATGAGTCTCATGTTACAGTTCCCCAACTTAATGGTATGTTTAAGGGAGATAGATCTCGAAAAAGCACGTTGGCTGAATATGGTTTTAGATTACCATCTTGCATGGATAACAGACCTTTAAAATTTGAAGAGTGGGATTTAATGAGAACACAAACTGTATTTGTTTCAGCAACTCCTGGCCCGTGGGAATTGGAACAGACTAAAGGTAAGTTTATTGATCAAGTCATAAGACCTACAGGCTTAATTGATCCACCAGTTGAGATTAGACCAGCTAAAAATCAAGTAGATGACCTTATGCATGAATGTAAAAAAGTAGTTGAAAATAATTATAGAGTTTTGGTTACAACACTTACAAAAAAAATGGCAGAGGATTTAACTGAGTATCTGCATGAAAATGGAATAAAAGTAAGATACCTTCATTCTGATATAGATACACTTGAGAGAATAGAGATTATGAGAGATCTCAGAATGGGTGTATTTGATGTTCTAGTTGGAATAAATTTATTAAGAGAAGGTTTGGATATTCCAGAATGTGCATTAGTTGGAATACTAGATGCTGATAAGGAAGGATTTTTGCGATCAGAAACTTCACTAATTCAAACAATAGGAAGAGCCGCAAGAAACGTAGATGGAAAAGTTATTCTCTATGCCGATAAGGAAACAAAAAGTATAAAGAAAGCAATTAAAGAAACTGAGAGAAGAAGAAAGATTCAATTAGAGTACAATAAGAAAAACAAAATCGACGCTAAATCTGTAAAAAAAGAAATAAGTGATATTTTAGAAAGTGTTTACGAGAAAGATTATGTCAAAATAAGCGAAGGTTCAAATATTGGTGGCAACCTTAAAAAACATTTAAAAGGATTGGATAAAAAAATGAAAGAAGCCGCATCTAATCTAGAATTTGAGGAGGCTGCTAAAATTAGAGATGAAATGAGAAAACTTCAAAGTACAGAATTAGAAATTACCTTAAACCCTAAAATTAGACAGTACGATGTTAAAAATAAAATTTATCCTAAAGGTAGATCAACACTAGGTATGCCTGGCACAAGAGTCACAAAAAAAAGAGATAAAAAATGGAAGCAAGGAAGATAATAATTACTGGAGCAGCAACTCGAATGGGAGCTGCTATAGCTAAAAAATTATCAGGACCTAATATTGAAATTGTTATCCATTATAACAAATCTAAGTCTAAAGCAGAAAATCTTAAAAAAGATTTAAATAAAAATGGTACAAAAATTTATTTAGCAAAAGCAGATTTAACTAAAGAAAAAGAAATAGAAAGAATGCTTAAATTTTCAAAATCAAAGTTGAAGTATTTTGATTGTTTAATTAATAATGCTTCATTATTTGAAAATGATAAACTTGAAAATTTTACAACAAAAAGTTGGGAAAGCCATTTAAAAGCTAATTTAAAAGCGCCAGCTTTATTATCAAAGGGTTTTGCGAAAAATGCTAGAGGCAAAAACAATAATATTATTAATATAATTGATCAAAGAGTATTTAAACTAACACCGTATTTTTTTTCATATACATTAAGTAAATCTGGTCTTTACACTTTAACCAAAACTAGCGCTATGAGTCTTGCCCCAAATATTAGAGTAAATGGAATTGCTCCAGGTCCAACTATTAAAAATAAAAGACAGTCTGACAAGCACTTTAAAAAGCAATACATGGCAACACCTCTTAAAAGACAGACAAATGTTGAAGAAATCTGCAATGCTGTTGACTTTTTTATTAAAAATAGATCTATTACCGGTCAAGTTTTAGCAATTGATAGCGGCCAAAACTTAATCTGGCAAACTCCAGATATAATGGGTGGTAAGGAATGAAAAAATTAATAATTACAATTTCAATATTTTTTACATTAATTTCTTTAGCAGAAGCTAGAGAATGTAAATCTGGAGATATAAAGGGAGATGCATTTATTTATAGTGATGGAAAAAAAGTAACTGTAATAAAAGGAACTGATATTCCAAATCCAGAAAATAAAATCATAATGATCTATAATACAGGAGGGTGGAAAGTTGAAAAGAAATGGGGAGTGTGTAAAGATTTTCTTCCTAAACAATTAGGTCAAATATCTGGAACTAAAATTAAAGGTAAAGAATTAGTTCTATTGCTTAATGGTAATCTCCATAAGGCAGGTGGAGATGATGGATATAAATGTGGCTGGAAATTTAAAGGGGCTTGGCACAAACCTTGGTATGACTGTGTAATTGCCGAATGGGCTATTCCAAAGAGGGTAAAGGTAAATAAAGATCTTATTGATAAACTAGTCTCTAAAGGAACACCACGAAATCAAATTTTTATGTCAGGTCTATCATGTGGAGGTATTGACACTCTTCGACACAAAGGTTTACACCCAAAAGATTTTAATGCCACGATTTCTTTTATGCCTAATTGTTGGGATAGAAGACCTAATACACCTCTAAGAAAAATGGTAATAGACGAGATTAAAAGTTTTGAGAGAATAGATGCATTAGTTTTTCACAGTCCTGTGGATGGTGAGGGAGATTGGCGAAGCAACAGCGAATGGATGAAGAAAGATTTAGGAAATATTCCTGGTATTAATTGGATTGATACCCCTGGTCATACAGGAAAAGATATTGAAGTTAATGGTATGAAATGCAAAATTAAAGAAAAAATGAAAGGTGGATGGGAAGAGGCGTGGCCGGAAGGTAAAGAAAAACTTACAAGTGAAAAAAAATTTATAGCTCTTGACAAAAAGTTGAAGAAAGAAATGAAAAAGAAAGCAGCTGGTCATTATATGGTTTCATATCCTTGTTTTAAATATTACCACCCAAAAATTATTAATTTTATAGAATCCCGGATTTAAAGATGAAAAAAAATAATCTTAAAATCGTTAAAATAGATAAAAATAAAAGTTTATTTAATTACGAAAAAAAAGTTTTAATAAAAGAATTAGTGTTAGACTTAAAACTTGGTTATTTTGATTTTGAAAAAGAAAAGCCTCAAAAAGTAAAATTTAATTTAGAGGTTAATTATCAAGATAAACAGCCTTCGAATGACAAAGATATTAAATCGATAGTTAACTATGCTAAAATTGTAAAATTAATAAAAAAATTAGTAAAAAATAAACATTACAATTTTCTTGAGACATTGGCAGAAGATGTTTTTGATGAGCTATTCAAAGATAAAAGAATAGATAAAATCACTCTTCAAATCGAAAAATTAGAAATAATGAAGGATTGTAGCTCAGTTGGGATCCAAATTTCTAAAAAAAGAAGCCATGATCAGCTCTGATATAGGTAAAGCAGTAATTAAAAAAGAATTGCCCTTGGTTCCTAAGCTGCCAGGTGTTTATAGGATGCTTAATTCAAAAGGAGAAATCCTTTATGTGGGCAAAGCAAAAAATCTTCCAAACAGACTTAAAAGTTATGTTTCAGAGAAAAATCATATCATTAGAACTGAGAGAATGCTCTCTCAGACAAAAAGACTCGAAATTACTACTACTTCAAATGAAAGTGAGGCTTTACTTTTAGAAGCAAATTTAATTAAAAAGTTTAAACCAAAATTTAATATTTTACTAAGAGACGACAAATCCTTTCCTTTTATTTTTATAGGCGACAAAGATAAATGGCCACAAATCAAAAGGCACAGAGGAAAAAAAGGTAAAGAAGGATTTTATTTTGGACCATTTGCATCAGCTGGATCTGCAAATTGGACTATAAAAATGATCCAAAAAATATTTCATCTCAGAATTTGTGATGATACCGTTTTCAAAAATAGAGAAAGACCCTGCATACTTTATCAAATTAAAAGATGCTCAGGACCTTGTGTTGGTTACGTAACTGAGAGTGATTATAAACAAACTGTTGATGAT
>CACANA010000004.1 GCA_902533775.1 uncultured Pelagibacteraceae bacterium
TAAATAATGAAATCAAAGAAAAAGATAGTTCTTGCCTATTCTGGAGGTTTGGACACATCAATCATATTAAAATGGTTACAGGAAAATTATGATGCAGAAGTAATTTGTTATACTGCAGACATTGGTCAAGAAATAGATAGAAATAAAATTTTCAGAAACGCAAAAAAACTTGGCGTAAAAAATATTATTATTCAAGATCTAAAAGATATTTTTGTAAAAGATTATGTTTATCCAATGATTAGGGGCCATGCAATATATGAAGGTGTTTATTTGCTTGGAACCTCAATTGCTAGACCTTTAATAGCCAAAGATCAAATTAGAATTGCTAAAAAATTTAATGCCTATGCTGTGTCTCATGGATCAACAGGAAAAGGAAATGATCAAGTAAGATTTGAGTTAGGTTATCATTATTTTGGTCCTAAAATAAAAGTTATTGCGCCTTGGAGAATTTGGAAGCTGAAATCTAGATCAGATCTAATTAATTATGCAAAAAAAAATAAAATTGAAATACCTAAAGACAAGAAAGGAGCGCCACCTTTTTCAGTAGACGATAATATTTTTCATACATCAACAGAAGGAAAGTTGTTGGAAAATCCAAAAAACTCTGCACCTGACTTTATCTTTCAAAGAACGGTATCTCCAGAAAAAGCACCTAATAAATCTTCAATTGTAAAAATAGACTTTAAAAGTGGAGATCCGATTGCAGTGAATGGGGAAAAATTATCTCCATCTAAATTGCTTGGAAAATTAAACGACATAGCTGGAAAAAATGCTGTTGGAAGAGTTGATCTAGTAGAAAATAGATTTATCGGTATAAAATCAAGAGGTGTATACGAAACACCAGGCGGAACTTTATTAATGCACGCTCATAGGGCTATAGAGTCTGTTACACTTGATAAAGATACAATGCATAAAAAAGAAAAAATTATGCCTAGATATGCGGAACTGATTTACAATGGATATTGGTTTTCTAAAGAGAGATTTAAATTACAAAGAATTGTAGATTTTAAGAGAATTAAAGTTAATGGATCAGTTAAATTGAGGTTATATAAAGGGAATGTTATTATTCATTCAAGAATAACTAAAAGTTCAGCTTATTCTATGAAAAAAGTTTCATTTGAGGAAAATAAAACTTTTAATAAATCAAATGTTGAAAGATTTATTAATTTTCACAAGAAAAAATTAAAATAAAATATCATGAATTTTGAACCAAGTCGGGCGCAAGCCACTAATAAACTAGATAATTTTGTTGAAAATAATCTTTCTGAATATTCAAGGTTGAGAAATTTTGATTTTGGTCCAGATAAAAGATCAAATATATCTTGTATTTCTCCATATATATCTCATGGAATATTAAATGAGTTAGAAGTTATAGATAAAGCCTTAAAGAAATTTTCATTTTCTAAAAATGAAAAATTTATTCAGGAGGTTTTGTGGCGTACTTATTGGAAAGGATGGTTAGAATTAAGACCTAATGTATGGACAGATTACATAATAGAACTAAAAATTATAAGAGAAAAATACAAAGATAATAAAGATTATTTAAATGCTATTGATGGAAATACAAATATAGAATGTTTTAATGAATGGGTTAAAGAATTAAAAGAATTTAATTACCTTCATAATCATACAAGAATGTGGTTTGCGAGTATCTGGATTTTTACTTTAAATTTACCTTGGCAATTAGGAGCTGAATTTTTTATGAAGCATCTCTTTGATGGAGATGCAGCATCTAATACATTAGGATGGAGATGGGTTGCTGGGATACAAACACAAGGTAAGCATTATTTGGCAAGTGAATGGAATATAAAAAAATTTACTAATAACAGATTTAATAACATTAATTTAAATGAAAATGCACCACCTAAAGTTAGCGAGAAAATATACAAGGCTGTCTTAAAAGATTTTAGTAATCCAGTAAGTTTGGATGAGCAAAATTTAATTATTTTTGATAATAATCTTTCTTTTGAGTTGACTGATTTTAAAGACCATAAATTTAAAAAGATTTATTTAGTTAATAATAATAACGACAGTAGAAATATTAAACTTAGTGAAAAAACAGTGAAATTTAAGACTAATTTAATGCAGGATCAAAAAAGAAGGTTGGATGAAAAATCTCTGGATTGTGAAATTATTGATATTGGTAATCTTAAAACAATTGATAATAGTTATTTTTTATATCCTTGTGTTGGGGAAAACTTAGATTTTTTAACTTCTCAAGGAATAAATACTATAAAATTTCTTTATCGTAATTTAGACAGAAGTTCTTGGAAATATTGCAATAAAGGTTTTTTCAATTTCAAAAAGTATATACCAACTATAATTAAAGAATTTTTTTAAAGAACTATTGTAAATTATCAAAATTATGAGATAACAATAAAATGAATAACCCGCAAGTTCTTGAAATTATTGAAAATCTTAAAGGCAGAAGGAATTACGAAGAAAAGAAAGCTTCAAAATTAGGTTTCAACTCTCTTTACGCATACATTGAAAATAAAATGTTAAAAGAGAAAGAAGCTGAAGCAGCAAAAATTCTTGAACAATCAGCCCCTAAAGAAGAAGTGATTGAAACAAAAAAACCAGAGAAAAAGAAAAGCTGCTCTTGTTGTTAATTAGTTATTTTTTGAACATTTCTTAGAACAATATTTCACTTTATCCCAGTTTAATTTCCATTTTTTTCTCCATGTAAAAGGTCTCTTACATACAGAGCAAATTTTTGTGGGTAAATTTTCTTTTCTCACTACGCAGTATTTTGTTTAATAAATTTTTCTGCCTCAGCTAAAATTAATTTTTTTCTATCAGGTTTCATTTTATCGAAAATTCTAACCATCATAGAAAGTCTAGGATTTTTTAAAAAGAAGGCTCTATTTCTATTTATGAATCTCCAATAAAGACCATCCATGGTATTACACCATTCTCCTTTTTTAAAATCCATCATTTTCATGAAATAAGCGGAGCCGCAAATATATGGTTTTGTTGCAAATATTCCTCCATCACTGAAAAGTCCCATTCCATAAACATTCGGGACCATTACCCAGTCAGAGGAATCCACAAACATTTCCATAAACCATTTGTAAACATACGTTGGCTTAACTTCACATAAATTCATTATGTTTGATAAAATCATTAACCTTTCAATATGATGTGACCAACCATAATTCACTGCATTTTTAATAGCATAATCTAGAGGTGGTAATCCTGTTGTTCCTTCGTACCATGAGTTTTTCATTTTTCTATTTTGTTTAAAAAAATTTCTAGTTTCCATTTCTTTTGAATAGCTTTGATATATTCCCCTCATAAATTCTCTCCACCCGATTACTTGACGAATATAACCCTCTAAAGAATTTAATCTTATTTTATTTTTGTTGTGAAAATCTAAAACTTTTTTAATTATAAATTCTGGAGTGATAAGACCTAAATTGATGTAAGGACTTAAAGCACTATGAAATAATATATTGTCTTTCTGATCAACTGCATCTTCATAATCCCCAAATAAATTTGATTTCTCTTTAATAAAAAAATTTAATAATTTAATTACATCATCATATTCCGTAGCAAACCAAAAGTCTTTCGTATTACCTGGGTGACTTTTAAAATTTTTATCAATTAAAATTTTTAGTTTTTTTGTATGAACAGTCTCAGTAATTTTAGGAAATTTGGGTATAGATATATTTTTTGGAAGTTTATTTCGATTTTCTTCGTCAAAACTCCATTTGCCTCCTTCTGGATTACCATCTTTTTTCATGAGTATATCCAAATCTCTTCTAGTCTCTTTATAAAAAACTGCCATAAAAGGTTTTTTTGATTTCGATAAATATTTTTTAAATTTTTCTCTAGAATTTAAAAACATTGGTGTTTGAATAATATTCCATTTAATTTTTTCCTTTTTTAAAAAATTGGTAATTTTATTTTCGAAAAACTTATCCTCAATTTCGAAACTTGAAATTTCTTTAATTTTTTTTGCTTTGATTATTTTTTTTAATTTTTCTGTGTAATCCAGCTTGAAAGATTTATCCTCGATCGAAGAATATTCTAATTTAAATCTATTTTTTTTTAGTCTATCTGCGTGAGATCGCATGCAAGATAAGAACAATAATATCTTTTGTTTATGATGCTTTTCGTATGTACAAAGCTGATAATCTTCAGCCATAAAGAAAATGTGGTCTTTTCTGTACTTTTCAAGATATTTTTCTGAGAAAAGCTGATTTCCAAGTAGAAAAAATAATTTCATTAACTATATATAACTCTTTAAAAATTTATGTCAGAAAAATATTTAGTAGTAGGTGCGACAGGATCTATCGGATCTAATTTAGCTGAACAGTTACATGCAGCTGGTAAAGAAGTACATTTAGTTGGTAGGGATGAAGAAAGAACAAAATCTTTATCTGAAAAACTAAATTGTAAATATACAGTCTCTGATGTTTTAGAAAATGGATTTGTTGAAAAAATTAAGACCGAAGTAAATGATATCAAGGGTGTAGCTTATTGTGTTGGTTCAATTGATCTAAAACCTTTGAGAATGGTTTCAGAACAAGATTTTACAAAATGTATGAAACTAAATTTATATTCTGCAGTAAATTTAATTAAAGGTTATCAAGAAAGTTTAAAAAAAAATAAAGGATCGATTGTTTTGTTTTCAACTGTTGCTGCTCAAAGGGGTTTCACAAATCATGCAATTATAGCTTCAACTAAAGCAGCTGTTGAAGGATTAACTGTTTCTTTAGCAGCAGAATTTGCTCCTAATATAAGAGTAAATTGCATTGCTCCAAGTTTAACTAATTCAAAAATTGCAGAGCCAATGCTTAAAAATAAAGTTTTAGCTGATGGTATCGCAAAAGCTCACCCCTTAAAGAGACTTGGAGAAGGTAAAGACTCAGCTTCGCTTGCAAAATTTTTAATAACTGAAGACAGTTCTTGGGTTACAGGACAAATTATTGCAGTCGATGGTGGTAGATCAAAACTTTCATAGAGTGAAGAAATTATTATTTCTTTTATCTTTAATATTATTCTCAACTAATTCATTTAGTAAAAATTTTAATTTTAATAAAATTATTGAATTAGAAGCACCTTGGGGTTCATCATTCGTTAATGATAAGGAAATGATTGTTACCGAGAAAGGTGGCAAAATAAAATTTGTTAATATTTCTACAAAAGAGATAAATGAAATTGGTCATAACTTAAATTTTGTAGAATATGGACAGGGAGGATTATTGGATATTCTGTATCATGAAGATTACATTTACATCTCATACACAGAAAATAGAAATAATTGGAAGACTAGTACTTCAATTGCACGTGCAAAATTTAATAAAAACAAATTGAATTTTAAAAATATTTTTCAAGCCAATCCACCAATTGACTCGCCTTATCATTTTGGCTCAAGACTGGCAATTAAAGACAATTATTTATTTGCTTCTGCAGGTGAAAGGGGTGGGGGAATGATTGCTCAAGATGGAAATAAACATCCAGGAAGTATAATTAGAATTTATCTTGATGGTGGCATACCAAAAGACAATCCTCGTTTTGAGGGAAAATCAGACTGGCTACCTGAAATATATCAAATTGGTGTAAGAAATCCTCAAGGTTTAACTTTGTCACCTTTTGATGGAAAAATTTATATGAGCAATCATGGTGCAAAGGGAGGCGATTGGTTTGGTGAAGCAAAGAAAGGTGAAAACTATGGCTGGAAAATTCTTGGATGGGGTGGCACAAATTATTCCGGTATACCAATAGGACCAAAATGGGAACCTGGTTTTACAAAAGCCATTCAATATTGGGTTCCATCTATAGCCACAAGTGCAATCACAATTTATAAAGGTAATGAATTTAAAGAATGGAATGGACATGCATTAATTACTTCTCTTAAAGATAAGTCTTTAAGAAAATTAGAGTTTAATGATTTGTCAAACGTAAAAGAGGAAATAATATTTAAAGATAAAATTGGAAGAATCAGAGATATACAAATTCATCCTATAAATGGTAAACTATATTTTTTAAATCAAGATGGATTGTGGTTGATGGAAAATTCTAGTTAGTATCAAAAAGTTCTTTAAATAATTTAAATTCACCAATTTTAAAAATAATTGCATCATCTTTTTTAAATCCAAATTTTTCTGCATTTTGCTTAAACCTTAAAGGGGGCTCTAATATTGGTTCAAGTGATAAAACAAAAGTTCCCCAATGCATTCCAATTACTTTTTTACTTTTTAAATCTTTAGCAAGTCCAAGGGCTTCTTCAGGGTTAGTGTGGTAAGCAGAAGAATCTTTAATTGAAGCCATAGGATAAAAATTATATGCGCCAATGTTAATAAATGTTAAATCAATTGGACCATACTTACCTCCCAATTCTTTATATATTTTTCCAACACCAGTATCACATGAAAATAATATTTTTTTTCCTTTGTATTCAATCAAATAGCTGCCCCATAAAGTTTTGTTAGTATCCGTTAAACTCCTTTTTGACCAGTGGACTGATGGCAAAAAAGTAATATTTAAATTCTGATTTATTCTTATTTGATCATACCAATCCATTTCATTTACATCTTTAAATCTATTAATTTTAAAATATTTTTTTAGTCCTAAAGGTATCAGGACTTTAGATTCTTTATAAGGAAATCTCATTATTGTTTTCATGTCTTGATGATCGTAGTGATTGTGAGTTAGTAGAAAAATATCTGTTCTTGGTATCTCATTAAGTTTTAATGCTGGTTCGGTAAATCTCTTTGGCCCAAAAAATAAAGGTCCTGCATTTTTGGAAAAAACTGGATCTGTTATTATAGTTATTTCCCCTAATTTTAATAAAAATGTTGCATGACCTATCCATGCTACATAATCTTCTTTTTGAAAATTATTTAAATCCAATAAAACTTTTTCTTTTTTAATGATATTACTTTCAGGAAAAGTCATATCTAATTTTTTTTTTTCTTTGTTAAAGACCTTAAACGACCAATTGAAGTTCATATCAATCACCTTTGATCCTTCAGGATTACGAAATGTGCCATTTGCTAAATGATGATATTTTTTTTTCATATCCAATTAATAATTTTTTGAAATAATATCTTGAATTGTATTACTTATAATTATTGTTCCATCTTTGTTAGGATGTATTCCATCTTGTTGATTTAAATTTGGATCAAGAGCAACGCCCTCTAATAAAAATGGAATTAGAGGTAAATTATATTTTTTTGACAATTTAGGATAAATTGCATCAAAATTTTTTTTATATTTAGTTCCATGAGTTGTTGGTGCAACCATCCCTGCTATTATAATTTTTATTTTTTTACTATTAGCAATTTTAATTATTTCTTCTAAATTTCTTTCAGTTTCGTCTGGTTGAATTCCTCTAAGCATATCATTTGCACCAAGACCAAGGATGATTAAATCAATACCGGGTTCTGATAAGCTCCATTCTGCTCTATTCAATCCACCAGAAGAAGTACTTCCTGACACGCTTCCATTTATTACCTTAATATTTAAACCGCTCCTAACAAGATTACTTTCTAAAACCAAAGATAAGTGTTGTTCTTTAGGTAGACCATAACCCGCCATTAAACTATCGCCGAATAATATAACCTTTTCTATTGCACTTGCATTTATGTGCACTAGAAAGAATAACAATATTTTTATAAATAAACTTTTATTCATGAACACACTTCTTAAATTAAAAAAAATAAATCTCAAATACCAAACTGGAAAGGACAATATCAATGTTTTAAAAAATATTGATTTAACTATAAAAAAAAAAGAAACTGTGTCTGTGGTTGGTGAAAGTGGGTCAGGAAAAACAAGCTTGATTATGTTAATTGGTGGATTAGAACGTCCAACCTCAGGGAAAATTATATTTCAAGACAGGGAAATAACAAATCTTAATGAAGATGAAGTATCTGAAATTAGAAAACAAAATATAGGAATTATATTTCAATCTTTCTATTTAATTCCAAATTATACAGCTGTTGAAAATGTAGCTTTAACACTTGAACTTAATGAATTTAAAAATCCTGAGAAAGAGGCAAAAAGTTTATTAGATCGATTTGGTCTAAAACATAGATTTAATAATCTTCCAGGTCAATTATCTGGCGGAGAGCAACAACGTGTGGCGATTGCAAGAGCTATTGCAATGAAACCAGATTTGATTTTAGCTGATGAACCAACTGGTAACTTAGATACCGAAAATTCAATAATGATCTCTGAAATTTTATTTAAATACGTCAAAGAAGAAGGGTCTTCTTTAATAATGGTTACACATGATCCAAAATTAGCAGACAAAGCAAAACGAAAAATTAAAATTAAAGATGGAAAAATTAAATAATCCTTCGGAGTTAAGTTTAATATTCAAATATGCTTTAAAGGATTTAAGCAGAAATTATAAAAAAATTTCAAGCATTATTGTAACTCTGTTTATCAGTCTTTTTATTTTAAGCGCCATCTTTACAATCGAAGATAGTTTAAAAAAAGAGCTTAATGATAATGCAAAAGTTCTTTTGGGTGGAGATCTCGAAATCGATTATAACCGTAATAAAGGGGACCTTAATTTGGTCAATAAAGTAAAGGAATTTTCAACTGTCTCACAAATGATAGAGTTCAGTACAATGCTTTCTACGACAGGCAGAGAAAAAAATAAATCATTATTTACAAGAATTAAAACGGTTGATGAAAAATATCCGTTATACGGTGAAGTTGTTTATGAGCCAGAAGATGCTTATGAAAGAATGCAAAAGGAACCCAAGACAATTTTGATTAATGAAAGTTTATCAAAAACTTTAAAGATAAAAATAAATGACAAAGTTAAGGTACAAGATCAAAGTTTCATAGTTGTTGGAATTATAAAATCTGTACCTGACGTCAGTGGGTTTGTAGCTTTTGGAGATTGGGCATTAGCAGGAAAACAAACTTTGGAGATACTAAAACTAAATGGAATAGGTAGTTTTTTAAATTATGAATATAAAGTAAAGTTTAAATCAAGTGATGATCCAGAAAAAATAGAAAGTAAGGTCAAAGATATTTTTAAAGATGACCAAAAAGTAAAGCTTAGATTTCCAGAAAATTCAGCTAGTGGCTTAAAAAGGATAATTAATAATTTTTCCCAATTTCTATCTTTAGTTTCAATTAGTGCAATGTTAATTGCTGGAATAGGTATCGCTAATACATTGTTGTCATTTATAAACCAGAATAATATGTCTATAGCTGTAAGAAAAGCTGTAGGATTTTATTCAGGGAATATAAAAACACTTTATTATTTTCAATTATTAATATTATTATTTATTATTACCGTAATTTCTTATGGCTCAAGTTTTTTAATTGTACCAATTGCAGATAAATATTTATCTGATGGATTGGGATTAAATGTTTATCCAAAATTTTCTTTAATTAATTTTATAAAAATATTTATTGTTGGTTTGTTAGTTCTTATAATTTTTTCAATACCAACAATAAGTTCAATTGATCAAGTTAAAGCATCAAATCTGTTTAGAAATGTATTCCAAAACCTACAATTTTATTACTCGAAAAAGTCAGTTATTTTGAGTTTTATCTTGTTATCATTTTTAGTTTTATTGTTTACAATAGGTTCTGAAAGGCCTTCTTATAGCTTGGGTTATTTTCTGGCTTTTTTTGTGTGTCTACTTGTATTTTTTTTACTTTCGAAAGTAATAATTTATTTACTGAAAAAGTTTAATTTTATTTCAAATATCTCTTTAAAAGTATCGATAAAAAATATAACTCAAACAAAAAGTATCACTCCTATCACAATTATGTCTTTAGGCTTAGGTGTAACTTTATTATTAACTTTAGCTTTAGTTGGAACAAATTTTAAAAGAGAAATTGCAAGATCTATTCCAGATATTGCACCTGATTATTTTTTTGTTGGAATTCAAAAAGGTGAAAAGAAAAAATTTGAACAAGGTGTTTACAAAATGAACCCAGATGCGAACATTGAAATAGTGCCTATGGTTTCTTCTGGAATAGTAAAAATTAATGGTGTGAATCCGAATAGCTATATTAAACCAGATAATGATAGTTATTGGGTAATTGGAAGTGAAAGAAGATCTTCTTGGGTTGAAAATATACCTAAAGATAACCCAATTTTAAAAGGAGAATGGTGGGATTTATCTAAACCTAACCAACTTCAGATTTCACTTGATGCAAAAGTAGCTAAAGATTTTAATATTGAGTTGGGAGATATTTTTACTTTAAACATTTATGGTCGAGAAATTGATGGAGAAATAGTTAATTTTAGAGAAGTTGATTATCGTGATCTAAGTATTAATTTTGCCATGTTATTTAATCCACAATTTGCAAAAAAAATTCCTCATGAATATTTAGCAACTGCTAAGTTTAAAAAACCAGATAATTTTGATGAAACCAAAATGTTAGAAGTATTACCGAGTTTGTCTATGATAAAAATTGCTGATTACTTAGACAAAGTAACATCGGTTTTAAATAAAGTTTTCATAGCTGTAACCCTAATTTCTGGTGTAACAATTGTCATTGGATTGATTGTTATCTCAAGTGCTATAATGGTCCAAGGAAAAGTAAAAGAGTACCAAAATCTTGTATTTAAAATTTTAGGTTTTTCAAAAAAAGAAATTATATTTTCGTCTTTGATAGAATTTATAATTATTTTTATGTCGGTTATATTAATTGCAATTTTTTTTGCAGTGATTGGATCAAAATTTATTATGGAGAATATTTTTGAATTAGTTTGGCAATTTGATTTTAAAGTTTTAATTTACCTTGGTGCCTCTATAGGAATTGTGACCTTGATTTTAATTATGCTAACTAATCTTAAATACTTAAGTCCTAAAGTTTATCCATTAATAAGAAACCAATAGTAAATTTTATTTATTCGCTCTTTTAAAACATTCGATTGTATTTTTAAGCAAACAAGCAATAGTCATAGGTCCAACTCCACCTGGAACTGGAGTTAAAGCTTTTGCAACTTTTGATACTTCATCAAATGCAACATCGCCAACTAGGCCCTTTTCAGTTTTATTAATACCAACGTCAATCACAATTGCATCTTTTTTAACCCAATCACCTTTTACAAGCTCAGGGATCCCAACAGCAGCAACTATAATGTCTCCTTTTAAACATTCACCCTTAAGATCATTTGTTTTTGAGTGAGTAATTGTAACTGTGCAATTTTCTTTCAACAACAGCTGTGTCATTGGCTTACCATTTAAATTTGATCTTCCAACAATTACGGCTTTTTTTCCATTAAGGTTTGGTTCAATTTTTTTTATTAATAAATAACAACCTAAAGGAGTACATGGAATAGAACTTTCATAACCTGAAGATAGATTGCCCACATTCATAGGATGAAATCCGTCTACATCTTTCTCTGGTACAATTGCCTCTATAACTTTTTGTTTATCAATATGTTTTGGAAGTGGGAGCTGAACTAAAATTCCTGAAACGGAATTGTCATTGTTAAGTTCATCAATTTTTTTTAAAACTTCACTTTCTTTTATACTGTCAGGGTATCTAATCACCTCTGATTTAAGACCTACTTCATTGGCGGATTTCTCTTTATTTCTAACATAAATTTGACTAGGTGCTAAATCACCAATCAATATGACTGTTAAACCTGGTACTTTATTGTGCTTATTTTTTAAAAATAAGACTTCTTTCTTGAGCTCTTCTCTTAAATCAGCAGCAGCTTTTTTTCCATCAATTAAAATCATTTATTAAAATATTAGTGGTGCAATGTAGAGTTTCATACACATTTCTATGAACCATATCAACAAAAGAAGTACGATAGGTGAAATATCAAAAGCACCAAGGTTAGGTAAAAATCTTCTAATCTTCATTAAAATCGGTTCTGTCATTTTATAAGTGAAATCTAATATTAAATATACAAACCGATTGCTTGTATTTAGTACATTAAAAGCAACTAACCAACTTATAACGACATTGGCAATTACAACATATGAATAAAGTTTTAATATTTGAAGAGCTAAATAAAATATAGCAATCATTTTTTTTCAACATAAATAGACTGACTTGGAAATGCAAATGCAGCTCCCTTACCTTCAACAATTTTTTTTATTTCAAGTGCCAAATTTTCTTTTACTTGTAAATAATTAGTCCAACTATTTGTTTTTGTAAAACATCTAACATACATATCAATCGAGCTATCTGAAAACTTATCTATTCTTACGGCGACTCCTACAGATTGGTCGTAATCATCACCTTTATTTATATGATGTTCAATCTCATCTCTTATTGTTTTCAATTGATCAATTGTAGTGTCATATTGAAGAGTTATTATCCAACTAATAGCCCAGTTAGTCTTTCTTGTGTTATTAATCACTGCATTTTCTGCAAATTGAAAATTAGGTATAATTGCCAGTGATTTATCAAATTTTCTTATAACAGTTGATCTAAAACCAATGTTCTCAACAACTCCTTCTATAACTCCTTCAACTTTAATCCAATCACCAATTCTAAATCTTTTTTCAACTAAAACTAAAATTCCTGAAATTAAATTTTTAAATAAATCCTGAGCGCCTAATGCTACTGCTACTCCAAATAAACCTAAGCCTGCAATTATTGGTCCAATTTTAATTCCCCATAACTCAAGAACAGCAGCTGCTCCTAAAATAAAAATTAATATTTTAAGAGACTTTATGATCCAGCCTATTAATTCTTTTGTCAGGACTTTATCTAATCCACTTAAAATATATGATATTGGCTCAATTATCTGATGTATTATCCAAAATATTAAAATTGTTATTAAAGTTCTATTAACGTTATCTATGAAACCCCTAGTCTCATTATCAAATGACATATAGTAACTGGCAAAAAATACACCAAGAACAATTGGAAGAAACCTTGCAGGACCTTCCATAGATTTTACAAAAGTATCATCTAATTTATTAGTTGTCCTTTTTGAAATTAATTCTAATTTTTTTATTACAAGTTTGCTAATTAGACCTCTAAATATTAAAAATAATACAAATATTCCAAGACCTACTATTATCTGAAAGAAATCTACCCCAAGGATACCCTGCTTCCAAACAGATAAAAATAACTCATTTAGTTTATTTAAAACGTCCATTTTTAAATTTTATATAGCAAAAACTCCTCTTCACCAGGGTTAAAAAGAAAAATTTTTTTCCATTTTATGTCATTCAATGCTGATGATGCTTTTTCGCCCATACACATTAGGTTAGTTTCCATCCAAATATTATCTAAGTTATATTTTTTTATTAACTTAAAAAATGTCTTCGCACTATTTTCGGAATATATGTAAACAATTTCTGGCACAGAAGATTTGATATCTCTTAAAAAGTTATCACTCAAATTTTCATTTGGTATTGCAGTATAATTTATAATTCTCTTGATGACATAGTTTTCTGAAATTAAGTCTTGATCAATGTTATAAGAAACAATTTCTCCACTAATGTAGGCCATTGGTCCAATCTTTGGGTCAAAGTTTTGTAAAATTAATTCTTTAAGATTATTCACGTTACCTTCGGCGCAGAAAATATTTTGAAAGCCTAATTCTTTTGCCTTTCTTTCTGTTGCAAGACCAACACAAAAACAAATTATTTTTTTATCTATTTTTGAAATATTTAAATTTTTTAAAGAATTAGCACTCGTGAAAATGACGCCTTTGAATTTGCTAAAATCTATTTCTTGTGTTTCTATTTTTTTTATTTGTAATAACGGTAAATGAGAAACTTTATGTTTCATGGAAGTAAATTTTAAAATTAATTCTTTGCTATCATCTAATGGTCTGGTTAATAAAATATGCATTTTAATTTTTATAAGAACCTTTTGATTTTATTTTAAGCTCTTCTCCCACTATTCTACTAGTAGACTCAATATTTTCTTTTTGAAGACTTTTTTTTATGAAATATCTATTTTTTCCATCGACAGAAAACAATTCGGTCAATAGGTCTACTTTATTACCATTTGATTTTGCATATACACCAACTGCAGTGTCACAATCTCCTTCAAGAACTTTTAAGACCTCTCTTTCTGCTTTTGCGACAGTTCTTGTTTCTTGATCATTAATGTTTTCAAGTAATTTTTTAATTTCATTATCATCTTCTCTGCATTGAATTGCGATAATTCCTTGACCTGCACAAGGTATAAGTTCATCAACACTGAATTCTTGTGAAATTTTATGTTGTAAATTTAAAGCATCTACTCCTGCTTTTGAGAGAATTATTGCATCATATTCGCCTTTTTCTAACTTTTGAACTCTAGTATCAACATTTCCTCTGATAGTTTTATATTTTAAGTTGGGTCTTTTTTTCTTAAGTTGATATTCTCGTCTATATGATGAAGTACCAATAATTGAGTTTGGCTCTAAATCTTCAAATTTTACATTATTTTTACTTATTAAAATTTCATTAGGAGAATTTCTTTTTAAAAAATTATTAGTTAAAAGATTTTCAGTTTCTTCAGTAGGCATATCTTTGAAGGCATGTACTGCGATATCTATATTTTTATTTAATAAATCTTTTTCAATTTGTTTTGAAAATAATCCTTTGCCTCCTATTTCAGATAATCTCTCATCCTGCTTTTGATCACCTGTTGTTACTATTTTTTTTAATTCAATCTCTTTAGAAAAATATTTTTTTAGTTCTTTTTTCACATTTTCTGCGTAAATCATTGCTAACTTACTTCCACGTGTCCCGATTACAAGATTATCTCTTTTCATAAAAGTTATTTTTATTACATTCTTATAGATTAATTGTATTAATTATAAAAAATAATTTATGAATAAAAGCCCAATAATATTAGGAATTGAGACAAGTTGTGATGAAACAGCAGTTTCCATTATTCAAGATCATGAAAGTGGTGTTCCAAAAATTTTGTCAAATATAGTATCTAGCCAATTTGATATTCATAAAGAATTTGGAGGAGTGGTGCCAGAACTGGCCGCAAGGTCTCATGTAGAAAAAATTAATTTGATTGCAAAAAAAGCTTTGGATGAGAGCGGTCTAAATATAAATAAAATATCAGCCGTTGCAGCAACTGCTGGGCCTGGATTAATAATTTGTCTTAGTGTTGGTTTAAATTTTGCTAAAGCTCTTGCTTCATCTTTAAATGTTCCATTTATTGGGGTTAATCATTTAGAAGGCCATGCTTTGAGTCCAAAGCTAAATGCAAATATTAATTATCCCTATTTACTTCTACTGATCTCTGGCGGACATAGTCAATTTTTAAGTGTTAATGGATTAGATAATTATACAAGATTAGGAACAACAATCGATGATGCTTTGGGGGAAGCATTTGATAAAACTGCAAAACTTTTAGGTATTGAGTTTCCTGGAGGTCCAAAATTAGAGAAATTTGCAAAAAAAGGTAATCCAAATAAATTTAATCTTCCGAAACCTATAATTAATAAAGGCGGATGCAATCTATCTTTTGCTGGTCTTAAAACTGCAATATTAAGAATAACAAAAAATATAAAATTAGATCAAGAAAAATATGACTTAGCTGCTTCTTTTCAAAAAACTATAGAAGAAATATTACATGTTAAAACTGAAATAGCTTTTCAAGAATTTAGAAATATAAATTCTACAAAAAAAAGTAATTTTATTATTGCTGGTGGTGTAGCTGCAAATGATGGTATAAGAAAAAAGTTATCTGAGGTAAGTAAAAAAAATAATTTTGTACCAATATTTCCAGATCTTAAATTATGTGGCGATAATGCAGCAATGATTGCACTAGTTGGATTAGAAAAATATAAAATAAAAAAGTTCGATAGTTTTGATTTGATTGCAAGCCCAAGATTAGCTCTGGATAAGAAAGCAAAGTTTTTAAAAGGGTCTGGATTAGTTTATTAATTTAGCAGGCACTGCCACTGCCACTGCCTGCTCCAGATGCAGCTTTTTTATCTTGGCTAGCCATTAGTTCACCTTTTTTTGAGATTTTGAACTCTCCATCAACTACATCTGCTGGATACCATTTTGGGAGACCTTGAACTTTTATTTGATAATCAACTTTAATTCCTTTTTTCAGGTTAAGCTTAATAAGTGTTCTATTTTTTTTATTTTTCTTGTGTATAAATTTATTGCTTTTAAACTTTCCCTCATAAACAGTTCCATCTTTTAGGGTTAATTTGCCTTTACCACTGAATTTATTTTTTTTTATTGGTCCAGTATATATTGATCCATCTTCAAATTTTACCACAGCATTTTTTAAAGTTACTTTTGTTTTTGATAAATCTGTGCCTGATTTAAGTTCTGATGACTCAATTGATATATTATTGTAAGAAATATTTGCGGAATTTGCTCCAGAACTTATAGAAAAAAGAATAATTATAATAAATGCTAGCTTAATTCTCATCACACTTAAGTTTTACAATAATTATTTAATGTAGTCAAAGTTAATTTCTTAGATTTTATATGTCTTTTATCTAATGTTAAAATTTGATTTTCATCTTTTAAAATCGAAATATAAAAGTTCTCTAATTTTAAATTTTTAAAAAAATTATCACAAATTATGTATTTTAACTTATTTTCTAAATTATTATTAATTTTAAATTTTTCTAATTTTTCGTCTTCATCATAAATCCAATAAGGCATTGTAATAATAAAATCTATATCAAGATTAAGTTTATTTTTAATTTCAATTAAATTATCAAAATATATATTTAAATTTTTTTTGAGATCTGCAATCTTTGTTTGTTCAAAGAGTTTTTGCATATCTTTTTGATTTTTTCTCGAAATTGTAAAAAATTTGTTTGTTATCAAATTCTTTAAAATATTAAACCTATACTTATAAGGATTTTTCATTATATCATCTAACTGATCTTCTCTAATCGATACATAATTTTGAATATTATAATTTGGAGATAAACGAAACATATCAACTGATAAATTAAAACCAATAATAATTTTTTTTTTTATTTTTTCTTGATTTATAATTATAAAGTTTAATACCTGATAAGGACCATTATTAGGTGCAGCATAAATTATTAGATCTTCACTATAGGACTTTGATAAAAAATGATCTTTCTGATTTTGTATATCTATACCTAAAATTTGACTATCTCCAAAAACTTGAATAGTTTTTTTGTTTGGTTTTATAAAAAATCTACCACCTTTTTTATCTGTTTTAAAAATTAAATTTTGATTTCCATATTTAATACAAAATTCACTTTCCTCAGGTAATTGAACATAATTGTCATTATGACCAAACGGTAAAAAATCTAAACAATCTTTTGATTTTGAGTGACTTATTGTTAAAATTAAAAAAAAAATTATTAGAAGAATGTTTTTGATACCAAAAAATAAGTTGGATAAATTTGAACCTTTAAGATGTTGTTTTGTTTTAAATGAATTTTCTGCAGCTGAATTTGCATCTGCTTTAGAAATGTTGTTTGCGGCCAAAAATGTAAATGATCTAAAATTAAGTAAAGGTTTCATAAGACATTCTTTAGATGAGTATAAACATTTTTCTATATTTACAAATATCAAAAACCAAATTTCCTTAGAGCATAAGCTAAATAGTAGAGAAATAAGATTTGTACCAATTCACCTATTTGCTAAAGGGTATATTTATAAAGATAAATTTATTTTTGAAAAAAAAAACATTAAAGACTTTGCAATTTTTATTGGAGCAAATGAAGAAATTGCAGAAAAAAAATTACATGACTTTCTTGATAATATTAGAAAATTTAAACCGGATCATATCAAACAAATTGATAAAATTTTGCTAGATGAGGAAAGACATGCCAAATACTCACTAACATATGCAAAAAAAAATAATTCCAAATTTGCTTATTTTATTAAGTTCTCTAAGGAGAATTTAATAAGTAAATTAAGACATCTTTATGCTAATAGCTTAACCAAAGTCGCAAAAATTTTTAATCCAATTTTATACTTATTAATTTTAATTATGTATTTACCTGTTAAATTTTTGGATTTGGATAAATCCGAAACAGACAATGATGTTTTGAAAAATATTAATCCAAAATCAATACTTTAATTTTAATGTTTTATATTGGTATTTCAGCTTATTATCACGAATCTTCTATTTTCTTAACAGATGGAATAAATACTAATTGTTTTCTTAAAGAAGAATATTTTACGAGAATAAAGGGTGATAAAAGTTTCCCAAAGAGGAGTTTAGAATTTTTAATAGAGAAATATTCTTTAAATGAAAAAAATATAAAATCTGTTTGTTTTTACGAAAAACCTTTCAAATCGTGGTGGGAAATATTTATTTATTCCATAAAAAAACCTCTAGAAAATAAAAAATTATTAACACACCATCTAAAAAATTTTAATACAGGTTCAATATTTTTTTATACTCATTTAAATAAAATTATTAAAATATCTAAAGATAAAATTTTATATTCTTCTCATCATCTTAGCCATTGTTTGTATGGATCATTGTATGTGAAAGATGTTCATGACTATGCATTTGTTAGTTGTGACGGAGTTGGAGAGGGTGAAACAATGACTATATATACAATCGACACAGAAAATTTGATAAAGAAACATTGGACAAACTTTTATCCTAATTCAATTGGGTTATTTTATTCTACAATAACTGATTTTCTAGGCTTTGATATAAACGAAGGTGAATTTAAAGTCATGAGTTTAAGTTCATATGGTAATCCAATTTATGAAAAAGAATTGGATGAAATTTTTGATTGCAAACAATTAAAAATATATTCATCATATTTTGAATTTCAAAAAAATCCCGAAAGATCATTTTCAGAAAAACTTACAGAAATTCTTGGAAAGCCTTATTTAAATTTAGCTATTAAAGAAAATTTTAAAAAATATTCTGATATAGCAAGTTCAGCTCAACTGATATTAAATAAATCTGTCAAAAATCTTATTTTAAAAGCAAAGCAACTAACGGGTAAAAACAAAATAGTTTTAACGGGTGGTGTTGCATTAAATTGTAAAATGATACATGATTTATCAAAACAAAACATATTTGAAGAATTAATTGTTCCTCCATCGCCTGGGGACTCAGGCTCCGCAATTGGGGCTACTAATTTTTCGTATTTTCGCGAAAATAATAAATTTTTGAAAAATATAGGTCTATTTCCTGGACCAGATAAAGATCAAATAAATAAAAAATTCAAATTAAATGAGTTTTTTGAAAAAATTTCACAAGAGGAAAACAGTGTAGAAATAGCTGCTGAGTTAATAATTAAAGGTCACATTCTCACAACTTATATCGATAAAACAGAAACAGGTCCAAGGGCTTTAGGTAATACTTCAATAATTTGTAATGCTAAAGATAAATTAGCTGTTGAAAATTTAAATAACAGAGTAAAAAGAAGAGAATTTTATCAACCTCTTGCTCCTATGCTGCTTAAAGAAAATTTTGAAAAATATTTTTTTATTAAAGATAGTATAAAAAATAATTTATATTCTATGGGAACATTATGTGAAGCAAAAGAAGAATTAAAAAATGATTACATCTCCATAATTCACACTGACAACACTTGCAGAACACAAGTTATTGACAATAATAATTCTTTTATTTTTAAATTATTAAAAAAGCTAGCTCAAAATAAAATTCACATAATAGTAAACACATCCTTTAATATTTCAAAAGATCCTGTGGTATTCGATTTGTTTGATGTTTATACAAATATGAGAAGAATGAATATTGAATATATTATTATGAATGATGGTATTTTTAAAACAAAAAAGATATGAGAAAAATGTTGAATTACATTTATTTAATTAATGATTTTAAAAAAAAATATGGTTATATAAAATTAATATTTTTTATAATATTTATTTTTTTAATTTTGATTTTTTCTATTTTTGTTTTTGTTCAAGTTTTTATACCTTTTACTTACATAGCAATTTAATATAGCTTATTTAAATGCAATATTGGTTATTAAAATCAGAACCTGATGTTTGGTCTATAGATCAACAATTAAAAGTTGGTGCAAAAGGTGCCGACTGGGATGGAGTAAGAAATTATCAAGCAGCAAATAATTTGAAAAAAATGGAGAAGGGTGATCTTTGTTTTTTTTACCATTCGAATATAGGTAAAGAAATCGTTGGAATTGTTGAGGTAATTAAAACAGCATTTATCGACCCAACAGATAAGGAGAAGCGATTTGTAGCAGTAAAAGTTAAGTATAAAAGCAAACTAAAAACACCAGTTTCTCTTGAAAATATTAAAAAAAATAAAGATTTAAAAGATATTGCACTAATAAAACAAAGCAGACTGTCTGTCATGCCAATAGACACTAAATGCTGGAAAATTATTTTGAAGATGAGTAGTATCTAGAAAATTTATAATACATGCCTAAAAAGAAAATAAAAAAAAAAAAGAAAAAAACAATCACAAAAAAAAAATCTAAGTCAAAATCTTTAGCTCCAAAGCAAGAAAAAGAGCTTATATATAGAACAAAGAAAGACTGGATCAGCAAAGCTCTAGTAAATAAATCTCAGTATGAAAAAAAATATAAAGCTTCAATAAAAGATAATGATGGATTCTGGAAAAAAGAAGGAAAAAGAATTAATTGGATAAAACCATATACAAAAATTAAAGATGTTAAATATAGTAAATCAGATGTTAAGATAAAATGGTTTTACGATGGTACTCTTAATGCATCAGCAAATTGTATTGATAGACACTTAAAGAAAAATAAAGATAAAACTGCGATTATATGGGTTGGAGACGATCCAAAAGTTCAAAAGAAAATTTCCTACAAAGAATTACACAAAGAAGTTTCAAAAGCAGCAAATGGTCTTAAAGAATTAGGGGTTAAAAAAGGTGATAGAGTAACAATTTATTTAACTATGATACCAGAACTTGCGTATACTATGTTGGCTTGTGCAAGAATAGGAGCAGTGCATTCAATAATTTTTGGAGGCTTTTCTCCCGATAGTATTTCTGGACGAATAAACGATTGCGATTCCGATTATCTAATTACAGCTGATGAAGGTGTAAGAGGTGGAAAAATAATCCCATTAAAATCAATAGCTGATGAGGCTTTAGTAAATTGCCCAAACGTAAAAAAATGTGTTGTTGTAAAAAGAACAGGTAATAGAATAAATTGGGATGAACGGAGAGATGTTTGGTACCACGAGTTAACAAAAAAAGTTTCAAATAAATGTGAACCAGAAGAAATGAATGCAGAAGATCCCTTGTTTATTTTATATACTTCGGGATCAACAGGAAAACCGAAAGGGGTGATGCATACAACTGGTGGCTATATGGTTTATGCATCAATGACTCATCAATATATATTCAACTATAAACCTAAAGATATTTATTGGTGTACAGCAGATATTGGATGGGTTACAGGACACAGTTATATTATTTATGGACCATTATCAAACGGGGCAACAACAATTATGTTTGAAGGAATTCCAACTTATCCTGATAGCTCAAGGTGGTGGCAAATTGTTGATAAATATAAGGTAAATATATTTTACACTGCACCAACTGCTATTAGAGCTTTGATGAGAGAGGGAGATCAACCTGTTAAGAAAACATCAAGGAAAACACTGAAACTATTAGGAACTGTCGGAGAACCTATCAATCCTGAAGCATGGGAGTGGTATTATAAAACCGTTGGAGATTCTAAATGTCCTATTGTTGATACATGGTGGCAAACAGAAACTGGTGGAATATTAATTAGTCCTCAAACGGGGGCTATTAATTTAAAACCAGGTTCAGCAACAAAACCATTTTATGGAATTAAACCAGTAATAGTTAGTAAAGATGGAAAAGTTTTAAAAGGAGAAGCTGAAGGTCGATTATGTATTGCACAATCTTGGCCCGGTCAGATGCGGACAGTTTACGGTGATCATCAAAGATTTATTGATACTTATTTTTCTCAATTTGACGGAAAATATTTTACAGGAGATGGATGCAGAAGAGATAAAGATGGATATTACTGGATTACAGGAAGAGTTGATGATGTAATTATTGTTTCAGGACATAATCTTGGAACTGCCGAAATAGAAAGCGCTTTTGTAGCTCATCCAAAAGTTGCTGAGGCTGCTGTGGTTGGATATCCACATGATATTAAAGGTAATGGCTTGTATTGTTATGTAACCTTAAATGTAGGGGAAGAGTCGACTTTAGATTTAGAGAGAGATTTAAAACTTTGGGTTAGAAAACAAATTGGTCCAATAGCAACACCAGATTTAATACAATTTTCACCTGGGCTACCAAAGACTAGATCGGGTAAGATTATGAGAAGAATTCTAAGAAAAATTGCAGCAAATGAACATGATCAATTAGGTGATACAACTACCTTGGCAGATCCAAGTGTAGTAAAAAGTTTAGTTGAAAATAGAAAAAATACTTAAAAATTTATTAATTCAATAAATTCCTTTTTAACATTATCCCATTTTAAAATCATAGAATTCAAAACTATTTTTTTGTCCAAAGATTTTAACTCTTCAGCTATTGGTGACCATTCATATAAAGATAAAGCACTGGTATTAAAGGGTAATGACTCATGATATTCATTCCAATTAATTTTTTCATATCTTTCAAGAAAATTTTTTTTTGCATTTTCATATATTTCTTTTGGCATTTCATTTTTTTGAAGTTCATTATCTAAAATTTCAAAATAGATTTCATTTGCTTTTTCAGTATCATGTTGATTTCTGATATTTTTTAAAAAAGAAATCGCATAAAATGTAAGATCTTGTAAAGCAATTGAGTAGATGTTCCATTTAGCTTTGTTAATAGATCCTAAAAATATCTCATCCTCAAACATTAGGACATATTTTGCTCCCATACGAGTTTTTAGATAACCATAAAGTGTAACCTGACTGACCCATGCAGATTTTTTTTGAATAAATTCTTTTAAATCAGAATAATTCTCAATTTTTTTTGCTTTTTTAAAATATTTTAGAAATGGAATGAAATATTCCTTTAAATACTCAAATTTCAAATCTTTGAGCTTTAATTTGTATTTAATGCCCATTTAGAACCGATATTACTACTTTTACTATAAATATATGCCATTTTTTACCCTTTAATTATCACATTAAATGAGTATGAATTATATCTTTAACCTATAGGGAGGATTAAAATAATGTCAAACAAAGAAAAGCACTGGGAAAAAACCAAAGGATTAATGATAATTACATTAATTATTTGGTTTGTTTTCGGTTATCTGATCTTCATGTTTGGTTCTGACCTAAACACTTCAAGTTTTATGGGATATCCATTAGCGTATTACATGTGTGCGCAAGGTTCCATCATTGCATTTGTAGTCCTTATTTTTTGGTTTGCAAATAGACAGGAAAAAATCGATGAAGAGTTTGGTTTTACCGAAAAGGAGGATGATTAATGTTTAAAGGCAATTTTATTGACAACCTACCAAAAATTTACGGAACATATACTGGGGGCTTCATTGTATTCATCATATTGATGGCGATAGCGGAGCAAGCAGGTATGACTGCTAAAACAATTGGTATTTTGTTTGTCGCCTTTACAGTTTGTATATATGCCTTGATTGGGTATTTATCTAGAACTGTTCAGGTCGATGCTTATTATGTTGCTGGAAGACAGGTGCCAACAGTATTTAACGGAATGGCAACTGCAGCTGACTGGATGTCGGGTGCATCATTCGTTGCAATGGCTGGTGGTATTTATTTTGGTGGTTATACTTATATGGCTTTCTTGGTCGGTTGGACTGGGGGATACGTTTTAGTATCATCACTTTTAGCACCATACTTAAGAAAATTTGGATGTTACACTGTGCCAGATTTCATTGGAACAAGATACGGGGGGAACTTTGCAAGGTTCTGCGCTGTGGTTGTTTTAACATTGGCTTCTTTCACATATGTAACAGCTCAAATTAACGCAACAGGAACAATTGCATCTAGAGCACTAAGTATTCCATTTGAATTAGGAGTTTGGGTTGGACTAGTAAGTATTTTACTTTGTTCAATGCTAGGCGGAATGAGAGCGGTAACTTGGACACAGGTTGCTCAATACATAGTATTGATTATTGCTTATCTAATTCCAGTATTCTGGATTAGTAACAAATCAGGATTTGGTTTCTTTCCACACTTTATGTTAGGTGAGGAAGTGGCTAGATTAGGTGCACTTGAGTCGCAATTTGGATTAGTTAAAAATGCTGCTGCAGATATCAAAGCTGCAGGTGTACCAGGTGGTCTAAAATCTATTTCTGTATCACACTCAGGTGTGCCAGAAGGTGGAATGGCTGCATGGAAGTTTATTTCATTAGCACTATGTATGATGGTAGGAACAGCATCTTTACCACACATTTTAATGAGATACTTCACTACTCCAAGTGTTAAAGCTGCAAGAAAATCAGTGGCATGGTCACTATTCTTTATTGCATTGCTTTATACTTCAGCGCCAATGCTTGCAACATTATCCAAGATCTCACTAATAGATCCAAACTTACCAACAGGTATTATTGGAAAACCAATTGCTGAAATTATGCAGATTGAGTGGGTAAATGCTTGGATTAATGTAAAACAAGCCTTCATAGCAGACTTTAACGGAGATGGTATTCTTCAGTTAAATGAATGGTTTATGAGAGGTGACGTAGTTGTACTAGCAACTCCTGAAGTTGCTGGATTACCATACGTAATCTCTGGACTAGTTGCTGCAGGAGGAATGGCTGCTGCGATGTCAACTGCGGATGGTCTAATTCTTGCTATCGCAAACGCTTTATCACATGATATTTACTACAAAATCATTGATCCAAAAGCAGATGTAAGAAAAAGATTGTTAGTTGCTAGAGCACTTCTAATTGTTATCGGTGCCGCTGGAGCATACATTGCATCAATGAGGATCACTAGTATCCTTGGTGCAGTTGCTTGGGCATTTGACTTTGCAATGTCTGGATTGTTCTTCCCATTAATACTTGGTGTATGGTGGAAGAGAGCAACAAGACAAGGAGCAATAGCAGGTATGATAGCAGGTCTTGCATCAGGAACAGCTTATCTAATTTATGTGTATCCTAAGTTTATGGGTAATGCACCTTGGTTAGGTATTGACCATTTACGTTTCGGTATAATCGGAGCGTCGGTCTGTTTGGTTGTAATGGTTGTAGTAAGTTTAATGACTGAAGAACCAGATAAGGCTACACAGCAAATGGTAGACGAAGTTCGTGTTCCATCAGGTAAGACAATACTTGGTAAGCAACACTAAATTAAACTTTTTGGGGGCGGATACCGCCCCCATTTTTTTCAGATAAATGCCATTATATATTTTAATAATTGACTACATTTTAGGTATCGTAATGTGGACTTTAATTGGAAGGTCCGCGATGAATATTTTTCAAAAAGAAGATTCTGAATTCTTTTTTATGAAAGTATTTGTGAAATACACAAATCCAATTATTAAAATTTTTAAATTCATAACTCCTAGTTTCATTATAGGACCATTAGTTCCACTTTATGTAGCTTGGTTTTTTTACATGTTTAGATTTTATTTAATGCCTTATTTAATGGGTTATTCTGTAATGGGAATGTTATCGTTTCCATTAGAAAGTGAAATAGCTGCAGAAATTTATAAAATATTTGGTAAATAATAATTCAAATATATTCAAAAATTGATAGTACTAGTTTTTATTTATTAATGAAAAATATACAAATTTCGCCTTCAATACTTTCTGCAGATTTTAGCCAATTAGGTAATGAGATTAAAAGATTAGAAGATGGTGGCGCTGACTTAATTCATGTCGATGTAATGGATGGACACTTTGTTCCTAATATTACAATTGGTCCCCCAGTGATAAAAACACTTAGAAATTATACAAAATTACCTTTTGATGTACATTTAATGATCTCACCAGTTCATAAATATATTAAAAATTTTTCTGAAGCAGGATCTGATATAATAACAATTCACCCTGAAGCAACCAGCAATTTGATTGAGTCGATTAAACTTATAAAACAATTAAAGAAAAAAGTAGGCGTATCTTTAAATCCAAATACAGAAGTAAGTGTCATTGAAAAATTATTAAAAGAAATAGATTTAGTTTTAATTATGAGTGTATATCCCGGTTTTGGTGGTCAAAAATTTATACCAGAAGTAATTGAAAAAATTAAAAAACTTTATCAAATAAAAAAAGATAATAACTTAAAATTTGATATTGAAGTTGATGGTGGAATAAACTTCTCTAATTCAAAAGAGGTTATATCAGCGGGAGCAAATATATTAGTTTCTGGAACAACAATATTCAAAGAAAACAATGGTGATATTAAAAAAAATATAGAAACACTAAAATCAATGTAAGATGTATTTAAAAAATTCTTTAATTTTAATAAATGAATTTTTTTACTACACTAAAAATCAAATAAGAAATGCATACTTAAAATCAAGGTTTTATAATAATAAAATTTCAAAAATTGAGATAAGCAACATTTCCTATAGACCAAGCCTAAGTATTTTAAGCTGCTTGGTTAAATATGATAAAAAAAAAATTAAAATTGAAGAATTAGATAAAGATAATATCTGGGAAAGTGAATTATTAAGTGGAAATAATCTAAATAAACTTAATAATTTTTATTGGTTATTTAGCATTGATTTAAAATCTTCCCCAAGTATTACACAATCAATAATTATTAAATGGATTGAAAAAAATCAAAATTACAATTCATTAACATGGCAAACAGATATTTTATCAAAGAGAATAATATCTTGGATTGCAAACTCTAAATTATCTTATGATGAAAGTGATACTAAATATAAAAATAAATTTAATTTTTCTGTAAATAAACAGATTAATCATTTAATAAATGAAATAAGCAAATCTCGATCTGTTAATGATAAATTATTAGGCTGTATAGCAATAATAATTACGGGATTATCATACGCAAATGAAAAATTTTTAAATTATGGATTAGAATTACTAAAAAAAATTATTATTAATTCTTTTGACGATGAGTATTTTCCAAAAACGAGAAGTATCAGGCAATTAAATTTTTATTTAAAATATTTTGTTCTTGTTAGAGAATTATTAAAGGAGTCTTTTAATGATATACCTGAGTACCTTGATGAAATAATTTTCTATCTAGGAAAATCTTATTCTGTTTTTTCTAAAATCGAACAAAGTTTACTATTCAATGGGAATCATCAAAATGATTTAAAGGAATTTAATAAATATCTTTCACTTTATAAATATAAGTTTGAAAATTCGAATAATGAAGTAGGAGGATATGCTATTTTAAAAAACAAAAATTGTATTCTTGCAATGGATGTTGGAAATTCACCCCCTAAAACCTTTTCACACAACTATCAAAGTGGAGCTCTTTCATTTGAATTCTTTTACAAAGACAAAAAACTTATTTCAAATTCTGGTTACTTTCAGGATTATAAAAACAGATTAAATATAATTTCAAAATCTACTGCTGCTCATTCAGCAGTTATAATTGATAATCATTCAAGTTGTTCATTTAGAAACAATGGAAACTATAAAACTTTAGAAAACGGTTTGAAAATTAGTGATAAAAATATTGTTAATGAAAAAAACTATTGGTTAATCAAAGCATCTCATAATGGCTTTTTAAAAAAATTTGGAATTTTATATGAAAGATCTTTAGAATATTTCGTTGAAAAAAATAAATTGATTGGAACCGATAAAATAATTTCAAAAAACAAGTTAGAAACAAAAAAATATGATATCAGATTTCATATGGAACCAGGTGTTAAATTAACAAAAACTTTAGATAACAAAACAATACTAATTGAAATTGAAAATTCTGGATGGAAATTTTCAACTAATTGCGAGATTATAAATATTGAATCGGGTATATATTTCGGTAATAAAAATGTAACTAGTGATAACCAAAATATATGTTTATCAGGCAAAATAAAAGATATAACTCAGGAAATTAAATGGGCATTCGAAAAAATACAATAAAAATTAAGACTGCTTTAATTTCATTGTCAGATAAATCCAATTTAAGGCCATTATTAAATTTACTAAAGAAATATAAAATCAAAATAATAAGCTCAGGTGGCACATACAAAAGAATTAAAAGTATGGGTTTTAAATGCTTAGAAGTATCTAAATTTACGAATTCAACAGAACTGCTAGATGGAAGAGTAAAAACATTGCATCCAAAAATTCATTCTGGGATTTTGAATGTTAGGCAGAATAAAAAACATCAAAAAGAAATGAAAATTAACAATTATGAAAATATAGATTTGGTTATTATAAATTTTTATCCATTTGAAAAAGTTTTATTAAGTAATTCTGGTCACAAAAATATAATTGAAAATATAGATATTGGAGGACCCACAATGGTTAGAGCGGCTGCAAAAAATTATAATGATGTAGTTATCCTAAGTAACACAAAACAGTATGAAGATCTAACTATTGAATTAAATAGAAATAGAGGGAGTACAAATTTAAAGTTTAGAGAAAAATTGGCTGAAGAAGCATTTATGGAAACCGCATATTATGAGTCAAAAATTTTTAATTATTTCAATCAGAAGTCTAAAAACCTTTTCCCAATTAAGAATATCTTTTCTGGAAAATTAGTTGAGAAAACAAGGTATGGGGAAAATCCTCATCAAAAAGCGGCAATATATTCACAAAATAACAAACAAGAAATTATTCAAATCAGTGGAAAAAAACTAAGCTACAACAACTATAACGATCTTTATTCAGCTCTGAGTATATCAAAAACTTTGCCAAAAAATAAAGGTGTAGCAATTATTAAGCATGCTAATCCCTGTGGGGTTTCCATTAATCCAAACAAAATTAAATCTTTTAAAGAAGCTTTAGAATGTGATCCGTTAAGTGCCTACGGTGGTATTGTTTCATGTAATTTTAAATTAAATTTTAATTTAGCTAAAGAAATAAATAAAATATTTTTTGAGATAGTTGTTGCAAATGGATTTGATAAAAAATCAGTCAAACTTTTAAAAAAGAAAAAAAACCTAAGGTTAATTGATTCCAGTAAAGTTGAGCAAAATTTTAAGTTTAATTTTTTAAACAAATTTAATTCAATTTTAGTCCAAGATCCAGATAATATAAATTTTTCTAAAAAAGAATTTAAAATTGTATCAAAATTAAAGCCTACAAATAAAACTTTAAACAGACTTATTTTTGCATTCAATATATGTAGAAGTGTAAAATCAAACGCAATAGTTATTATAAAAAATTACAAAACGATAGGTATAGGTTCTGGTCAACCAAGTAGATTGGATAGTTGCAAAATAGCTATTGATAAAATGAAAAAATTTCAGAAAATCAACGATGAAGGAGAAATTTTGGCAGCTTCTGATGCTTTTTTCCCATTTGTGGATGGTATAGAAAAATTAGTTCAAGCGGGAATATCAGCAGTCATCCAACCTTCAGGTTCAAAAAATGATAAAGAAATAATTAAATTTGCTAACAAAACAAATACTATTTTAGTTTTCTCCAAAACTAGGCACTTTAACCACTAATCAATTTATCTTATCTATTTTAGCGGCTAAAATAAAATCACTTTCAGCAAGACCTTTAATTGCATGAGTAAATATTTTAATTCTGGCATAGCCCCATCCAAACCAAAGATCAGGATGGTGTCCTTCTGTTTCAGCTATTTCACCAACTTTATTTACAAATTCTTGGCTTTGTAAAAAATCATCAAATTTAAAATTTTTTACTAAATGAAATCCATCGATTTTATCGTCGATAACTTCCCATCCATCAATTTGCTTCAAATACTTATGAATTTCATCTATATTAAATGGAGGAATATTTCCTTCACACGGGACACATTTTTTTTTAAATAAATCAGTCATAATAATAGTTTAAATCTTTCAAATCATTAATAAAATAATCATTAATCTTTTCTTTTATACCAGAAGGTAGTAATTTTTGCCAACGATTATTAAATCCCAAATTAAAAAAATTTATTTTTTTTCCAGTTTTTTTTGAATGAACACCTTCCTCAAATCCTTCATTGAGCTCTTTGTTTTTTAAATTCGTAAAGTTAGTTGATTTAATAGAATTTTGAAATTTTTTCTCATTAATTTTCAAATTATTTTTTTTAAAACTTTCAACAAATAAAATTATTTCCTTAAAAGTTTCCTCTTTTTTTTTTTCGATATCTTCGTATCTAATAAAGAGTGTTTTGAAGTAAGAATTATTTTTCCATGATTTATAATGATTAGACCAAGAATTTAAAAAAGTAAAATTACTGTGATCTTTTTCAAATGAGGTCTCTAATAAGGAAGACTCTTCATTTACCATATAATTTAATGCTTGTTCATAATCCAAGGAATAATGATGTGTTAAAGATGTTATTACATTCCTTGGATCTCTAACAATATAAATGGCGCCAGAAGTTTCTCTTCCTGTTGTAAATTCATTGCCCCTGTAAGGTAATAGACAATTATGTGTTTTTACTAAATTTAAAGTTTCTTTGTGAAAAAAAGAATTCTGATTAAAAATCCAGTTTTTACTAGCATCTTCTTTGGACAAAGCTTCAAATTTTGAAAATTTCATACTTGGAAATTGGTGAATTTTAAGAAGTTGATCAAAATTAAATTTACCATCATCTGAATAATAATAACTAGCAAGGAAAGACCTAATGTAAGTATTTCCACTTTTTGGATATGATGAAATCCAGATTATCATTTTTACTAATTTTTTTTTGGAGCGGGCAATGGGACTTGAACCCACGACCTTCTCGTTGGCAACGAGACGCTCTACCACTGAGCTATGCCCGCTTGTTTTTTAATTTCAAAATTAAAAGCTTTTTAGTATTTTAGCAAGCCGTTAATTCATTAAATGCGACCATCAATTCGGTTGTGTCAGCTTGTATCTTGAAAAAGAATTATTATAATTAAACAATGAATTTAGAAGATTTACCTAAAACAATACCTGTTTTCCCCTTATCAAATTTTATCATGTTCCCAGGAACAACTGTTCCACTAAATATATTTGAGCCTAGATACTTACAAATGGTAAATGATAGTATGAAAAAACACAGAATGATCGGAATGGTACAGCCTAAAAAAACAGGATCTTTAAAGAAACCTGATTTATATGAGATTGGATGTATTGGCAAAATTACTAGTTATAATGAAACTGAAGATGGAAGAATACTAATTATTTTAAATGGATATGATAAAGTATATAAACAAGGATTTAACATCAAGACACCTTTGGATTTGGAATTACAAAAAATTGCTACACAATCACTTAGGAATGGTTTGCAAGAATTTGATAAGAGAAAAGGATGGAGAGGTCCTCTATCAAATATAAAAAAATACAAAAATTGGAAAAAAGATCTTAAAGACTTAAATTTAGAAAAATCTTTAGGATGGGAATTGGCTGTTGTTACTAGAATTGACAAATTTGAAACAGTCATCAAAACACAAAATGATGATAATGGAACAATTAATTTTAATGATATTGATTGGACGCGAAAGGAATTCAAAAAACTATTCAAAATTGGTGACATAATTTATGTCAAGAAATTATCTGATGGAAACTATAGTTTAAAACAACTTCCAAGAGCTAATGGAGGCATTGTTGTGATGGATCCATATAGCGGAAGAGTATTAGCATTGTCAGGTGGATTTAGTTTTAAACAAAGTGAATTTAATAGAGCATCTCAAGCAAAACGTCAGCCCGGATCTGCATTCAAACCTTTCATATATGCTTTAGCATTAGAAAATAATTTTTTACCAACAACATTAGTATTAGACGCACCTATAGTATTAGATCAAGGAAATGATTTAAAAATGTGGAAACCAGAAAATTACGGCAAAAAATTCTACGGACCTTCCACACTAAGAACTGGTATAGAAAAATCAAGAAATCTAATGACTGTCCGAATAGCTCAAGAATTAGGTATAGACAAAATTATAAATTTTTCAAAAAAATTAAATATTTACGAAAATCCAGATGAACTTATGTCAGTATCTTTGGGTTCTGCTGAAACGACTTTGTTAAAAATCACAAGCGCTTATTGTTCTTTTTTGAATGGTGGAAAATTAGTTAATCCAATATTAATCGATAGAATTCAAGACAGTGAAGGAAAAACTATTTTTAACAATGAAAAAAGATTCTGTGAGAATTGTGATTTAATTTCATATGAAGGAACTAGTAAACCAATAATTAAAAATAAATATCAACAGATTTTTTCACCACAAACAGCCTATCAGATTACTTCTATGTTGAAAGGTGTTATAGAACGTGGAACTGGAAAAGGTTTAAAAGAATTGAAACTCGAATTAGCTGGCAAGACCGGAACAACAAACAAAAATACAGATACATGGTTTATAGGATTTACATCAAATTTAGTGGTTGGAGTATACATTGGCTATGATAATCCAAGGAGTTTAGGTAAATTTGAAACAGGTTCAAAAACAGCAATGCCAGTCTTTAAAGAGTTCATAAAAAAAACAGCAAATACTTTTAACGCAAGACCTTTTAAAGTTGCAGACAATATAAATATGATGGTCATAGATGCAAAAACTGGAAAAAAAGCGAATCCTAAAACTAAGTTAGCCATAATCGAGTCATTTAAAAATAATGATAATAAACTAGATAATATATCTAACAATTTTGATAGTAGATTAAATACAACAAATATATTAAAATTTTATTAATGGATCAGGAAATACTAAATATTAAATCAGAAATAGAAAAAATAAATCAAAGAATAAAGGAGTTTCTTTGAAAAGACAAAGATTTCAGAAAAAATAATTAATTTATCAAATTTAATAGAAAAACCAGATTTTTGGCAGGATAAAAAAAATGCTGAAAAAGTTTTACGTGAAAAAAATAATTTAGAAAAATTATTTTATAATTTTGAAGAAACATCAAATGAAAGTAAAGATTTATTTGATATTTATGATTTAGCTATTGAGGAACACAACAATGAAATGATTAAAGAGACAACCTCAAATATAAAAATACTCTTTAATAAAATTAAACAAATTGAAATAAGATGTTTTCTATCAAATGATAATGATACATTTAATAGTTATTTAGAATTTCATGCAGGTGCTGGAGGAACTGAAAGTCAAGACTGGGCTGATATGTTAAGAAGAATGTATATGAAGTGGGCAACAAAAAAAAATTTCAAAATCGAAATTATCAGCGAACATAAAGGCGATGAAGCTGGCATTAAATCTTCGATAATTAAAATAAGTGGAGATTACATAAACGGATTATTGAAAAATGAGTCAGGAATACATAGACTTGTCAGAATTTCTCCGTTTGATTCTGGTGCTAGAAGACATACAAGTTTTGCCAGTGTTTGGGTATACCCAGTTATATCTGAAAATATTGATGTTGAAATTTTAGAAAAAGATTTAAGAATAGATACATACAGATCTAGTGGAGCGGGAGGTCAACATGTCAACACAACAGATAGTGCAGTAAGAATTACACACCTGCCAACAAAAATTGTGGTACAATGTCAAAATGAAAGATCACAACACAAAAATAAAGAAACTTGTATGAATATGTTAAGAGCAAGGCTTTATGACTACGAGTTAAAAAAAAAAGAAAAAGAAAATGAAAATCTTGAAAATTCAAAGTCAGAGATTGGATGGGGTCATCAAATCAGATCGTATGTATTACACCCTTATAAAATGGTAAAGGATAATAGAACTAATTTTGAAAGTTCAAGTCCTGAAAAAGTATTAGATGGAGAAATAGATAATTTTTTAGAAAGTTCTTTATATAAATTAAATGCGTAAAATAACTTCTATAATTATAATATCAATTATAACCATCTTAATCGCAATTTTAATATTTCTAACAACAACAGGAATTAAAACCGATAATTTTAACAGTTTAATAAATGAAAAAGTTAAAGAGATTGATCCAAAGATAAAATTAAAATTAAATCAAGTAAATTTTAAATTAAATCCATCTAATTTTGAATTTGAAATTTTTACTTTGGACCCACATTTATTAGTTAATGAAAAAAAAGTTGACTTAGAAATTATAAAGTCTGATTTAAATCTTTTAGACTATTTAAATAATAAAAATCCAATTTCTGAAATATCTATAATTTCAAAAGAAAGTAATATTGATCAATTTACTGATTTTATCAATGAATATGACTTTAATTTAGCTAGAAATATAATTTTCAAACAAATTAAACAGGGAAAAGTAAAAATAATTTCCAATATAAATTTTAATGAAAATAATCCACAAAATATTAAATATAATATAAATGGATACGTAAAAGATGCGGAAGTAAAATTACCTAACCAATCAAAGATTGAAAATATTAAATTTAATTTTTTTGTAGATCAGGATTTTATAAACTTTAAAAAAATAGAATTAGCGTTTGATAAAATCTTTGTTACTTCAGAAAAAGTAAATATTAAAAAAATTAATAATTATTTCAATATTTCAGGAAATTTTAAAACAAATAAGACTAGAATAAATTTAAAAAATTATACAAAATTAATAAATACTAATTTAGACTTAATAGATGATAGACCTATAAATTTAAGCTCAGATAATGAATTTTCATTTAAAATTAATAAAAAACTTAATATTAAAGATTTAAGTATTATATCAAAATTAAATTTTGATGAGTTATTTACTAATTCAAAATATCAAGACTTAATACATTTAAAAAACGGGAATATTTTAATTAATTACATTAAAGAAGAATTAAAAATTGTTTTAAATAGTAAGTTTTTATTTCAAAATAATAACTACAATAATAATAAAACAAAAAATTTAATTAATATAATTTATAAAAAAAAACAAAACAAAAATGCTTCAGTCGATATAGATTTAAGTAATACAAAAAGCACAATTAACTCTAAAAAATTTAAAAAATTTATTCAATTTAAAAACTTTGGTCTTCAAGACCAAAATATCACATTCGCATCGGAAAATTTAATAAGTTTTGAATTAAATAAAAAAAACGAAATACAAAATTTTAATATTAAATCTAAATTAAATTCAGAAAGTATTTTAGTTGATTATAAATCACAAAGAATAAAGAAATACTTTAGCAATTTTAAAAACCAAATAAAATTTAGCAACAGTCTTTTAGATTTAGATTATAAAAATAAAAAATTTAAGTTTAACTTAAAAAGCAAATATTCAATTAATAATATGAATGAAAATATTTCTTTAAATGTCGAAAAAAAAGATAATAATTACTTTTTTGATTTAGATTTAGACCTTGATAGCGCAGAAATAGATCTTGAAGAATTAGATTATCAAAAAAAAGCAGATATAAAATCTGAATTGAATATAAATGGAATTTACAAAGAAAATAATGAAATAATTTTCAAAAATATAGATTTTAATGAAGAAGAAAAAAGTATTAATGTTGAAAATCTTGAAATAGGAAAAAACGATAAAATTAAAAATTTAGATTTATTTAAAATCGATATAGTCAACAAAAACAGTAAAGAAAATAATTTAGAATTTAAGAAAGTTAACAACAATTATTACTTAACTGGCCCTCAATTTGACGGATCTAAAAATATAAAAAATTTATTAGAAAATTCCTCTCAATCGATTTTTTCAAGTTTCAAAAATTTAAATACTAATATTTATTTAGATATTGGAAAATATTATGTTGATAGCTTTTCCTTTTTATCAAACGTTAAAGGTGAAATACAATTAAAGAATAACAATGTTTTTAGTTCAAATATAAATGCAAAATTAGATAATGAGAGAAAATTTGCCTTAAGCATTTTTACTAATGATAAAAAAGAAAAAATTACTAATTTAGAAATTGAAGAACCAGAACCTTTTATTAAAAATTTCAAATTTATAAAGGGTTTTAAAGAAGGTAAATTAATATATGAGGCGCTTAATTATGAGGGTAAAACAAAATCAAATTTAAAAATTATCGATTTTAAAGTACAAGAAGTACCTGTTCTTGCAAAGCTTCTTACATTGGCATCACTGCAAGGTATAGCTGATCTTCTAACTGGCGAAGGTATACGATTTTCTGATTTTGAGATGGATTATGAAACTTTAGGAAATAATACTAAAATAAAAGAGATGTATGCTATAGGTCCAGCAATTTCAGTTATGATGGAAGGTTATATTGTAAAAGATGAATTAACTAGCTTAAAAGGAACACTTGTGCCAGCAACAACTATTAATAAAACAATTTCAAAAATACCAATGTTAGGCGATATATTGGTTGGAAAAAAAATTGGTGAAGGAGTATTTGGCGTAAGCTTCAAAATTAAAGGGCCACCTAAAAAACTTAAATCTACTGTCAATCCAATAAAAACTTTAACTCCAAGATTTATAACTAGAACTTTGGAAAAAATTTCAAATTAAATTACTATTTTGTAGTGTTTTTTCTTACCGATTGAAAGCTTAATAAAATTATTTTTCTTTATAAGTTCATTCGAAATTATGAATTTATCATCTGAAATAATATGATTGTTGATTTTAATACCATTAGATTTTATTAATCTTCTTATTTCGCTTTTAGATAAGTTTTTATCAATAATTGAGACTAAATTAACCAAATCATTACCAATGTTAGAGATATCTATTTTTGTATTTGGCAAATTTTCACCAGATGAGTTTCCTGTAAAAGAATTTCTTGCTATTTTTTCTGCTTCCGCAGCTTCATTAACGCCGTGAAGAATAGAAGTAGCTTTGTTTGCTAAAATAATTTTTTGTTCATTTATGTTTTGATTGCTTATATTTTCAATCTCATTTAAATTTAAATCTGTAAACATTTTAAGAAATTTTAATACATCTTTATCATCAGTATTTCTCCAAAATTGCCAATAATCGAAAACTGAAAATAATTTTTTATCTAACCAAATAGCACCACTTTCAGTTTTACCCATCTTAGCACCTGATGCTAAAGTTATAAGTTCTGTTGTTAAACCATAAACTTCGTTAGATGAATATCTTTTAATGAGTTCAACTCCGTTAACAATATTGCCCCATTGATCTGACCCTCCAATTTGAAGCAAACAGTTCTCTTTCCTATTTAATTCTAGAAAATCGTAAGCTTGCAAAATCATATAATTAAATTCCATATAACTTAATGATTGCTCTCTCTCTAACCTTAACTTAACACTTTCAAAACTTAACATTTTATTTATGGTAAAATGTTTTCCTATATCTCTTAGAAAAGATATATAATTTAAATTTTTTAGCCAAGTGAAGTTGTTAACAAAAATTGGAGCCACTTTTTCATCTTTTGTCTCTAAAAATTTTCTTAGTATGTTCTCTATACTTTTAATATTATTTTCTATTTCATTTTCTTCTAAAATTTTTCTTGTTTTATCTTTTCCAGATGGATCTCCTATTCTAGTAGTTCCACCGCCAAGTAAAACAATTGGTTTATGTCCATGTTTTTGCATTAATCTTAAGCACATGATTTGAAGCAAGCTACCTACATGTAAACTTTGAGCAGTGCAATCAAAGCCTATGTATCCTTTTATACTCTCTTCATTCAGCTTCTTTGAAAGAGCTTTTTCGTCTGTGCATTGATAAAAATATCCTCTGTCCTTAAATTCTTTTAAAAATTCATTCATAAATGGTATTTTTAATATACATATTTAAATAAAAATAATAATCAATAATGGATAATTCTTTTATAGCACTAGGTTTAATGAGTGGTACATCTCTTGATGGCATTGATGCAAGTATTATCAAATCAGATGGTGAAAATAATTTAGAGATAATAGATAATAAGTACTTCAATTATCCTGAAGAATTTAGAAAAAGACTTTCATCTTTTATTTTAAATATAAATAATAGAGCAGATATAGAGGAAAATATAAGCACTTATAAATCTTTAGAAAGAGATCTAACTCTTTATCATTCAAAAATATCAAAGAAAATTATTGGTGAAAATAAGTTAAATATTCAATTAATTGGCTTTCATGGACAAACGATAATTCATAAACCTAAAGATGGATATTCTATACAAATGGGAGATGCAGATTTACTCTCTCAAGAATTAAAAGAAAAAGTAATTAATAATTTTAGAGCTAACGATATTAAAAATGGTGGGGAAGGTGCTCCGTTAACTCCAGTTTATCATAAACTTTTAATAAATAAATTTAAGATAAATAATCCTACAATAATTTTAAATATAGGAGGCATATCAAATTACACCTATTGTTTTAATGATACTTTAGCTGCAAAAGATATTGGTCCCGGAAATGTTTTAATGGATGGGTACTTAAAAAAAACAAAAGGAATAGATTATGATAAAAATGGAGATATAGCGTTATCTGGAAACATAAATATTGATATAATTAATCAATTTTACGAACATGAGTTTTATAATGTACAACAAAAACATTCTTTTGATAGAAATGAATTCGATTTTAGTTTTGTTAAAGGTTTAGAATTTGAAGATGCTGTAGCTACATTAACATATTTTACAGCATTAATAATTTCACAAAATATAAAAAAAAATTTTAATAACGAAATAGAAATTATTTTATGTGGCGGAGGCAGGAGAAATTTAGCGTTAGTAAATCATATAAAGAAATTATTGAAATATAAAATTAAACTAATAGATGAATTTAGTATAGATGGTGATTTTATTGAATCCCAAGCATTTGCATATTTATCAATTAGATCATATCTTAATAAAATAATTAGTTATCCTTCTACGACTAATGTTTTAAATCCTGTTACAGGAGGTGAAATCAAAATAAATTTTTAATATAAGGCTGTTTCTTTTTTTATATATTTATTTAAAGATTTTACCAAGGAAGCATCGGCTTTTGAAAAAAAATGATTTGCTTCTGAAATAATATCAAACTCTACTTTAATCCCTTTTTGAGCACTTAATCTTTTATTTAATTCATTTATATCATCAAAAGGAACTAACTCATCTTTCTTACCATGTATTATTAAGCCAGATGTTGGACAGGGTGATAAAAATGAAAAATCATATACATTAGGCTGAGGTGATACAGCAATAAATCTATTTATTTCAGGTCTTCTCATTAGTAACTGCATTGCTATCAGAGAACCAAAAGAAAATCCTGAAATCCAACACTGAGAGTTATCAAAATTTTCTCTCTCCACCCAATCTAAAGCTGCAGCTGCATCTGCAAGTTCACCCTGGCCATTATCAAATTCACCATCACTTTTTCCAACACCTCTGAAATTTACCCTACAAACTGAAAAATTATTATCTACAAAAGTTTGAAAAGTATCGACAACAACTTTGTTATTCATTGTTCCTCCGTATTGAGGGTGTGGGTGGAGCACTAAAGCAATAGGAGAAGTATTTTTTTTACTTTTAAAATACTTTGCTTCTAGTCTACCAGCTGGACCAGGAATAAATATTTCTGAAATTTTTGTATCTGTCGATGGCATTGATTATCAATCTCAAAAAAAAATTATATTTTTCTATCAAAATTAAGCGACAAAATGCAAGCATTTTAAATATTCTGAATCTTGACTAAATTAGTCAGGTATATATAAAGCCCGTTAATTGCGGAAAATATGAAATTATCAACCAAAAGCAGATACGCTGTGATGGCACTAGCCGACATAGCGAGATTTAAAAATAATGAGCCAATATCACTGAGAGATATATCTATCAGACAAGGAATATCCTTAGTCTACCTCGAGCAATTATTTTTAAAATTAAAAAAAAATGAAATCGTAAAAAGCATAAGGGGGAAAAAAGGAGGTTATACTCTAAATAAAACACCTAATGAAATAAAAATTTCAGACATTCTTTATGCTGTAGAAGAAAAAGTTAGAACAATAGGCTGTCAAAAGCACTCAAAAAAAGGATGCAATGGAAAATCTGCTAAATGTATAACTCATAATTTATGGGATGAGCTAGAGACACACATAAACTTATTCTTCGAAGAAAAAAATCTTGGTGACCTAATATACAAAACAGAAAATAGATTGTAATGAGAGATAAACAGATAGAAGATTTAAAAGAATATAAATACGGTTTTTCCACAGATATTGAAAGCTTTAAAGCCCCAAAAGGTTTAAATGAAGAAGTTATAAGATTTATATCAAATATAAAAAAAGAACCAGACTGGTTACTACAATGGAGGTTAAAAGCATTTGAAAGATTAAAAGTATTAAAAGAACCTGATTGGCAAAAGCCAAAATACCCTAAAATTGATTATCAAGACTTATATTATTATTCAGCACCTAAAAGTTTTAAAGAAAAGCCAAAAAATTTAGAAGATTTAGATCCAAAATTGCTTGAGACTTACAAAAAATTAGGAATACCACTTCAAGAACAAAAGAGATTAAATGGTATTGCTGTTGATGCAGTATTTGACTCAGTATCTGTTGCTACTACTTTTAAAGATACTTTAACAGAAAAAGGAATTATTTTTTGCTCTATTTCTGAAGCAATACAAAAACATCCAGATTTAGTAAGAAAATATTTAGGTTCAGTTATACCAATTACCGATCACTTCTTTGCTACATTAAACTCAGCAGTTTTCACTGATGGATCATTTGTTTACATACCACCAAATGTAAAATGTCCGATGGAACTATCAACTTATTTTAGAATTAATGCATCAGATACTGGTCAGTTCGAGAGAACTTTAATCATTGCTGATAAAGGTAGTTATGTAAGTTATTTAGAAGGATGCACTGCACCAATGAGAGATGAAAATCAGTTACACGCTGCAAACGTAGAATTGATTGCTTTAGATGATGCAGAGATTAAATATTCTACAGTACAAAATTGGTATCCTGGAGATAAAGATGGAAAAGGAGGAATATATAATTTTGTAACTAAAAGAGGATTATGTAAAGGTAAAAATTCAAAAATTTCATGGACACAAGTAGAAACTGGTTCTGCAATTACTTGGAAATATCCAAGTTGTATTTTAAAAGGTGATAACTCAATTGGAGAATTTTATTCAATCGCAATTACAAATAATCATCAGAAAGCTGACACTGGAACTAAGATGATTCATTTAGGAAAAAATACAAAAAGTAAAATTATTTCAAAAGGTATTAGTGCAGGGAAATCAGATATGACTTACAGAGGTTTGGTAGATATTTCAAAAAATGCAGCTAATTCCACAAATTTTACTCAATGTGATTCATTACTAATGGGCAACAAGTGTGGAGCACACACAGTACCTTATATTAAAAATAAAAACTCAAATTCTAGTATTGCTCATGAAGCGACCACATCAAAAATAAGTGAAGATCAACTTCATTATTGTCAGCAAAGGGGACTAAATCAAGAAGAAGCCGTGGGACTTATTGTTAATGGTTTTTGTAAAGAGGTATTGCAACAATTACCAATGGAATTTGCGGTAGAGGCTCAAAAACTAGTTGGAATAAGTTTAGAAGGAAGTGTTGGTTAAATGTTAAAAATAAACAATTTAAATGCAAAAATTCAAGAAAAATCCATCTTAAGTGGTTTTAGTCTTGAGATAAAACCAGGCGAGGTACATGCAATAATGGGGCCCAATGGATCAGGAAAGAGTACTTTGTCAAATATTCTATCAGGTAAAAAGGGATATGAAGTATCAGGGGAAATATTATATGAAAATAAAAATTTGTTTGATCTTGAAACTGAAGAAAGAGCACATGAAGGTATTTTTTTGGCATTCCAATATCCATTGGAAATACCTGGGGTGAATACAAATATTTTTTTAAAAACATCCTTAAATTCAATTAGAAAAGCTAGAGGCGAAAAAGAATTAGATGCATTAGAATTTTTAAAATTAGTTAAGGAAAAAGCAAAAGAACTAAAATTTGATGAAGAAAAATTAAATAGACAATTAAATGTTGGTTTCTCTGGTGGTGAAAAAAAGAAAAATGAAATTTTACAAATGTCAATTTTAGATCCAAAATTATCTATACTAGATGAAACCGATTCTGGATTAGATATAGATGCTCTTAAAATAGTTGCAGATGGAGTTAATGCATTAAGAAAAAAAAATAATTCCTTTCTTATAATAACACACTATCAAAGACTACTTGATTATATAAAACCTGACTTTGTACATGTTCTTATGGGTGGAAAAATTATTAAATCAGGAGGTGCAGAATTAGCTTTAGAGTTAGAAAAAAAAGGATACGAAAATTTCAATTAAATGGAACAAAAATTAAAAACAGATTTTGATAAATTTATAAGCATTTCTAATTTCTCAGACCAAGAGATTAAATTAAAAAAAGAAGCTCTCGATAATTTTTTGAAAAATGGATTTCCTAGTAGAAAATTAGAAAACTGGAAATTTTCAGATATTAACCAAATAATTAAAAAAAATATTGGAGAACTAACATTTTATAATGATTACAAAATTGAAAATGAAATTAATGACGATATTTTTATAAAGGAAATTGAACATAATAAAATTGTTATTGTTAATGGTAAAGTTCAGCAATTGAACTTCGAATATGAAGAAAGTGATAAAATTAATATAACAATTTTAGATACTTTAAACCAAAACCTCAATCAAGATAATTCTCTCTTAAGTCTAAATAATTCTTTTTCAAATAAAATATATAATATTTTAGTTAAAAAAAATTATTCATTAAAGAAACCTTTGATAATATATCAAAAAACTAATGAAAAAGTGAGTAATACCAATATTAATTTTCAATTAAACTTTGATTTAAAAGAAAGCAGCTCAATAAAAATTATTAATTTCTCTGATGACAATTCAGAAAAAAATTTCATTAATAATTTATTTAACTTTAATCTTGATAAAAATGCAATTCTTAAGAATTATAAAATAGATAAAAAAAATAATACAAATATCAAGTATGATTATTCTAGTATCATTCAAAAAGAAAATAGTATTTCTGAAACTTTTATATTTTCCTCTGGATCAGATTATCTAAAAAATGAAGTCAACTGTAATCTTGAAGGTAAATATTCATCAGCATTTATTAATGGAATACACTCATTGTGTAAAAATAAACACCACGAAATAAGAACTAAGACTAACCATTTATACGAAAACACGAAAAGTTATCAGTTAATAAAAAGTGTAATTGATGACAGTTCAAAGTCTGTCTATCAAGGGAAAATATATGTGGATTCTAAAGCTCAAAAAACAGATGGTTATCAATTAAGTAAAGCTATACTTTTAAATGAACAAGCAGAATTTAATGCAAAGCCTGAATTAGAAATTTATGCTGACGATGTTAAATGTTCACATGGTTCGGCGTCAGGTAGTTTAGATGAAGATTCTATTTTTTATTTAATGTCTAGAGGTTTAGATCAAAAGACTGCAAAAGAATTATTAATTAACGGTTTTCTTCTAGATGTTGTTGAAAAGATCACAGATGAAGAAATTAAAAAACTAATAAAAAATATGATTGGATTAAATTAATGAACATACATGATATAAAAAAAGAGTTTCCAATTTTTGATGATAAAATTCAAAATAATGATTTAGTATATTTAGATAGTGCTAATTCATCTCAAAAACCAAGAATTGTTGTAGATAGAATTTATGACTTTTATACAAAAGAGTTTTCTAATGTAGGTAGAAGTGTTCATTATTTGGCAGTTGCTGCTACCAATTTATATGAACAAACAAGGGTCTCAGTTCAAAAATATATTAACGCTAAAGATAAAGATGAGATCGTATTTACTAAAGGAGCTACTGAAGCAATAAATTTAGTCGCCAACACTTTTGGTCAAAAGTATTTGTCTGAAGGAGATGAAGTATTATTGACTGAACTCGAGCATCATTCAAACTATGTGCCTTGGCATTTTCTCAGAAAAGCAAAAAATATTAAAATAGAATTTGCTGAAATTAATGATGATGGTGAAGTAACATTAGAAGCTATAGAAAAAAAAATTACAAACAAAACAAAGATAATTAGCGTAAGTCATTTGTCAAATGTAACAGGTGCAATATTACCAATCAAAGATATTGTGCAATTAGCACATTCAAAAAATATACCTGTTCTAATTGATGGTTGCCAAGGAGCTCCACACTTAAAATTAGATATGCAGGACATTGATTGTGATTTCTATGCAATATCTGGACATAAAATGTACGGACCAACTGGAATAGGTGTTCTATATGCTAAAAAAAAATGGCTTGAAGATTTACCTCCATATCAAGGTGGAGGAGGAATGATAAATGAGGTTAAAAAAGAAGGGATTACTTATGGAGAATTACCTAACAAATACGAGGCTGGTACAATGGCCACAGCTCAAGTTATAGCATTTAATGAATCCATAAAATTTATGGAAAAAATTGGTATTCAAAATATCGAGAAACATGAAAAAGAACTATTAGACTATGGATTAGAAAAATTAAGAAAAAATAATTCAGTTAATATTATAGGAAATCCAAAAGAAAAGGGTGGAGTTATATCATTTACTATTGAAGGTGTTCATCCACATGATATTGCAACAATTCTTGATGAAGACGGAGTAGCTATTAGAGCAGGGCATCACTGCTGTCAAATATTACACGATAAATTAAATTTACCTGCAACAGCAAGAGCTTCGTTTGGAGTTTACAATACAAAAGATGACATTGATAAACTTGATGAAGCAATAAATAAATGTAAAAAAATTTTTAACTTATAATGGACTTAAAAGATTTATATCAAGAAATAATATTAGACCATGGAAAAAATCCGAGGAATTTAGGAAAGTTTGATAATTATAATAAAGATGCAAAGGGAAATAATCCTTTATGTGGTGATAACGTTCATGTTTATCTCAGATTAAATGAAAATAAAAAAGTTGAAGATATTGCATTTGAGGGGCATGGCTGTGCTATTTCAATGGCATCAGCATCAATTATGACTGATATGGTTAGAGGCAAAGAAGAGAAAGAGGTAAAAGAAATTGTAACTGATTTTTTAGGAATGATAAAAGAAAAAGATTCTTTAGAAACTAATATTTTAAAAGATGACGAAAAAACTAAATTGATGAGTTTATCGGGTGTTAAGCAATACCCTATGAGAGTAAAGTGTGCAACTTTATCTTGGCATACCCTCACATCAGCATTAGATAATTTAGATCAAATTGTGAAAACAGAAGAATGAAAATGGATCTTAAAGAAAAAGTAATTGCAGAAATAAAAAAAATTTATGATCCTGAGATACCTGTTAATATTTACGAATTAGGATTGATATACGATATTATCGTTAATAATTCAGAAGTTAAGGTTAAAATGACTTTAACCACACCAAATTGTCCAGTAGCTGAAAGTTTGCCTAAAGAAGTTAAAGACAGTATATTAGAAATTAAAGAAGTTTCAAAAGTAGATCTTGATTTAGTTTGGGAACCACCATGGGATAAATCAATGATGTCTGAAGCTGCAAAACTTGAATTAAATTTATGACAAAACAAATTATAACATTAAGCGATAACGCAGCTCAAAGAATAAAAGAAATTATGTCTAATGCTGAAAAAGACTCTTTAGGAGTTAGAGTTGGAGTTAAGTCAGGCGGGTGCGCAGGGATGTCTTATGTTATGGAGTATACAAAAGAAGCAAACCCAAACGACGAAGTAGTAGAAGATAAGGGTGTGAAAGTCTTTATAGACTCTGCAGCGGTAATGTATTTGCTTGGAACAGAAATGGATTTTAAAAAAGAAAAATTTTCTTCACAATTTGTATTCAATAACCCTAATGAAACAGAGAGATGCGGATGTGGAGAGTCCTTTAAAATATAGTATTTAATATACGCATATCAGAATTGCGTTTATTGCATATCTATGATAGAATCTTTGATATGAACACTTTTGAACATAAAAACCTAATTAACTCTGAAGTTAAAATACAAAAAAGAAAATCTTTATTCAGAAGTTTAATTAAACCAGTAGAAGCGGGCGCACATGGCACCCTCAACTACGTGGTTAAAAAAGGTTTAGGAAAAAATAAAATAGCTAAAAAATAAAAAAGCTATTTAACAACTATAGTACATATCAAACTCAATAGGATGAGGTGTATGTTCAAAGTTGTGTATCTCTTCAAATTTCAAAGCAATATAAGCATCAATTTGATCGTCAGTAAATACTCCACCTTGAGTTAAAAACTTTCTATCTTTATCTAAACTTTCCATTGCTTCTCTTAATGATCCGCAAACAGTTGGAACTTTTTTAACTTCCTTCTCTGATAAAGCGTAAAGATCTTTATCAAAGGATTTGCCTGGATCAATTTTGTTTTTGATACCATCAATTCCCGCCATTAACATGGACGCAAATGTTAAATAAGGATTACCAGATGCATCAGGGAATCTGATTTCACATCTTGCGCCTTTTTTACTTAAAGTTATCGGAATTCTACAAGATGCAGATCTGTTTCTTGCAGAATAAGCAAGTAATACCGGAGCTTCAAAACCTGGAATTAATCTTTTATAACTATTTGTTGTAGCATTTGAAAACGCATTAATTGCCTTAGCATGCTTAAGTATACCACCAATGTAATAAAGTGCGGTTTGTGACAAACCTGAGTATTTATTTCCAGAAAAAACTGGAGTTTTCCCTTTCCAAACTGATTGGTGAACGTGCATTCCTGATCCATTATCACCTTTTACAGGTTTAGGCATAAACGTTGCAGTTTTACCAAATGAATGTGAAACCATTTGAACGACATATTTGTATAATTGAACATTATCAGCTTGATCGACTAGTGTACCAAAAAGCATTCCAAGTTCGTGCTGACTTGGAGCAACTTCGTGGTGATGTTTTTCAACTGTGATACCCACATCTCTTAAACCTTTTAGGTATTCACCTCTTATATCCTGAGCACTATCTACTGGAGGGACTGGAAAATATCCACCTTTAACTCCAGGTCTATGACCCATATTCCCATTTTCATAACTTTTTCCAGAATTATACGGTCCTTCTGTACTATCTATCGAAAAACTTGTTTCGTTCATGTCGTTTTTGATTTTTACATCATCAAAAACAAAAAATTCTGGCTCTGGACCAAAGTAAGCTTTATCACCTATACCAGTCTTCTTTAAATAAGCTTCAGCTTTCTTCGCTATCCCTCTTGGATCTCTTTCATAAGGATTTCTTTTAATTGCATCTAATATGTCGCAAAATAAAACAAGAGTATTATGAGATGTAAATGGATCAACGATTTGTCTGTTTAAATCTGGTTTTAATATCATGTCAGATTCATTTATTGCTTTCCATCCAGCAATAGATGATCCATCAAAAAATACACCATCTGTTAACATGTCCCCATCTACTACCGATGCATCCATAGTTAAGTGCTGTAATTTACCTCTTGGGTCTGTAAATCTTAAATCGACAAACTCAATTTGCTTGTCTTTCATCATTTTTAGAACTTTGCTTGCGCTCATATTATCTCCTGTAGAATTAAATATCTGGGTTAATTACCAATATTGTTATAATAAAGAATACATATAATGAGGATATCACCTATGCAATTTAAACATATAATTATGCCAATAATTTCAGTGCTTTTTTATCAATCATAAGTTGAATATGACTTTATTAAATAAAGAACCAGTTAAAAGAGCTGAGAAGTCTCTTAAAGAATTTGACGAAAATCTATCAGTTGTTGAATTACAAAACTCAGCAAAAACAGCATTGGATGCAGCAAATTCATTAAATTGTGAAGTAGGAGCAATTGTTAAAAGTCTACTTATTAAGATAGAAAATGATTTTTTACTTTGTTTAGTTTCTGGTGACAAAAGATGTTCGTTAAATAAATTAAAAAAAATTTCTGAAAAAAAAAATGTACGAATGGCTTCTGCTGACGAGGTTAAATCTCAAACAGGATATACAATTGGAGGTGTATCTCCTGTAGGTCATATAAATAAAATTCAAATATTTATAGATAATTCTTTAAGTAGGTTCACAGATATTTTTGCTGCAGCTGGTCATCCTAATGTAATTTTTAAGATCAATTATGAAAAATTAATTCAAATTACAAAAGGTGATGTGAAAGATATTACAGAATGAAGCAAGCTAATTTAACAGATTATATTTTATTAACATTACTATCAATAATTTGGGCATCTGCTTTTTTTAATATAAAAATTGCAACAGAATCTTTCGGTCCAATGACAATTGCTTTTTTGAGAGTATTTTTTGGATCTATACCAGTATTGATTTTATGTTTTTATAAAAAAATATTAATTGAAGCATTTTCAAAAGATTGGCATTGGTTCATGTTAATAGGACTAATCAATTTAGTTATACCATTCTTTTTAATTGCTTACGGGGTAAAGTCTGTACAAAGTAATTTGGCAGCAATTTTGATGTCTACTACCCCTTTGAGCTCTACCATATTAGGTCACTTTTATACAAAAAATGAAAAATTTAATTTTGCCAAAACTATAGGAATATTAATTGGATTTGCAGGAATTGTTTATTTATTTTCTGATAATATTTTAATTGATAAAAATAATTTTCTTTCAGCTATATTAATTTTAGTAGGATCAACATGTTACGTAATAGGTGGAGTTTTAACACTTAAAATTAGTAAGAAAAAAAATGAAAACGTTACTGGATCAATATTAATTTGGGCAACTCTGATTTTATTTCCTTTAATGTGTTTATTAGAAACTCCATGGGAAAATACTCCATCATTAAATTCAACTATGTCAGTAATTTATCTTGGTATAGTACCAACAGGAGTTGCGTGGCTTTTAAGGTTTAAAATTTTGAAAAAGAATGGTTTAATTTTTCAATCTCAGGTCTCATACTTAATCCCAATCTTTGGAATTATTTTAGGCTATATATTTTTAAATGAATTAATAACTTACAAGGTATTAATATCTTTATTAGCTGTAGTTGTAGGAATTTATTTTGTCAGAAAAGCTGATACAAAAATTATTATTTAAGTGAAGATATAGAGCTAATATGCTCTGGTTTTGTCTCACAACATCCACCTAAAATTGTTGCCCCACCTTCTATAAATTTTTTTGATAGATTATAAAATTCATTTGCATCAAAATTATCTCTTTTTCCTAAAGATTGATTAGGATTTACTCCAATTTCATGAGGTTTTGCTGTATTAAATGTCTGTATTGGGCCTGGTTCATCAACCCCCCACAAATTTATTTTAAATCCAAATGGCACTTCACAATTTAAAAATTTATCTAATACGGATAGAGATATTTCTGGAGAAATACATGCACAAACTACACCAAGTGTATTTTCATCTTGAATAATTCTAAGTAATTGCTCAATTTTTTCTTCTGAGGGTAGGTCACCATTTTTTTTTAAATGTATTCCAATTAAAACTTTTTTGTTTAATTTTTTAGATATATTAAGAGCGGCTTTAACTTCATTAGTGCTGCTAATAACATCTAAGTATAAAAAATCAGTAAATTCACTTAAAATATCAGCTTGTTCAAACATATCTTCCTCTATTAATTTGATATCGCGATCATCAGTTATATAAGTGTCTCTTTGGCTTGGAATTGATCCAGCTACCAATATATTTTTCTTTGATAAATCTTTAGCTTTGATTGCAAGTTTACATGCAATTTTGTTTAATTTTTTGAATTCATCACCAACTTTATTTTCTATTAATCTAAATTTTCTACAACTAAAAGTGTTTGTAACTATAACATCTGAGCCTGCGTTGATATATGATAGATGAGTATCAACTAACATTTGATGATATTTTTCATCTAATAAAGCGCTAGCAGACCATAAGGTCCCCATAGATACCATTCCTTTTTCAAGTAATAATTGACCCATGCCACCATCTAATATTCTTATTTTTTTAAAAAAATTGTTATCCATTTTTTTTATCCCTTGTAGCTATAAATACTCCAACAGTTGTTATTAAAAAACCAATTATGTCAGTAAATGTTAATTGTTCATTTAAAAATATCCATGCCATCACTGCTGAAGTAGGAGGTACTAAAAAAAATAAAGTAGTAGTTTTGCCCACAGTACCCCTTTTGATTAAAAACATAAGAATAGTAAAAGCCCCAAATGAAACTAATATAATTTGGTGAGACATACCTAATATAAAACTAGTTGTAAAATTTATATAAGCATTTTCAAATATAAACATTAACAATAGATTAAAAAGGCAACCACCAACTGCTTGATACGCATTGTTAACTGATAAAGCTAAATTTCCACTTAATTTTTTTTGCCACAATGTTCCAGCTGTTATTGCAAATAAAGCTAAGACTGTAGCTAACAATCCTAAAGGAGGAATTTCTTTTCCAAAATCAATTCCTAAGACAGTGACAGAACCAATGAAACCTAAACTGATACCTACCCACTGTTTCCAAGATATTTTTTCTCCAAAAATAGGACCAGATAAAATATTTGTTAAAATCGGTTGAAGTGTAACTATTAAAGCTACAATCGCAGCTGGCATCCCAATTGAAAATGCATACCAACATCCACCTAAATAAATCCCATGAAATAAAATACCTGTTGAAAGACTTTCAATAATATTTTTTAATTTTCCGAAAATTTTATCATTACTGAGATAAGCAAATACAAGAAAACCAATTGTTACAATCCCAAACCTAAATGCTAAAGCTGCAAATGGAGAAGCGTTTTGAACAATTTCTTTCCCAGATATGAATGCCGATGACCATAATAATATAAATAGCAAAGGAAATGATTTTGTCATGGTAAAGATATATGGCGTAATATCTAATTTTTGTTGTGAATTCTATCCATTTCTTGAAGTTCGACTTCAAGTTTGTCTAATTCTTCACCACCAGCCATCATACTAAGAAGCTTTTCTCTAGAAATATCTTTTTTTTGGAATGTTCCCATGCTTTTTCCTCGGTTAAGTACAGTGAAACTATTACCAACAGGGTAAGCATGATGTACATTATGAGTAATTAAAATTACAGCCAATCCCTCAGACGCGGCCTTTACAATATATTTTAATACCATTGATGCTTGATGAACTCCTAAAGCAGAAGTTGGCTCATCTAAAACTAAAACTTTTGCTCCAAAATATATAGCTCGTGATATTGCTAGGCATTGTCTTTCACCACCGGACATAGTTCCAACTGCCTGAGATGGATCTCTAACATCGATACCTATCTGTCCCATTCTATCTGCTGCTATCTTATTTGCTTTCTCCACATCAAAAGTTTTAAGGAAAGGAATACCTTTTTGAGGCTCTCTTCCCATAAAAAAATTTCTAGTAACACTCATTAAAGGAACTAATGCTAGATCTTGATAAACTGTTCCTATACCAATATCTAAAGCATCTTTGGGAGAGTCAAAAACAATTTTATTATCTTCAAATATAATTTCTCCTTCATCTGGTTTATGAACACCTGCTAAAGTTTTAATTAAAGTCGACTTTCCTGCTCCATTATCTCCAAGTAAGCACATGATCTCACCTTTTTTTAATCTCATTGTGACATCTTTAAGCGCTATTACCTTTCCAAAAAACTTACTAATATTATTAAATTGAACGAGATAGTCTGACATTATTTACTCTCAGTCACTTTCTTTCTGATATAGTTATTAAACACTACAGCTATCAACATCATTGCTCCTAAGAAAACTTTAAACCAATCAGTGTCAACATCTGTATAAAATATTCCCATAGATACAGTACCAAATATTATTGCACCAAAAGCAGCACCTATTGCAGATCCATACCCACCAGTTAAGAGACACCCACCAACAACAGCAGCTGCAATAGCTTCTAGTTCTTTTAAAGTACCTCTCATAGTATCTGCAGAACCCGCATCTAATACTTGAATACAAGCAAAAATAGTAGAAGCGACTGCCGTACCAATAAATAGACTTATTTTTACCCTTCCAACAGGCACACCGACATTTGTTGCTCCAACCTTATCACCTCCAGATGCGAAGATCCAATTACCGTATCTTGTTTTCATCAATATCCATGTTGCAAACAATGTTAATGCAATAAACCAAATAACTGATGGAGGTATTCCAGTTGCAAGAGGAGTTCCATCAGTTCTTAGTTCAATCAATTTTAATGATCCCAACCAAGTAAAAAGCCATTTAAAAGTATCTGTAGCAAATAGCCATGCTAATGGATCATCTTCAATTAATACTCTTAGTCCTGGAACTTGAGTTCTACCAGTAATCAATCTTGTTATTGCTAATGTCAAACCTCTTAAAATAAAAAGCATTGCAAGTGTTACAATAAAAGATGGCAAACCAGTTTTGACAACCATTATGCCATTAAAGTATCCAACCAATACTGCCATAGCGAAAGCAAAAACTATACTCATCCATAAAGGCCAACCCCAGTAAATCGCAGGAATTGCAATACAAATTCCAGCAAAGCCAATCATTGATCCAATTGACAAATCAAATTCACCGCCAATCATTAACATCGCTGCTGCTATTGCTATAATTCCCAAATTAGCTGAAACATCGAGGAAATTAAGCATTCCATAGGCGCTAAACATACCAGTATCGCCAGCTACAATTCCAAAAAATATAAATACCAGTATTGAGCCACCTAATGCACCTAGCTCAGGCCTATTCAATAAAACTCTCAGTGGTGATATTTTTTTTAGACGTTCGTCTTCACTAAGACTACTTTTTGATGAAATACTTTTAGATTTTAATGACATTTAAATTTTGAAAAAAGGCCTGACCAAAAAATTTAGTCAGGCCTAAAATATAGATTTTATCTATAACCTTGAGCTGCCCATTTAATTACTTTAGCAGCATTATCAGGAGTAACAAATCCAGGTCCAGTCATAACTACACCTGCAGGCATTGTTCCCCATCTCATGTACTGGGCAAAAATAGCTATAGGCAAATAACCTTGTAGATATTGTTGTTGGTCAATTAAAAACTCTACTTTACCTGCAGCAGCAGCTTTTAACATATTAGGTGACATATCAAATGTTCCTAATTTAACATTTCCAACTTTACCAGCAGCTTCTAAAGCTTTTAGTGCTGCTTCACCAGATAAACCAGCTCCTAAAGTTAGAATAGTGTCATATCCACCACCTAATTTTGCAGCAACAGCTTTTTGAATTTCAGTTGGGTCATTTGATGTTCCAAGAATATCAACAGATCCACCAAAACCTTTTTTGAAACCTGCACATCTTCTATCAAGCGCTACGTTTCCAACTTCGTGGTTAACGCATAAAGCTTTTTTTCCTCCAGCAGCCTTCATTTTTTGTCCGCCACCAACGCCAGCTTCAAATTCAGTTTGACCTACGTGTGCACTA
>CACANA010000005.1 GCA_902533775.1 uncultured Pelagibacteraceae bacterium
TTCATCATTAATTTTTTTTACCAAATTTAATGGAATTTTAACAACAGCAATTTTTGGTCCAAACGGACTTAAAACTTTCATTAATTTTTTATATTTTTGTTGGATTAGGTTGTCCTTTATAAACAACCTCTGGATCAAATTTTTTTTCTTCTTCTTCAAATTTCATTTCGATTTGTCTTGCATTATCAATTTTACCCAAAGGAACAGATCTGTAAAAACAGGATCTGTACCCAACGTGGCAACTAGAACCTTCGCCAATATCTACAGTCATCCACACTGCATCTTGATCATCATCAATTCGAATCTCTTTTACTTTTTGTACAAACCCACTTGTTTTTCCTTTATGCCAAATTGATTGCCTTGATCTGCTCCAGTAATGTGCTTCTTTGGTTTCAATAGTTAACTTGAAGGCTTCGACATTCATATACCCATGCATTAATATTTCTTTTGTTTTTGAGCATGTTGTAATGACCGGAATCAATCCATCATTGTCGAATTTAGGAGATAAAAGCTTGCCTTCTTCTATTTCTGCTACATTTTCTCTTTTTTTAAACATATATGTGGAATTATCTAACATAATAATAAATATAATAAATATTTTAAAATTAAGGTTTTATATATATAAAAGCACGTCATGAAATTAGTAAAAAACGAAAACGAAAAAAAAATTAACGAAGTAACAGACAAGGAAGCTGAAGAAGCTTTCGTTAAAATTCTTAAGTGGTTAGGTGAAGATCCTACCAGAGAAGGTTTATTGGAAACTCCAAAAAGAGTAACAAAAGCATTTAAAGAATATTTCAAGGGATACAAAGAAGATCCTAAAGCAGTTTTAGATAAAACATTTGGTGATGTTGAAGGCTATAGCGATATGGTTGTTCAAAAAAATATTTCAGTTCAAAGTCATTGCGAACATCACATGGCACCAATTATAGGAATTGCTCATGTAGCGTATATTCCAAATCAAAGAGTTGTAGGATTAAGTAAAATAGCAAGAGTAGTAGAAGTATTTTCTAAAAGATTACAAACACAAGAAAGATTAACCGTTCAGATCGCTAATACTTTAATGGAGTCTTTGGATGCAAAAGGAGTTGCGGTAACAATAGATTCAACTCATCAGTGTATGACTATGAGAGGTATAAAAAAAGAGCAAGCTACCACAGTTACAAATTTTTATCTTGGACAGTTTAAAGACGATTTAAGTTATCAAAATAGATATTTGCGATTTATTGCAAAATAATATTTACTGATAAACATGGCGGACTCATTTAAAGCAGTTGTAATAAACAATCAGAACGAAAATTTTACAAGAGAAGTCAAAGAACTAAGTTTAGATCATTTTAAAGATGGTGAGGTGCTAGTTAAGATAGATTATTCTGATCTTAATTGGAAAGATGCAATGATACTAAAAGATGGTGGTAAATTAGTTAAAGAGTATCCAAGAATACCTGGTATTGATTTTTCTGGAACTGTTGCACAAGGAGATGGTGAAGAATTTAAAGAAGGAGACAGAGTTATATTAACAGGTTGTAGAGCAGGAGAACTTTTTGATGGTGGATATTCTCAATACGCAAAAGTTAAAAAGGATCATATTACAAAAACACCTGAGGGAATGACAAATAAACAAGCTATGGTTCTGGGAACTGCTGGTCTTACAGGTTTGTTATGTGCCTTTGCAGTTAAAGCAAGAGAGGAACTATTGATGCAATCAAAAGTAAACGATGTATTGGTAACAGGTTCTACGGGTGGTGTTGGAATGGTTGCAGTAATGGTTCTTGCTAAGATGGGAATTAATGTAACAGCTATAACTGGTAAACCAGATAAAGCAGATTACTTAAAAGAACTTGGTGCAAAAAACGTTATAGATCGTAAAGAATTTGAGGGCGAAGCAAGATTAATAGATAAAGGAACATGGGATGGAGTTGTAGATACCGTGGGTGGTAACATTTTATCTAATGCAATAGCTCAAACTAAACCAAAAGGAATTGTTGCCATATGTGGAAATGCTAGTGGCAATAAATTAAATACATCAGTAATTCCATTTATATTAAGAGCAGTTAAATTATGGGGAGTAGACTCGGTTAATATCAGTAAAAAAAGAAAAGAGTTTGTCTGGGGAGAATTTCCTGCTTTGCTAGATTTTAATATTTTAGAAAAATCTGTAAATACTATTGGATTAGATGAATTATTAAATGTCTATCCCGATATATTAAAAGGAAATTTAAAACATAAAATAGTAGTGGATGTAAATAAATAATGGATTGGGATAAATTAAAAATATTTCATGCAGTTGCTGAGGCAGGTAGTTTTACAAGCGCAACTGTTATTCTAAACCTTAGCCAATCTGCAATTAGTAGACAAATTCAATCTTTAGAAGAAGATTTAAAAGTTAAATTATTTGAGCGTCATGCCAGAGGTTTAACGCTAACTGAAAATGGCGAATATGTATTTAAAACGGCACATGAAGTTATCTCTAAATTAAAAGAGGTAGAAACAACTTTAGGAGATAAAAAACACAAACCTTCTGGAAAACTGTCAGTAACAACAGTAGTTAGTTTTGGAACAACCTGGTTAACACCAAGAATACAGGAATTTATGCAACTTAATCCTGAAATTGAGGTTGAACTGATATTTGATGATAGAGAACTAGATTTAAGTACAAGACAAGCGGATATTGGTATATTTATGAGAAGACCAAAACAACTTAATTACATTCAAAAAAAGCTTATAGATATCAATTATCACATCTACGGATCACCAAAATACCTAGAAAAACATGGATATCCTAAGACAATTAATGACTTAAATAAGCACAACTTTATTTCATTTGGTAGAGGAGCTCCATCACCAGTTTATAATCCAGATTGGGCATTAAAACTTGGAATGAAAGATAATAAAAAAAGAAAAACTGTAATGAGAGTGAATAGTGTTTATGGTTTACTATTAGCTGTTCAAAGCGGTGTAGGACTAGCTGCAATTCCAGATTACTTAACTGTGAAACAACCAAATATTGTTAAAGTTTTACCAAGCGTTCAAGGTCCAACTACTGAGGCACATTTTGTATATCCTCAATCACTTAAAAATGTTGCTAGAGTTCAAGCTTTTAGAAACTTCCTTTACAGTAAAATTTCTGAGTGGGAATTTTAAATAATTTATCCAAAAAACAGTAATAATTGCGATTGATTATCAATTGCGACAATATTGCAATTGATAATCATTTTCATTGAGAATAGTTATCATCCGCATTGCAGGACAAAATACGTTTAATATAAATATAAATTTAAGGAGTAGAATGAGAAAACTAACAATAATTTCATTGTTTTTTGCTTTAATTTCAAGTTTTACGATTGCAGCTGAGGTCAACATTTTTAGTGCAAGACACTATGATTCTGACATTCAATTATATGAAAAATTTACAGCAGCAACAGGAATTAAAGTAAACGTAGTATCAGGTAAAGATAAAGCCCTGCAGAAAAGAATTACTGAAGAGGGAGCAGACTGTGTTGGAGATTTATATATCACAGCTGATGCTGGAAGATTAGGTGCATTTGCAGCAAAAGGAATGATGCAAAATGCAGGTTGGTCAAAAGCTATTAAGGATGCCGTACCTGCACAATTTAGATCTGCAAAATGGACTGGAATAGCTAAAAGAGCAAGAATAATTTATTATTCACCTGAAAGAGTAAATGCAAACGAACTTAATGGCATGACTTACGAAGGTCTAGCTGATCCAAAATGGAAAGGTAGATTAGTAATAAGAAAATCTAACAACATTTATAACCAATCTTTAGTTGCTTCACTTGTTAAGAATAATGGTAAAGCAAAAACTGCAGAATGGTCTAAAGCTGTTGTAGCAAACATGGCTAGAACTCCAAAAGGTAATGACCGTGCTCAAATCATGGCTGTTGCTGCAGGAGAAGCTGATATTGCTGTTGCAAATACATACTATCATGCATTGATGTTATCTGGAAAAAAAGGTGCTGAACAACAAGAAGCAGCAAAAAAAGTAATGCCTTTTTTCCCTAATCAACAAGATAGAGGAACGCACATTAATATTAGTGGAGCTGGTATGCTTAAACATGCACCAAACAAAGCTAATGCTGTAAAATTAGTTGAGTTTTTATTATCAACAGAGGCTCAAAATCATATTGTAAATAATACTTTTGAGTATCCAATGATCGGTGGTGTAACACCTAATGATTTAGTTCCAGGCAAAGAGATGAACTTTGTAATGGATACTAAAACAAGTGTTAAGTCATACGGTGCAAAACAAGCAGATGCATTAGAAGTAATGTTAGCTGCTGGTTGGAAGTAAATGACAGCTGTTAAAAAAAAATTTACTACGGAAGTTGATTATAATAAATCTACCAAAGCCTGTCCTGCATGTGCTTCGGAGTGTGAAAAAATCAATAAACGTGTAAATAATAGAAAATTGTCTGAAATTAAAACTAAGGAGGTTCCGCATATCCTAAAAGTATTTAATTTTTGATTTTCTAAAGTTTGTGCCTATGGTTTGGTCTCCTAAACCATGGGCACTTTTGATTTTCATGATTATAAGGCGGATTATAATATATGAAATTTAATTCCTGGTATTTATCATCTTTTATAGTTTCATTTATTGTTGCAATTCCAATTTTAACTGTGTTTGCAAGTTTCTTCCAGGAAACAACTAATTACTTTGATATTTTAAAAAATACATTTTTAATTGAATATATTTATAATTCCTTAATATTACTTTTAGGAGTTTTAGTTCTTACATTATTCTTAGGTGTTGGCAGTGCATATGTAGTTTCATTTTATGATTTTCCAGGTGTTAAATTTTTTAAATGGGCTTTAATATTATCTTTTGCAGTACCTGCTTACATTTATGCTTATTCATTAACTGCTTTTTTTGAAAACTTTGGAACACTATACTCAATATTGAAATCTTTATTTGGACCTGGTGAATATAATCAATCCATTCCAAAATTTGATGGTATGCTTGGTGCTATTTTATCTATTTCTTTTTCACTATTTGGATATGTTTACGTTTTAACTAGAGCATCTTTTCATTATCAGTCTCAAAATTTAATAGAATTAGGACAAAATCTAGGTTTTTCAAAATATAAATCTTTCTTTAAAATCATTTTACCATCTGCAAGACCAGCTATAGTTGCGGGTTTAGCATTAGTTGCTATGGAAACATTATCAGATTTTGGAGCAGTATCATTTTTTGGAATAGCAACTCTTACTACTGGAATATATGATTCATGGATATCTTTTGATGATTTAGCTTTTGCAAATCAGCTCTCATTTTTTTTGCTATTATTTATATTAGGACTTTTTTTTATTGAGAATATTTCAAGAAAAAAAGCTCAATATCACTCTCCAGTTAAGGGAGGAATTAAAGAAAAGAAGAAAATTAAATTAAACTTTTCAAAAGGTTCTTTGGCATTCGGATTTTGTTTTTTAGTTTTTTTAATCAGCTTTTTATTCCCTGTTTTACAAATGTTGTATTGGACAATAATTTTTCCAAAAAATTTATTTGATTTAAATACTTTTCAATTATTTATAAACACAATTTACTTGGTATTTTTATCAAGTGTTGTTCTAGTAATTTTTTCATTTATTTCAAATTATGGAAACAGAGTAACTAAAAGTAAATTCTTAAATTATCTTACAACATTTTCTATTACTGGTTATGCAATTCCTGGTGTAATTTTAGCTGTAGCATTCATCACTTTTATTGCTTGGTTTGATAATACTTTTATAAAAGCCTTTGAATTTAATTCTATAAAGAGAGTATTTATAGGATCTATTTTTGGTTTAGTAATAGTTTATTTTATCAGATTTTATTCATTAGCTTATAACGGTTTGAAAACGGGTTATGAAAGAATAAATAGGTCAATTGATGAAAGTTCTTATCTTCTTGGTTACTCGAAAATAAAAACTTTTTTAGGAATTCATGTTCCTTATTTAAAAAATTCTATTTTTCTTATAGGGATATTGATTACTATAGAAGTAATAAAAGAATTACCTATAACTTTGATATTGAGACCATTTAACTTTGAAACATTCGCTACAACAGCATATATTTTTGCATCTCAAGATCTCTTAGAGGCTGCAGCAGTTCCATCATTATTCTTGATATTAATTGCAAGTACATTTATTTTGATTACGTCTAAATTTATTTTGAAAGACTAATGGCTAATAATTTTTTTGAAATTGATAATGTTTCCTTTACTGCAGGTGGGAAAAACAAAGTTAATAATGTTTCTTTAAAAATTGAAAATGAAGGAGAAATTGTATGTTTACTTGGCCCCTCTGGCATAGGTAAAACCACAATATTAAGAACTATTGCAGGTTTAGAAAAAATTAATAAAGGTAAAATTAATCTGAAAGGTAGAACAATTTCTTCTGAAAATATTCATATCGAACCAGAAAATCGTAATATTGCTCTATCATTTCAAGAAAACAGCTTATTTCCTCATTACAATATAGAAAAAAATATTAATCTTGGTTCAGATAGAGTGAAAGATCATAAAAAAATACAAACTAAAGAAGTAATTAATTTTTTAAACTTAAACAAAATATTAAATAAATTTCCGCATGAGATAAGTGCTGGCGAAGCCCAAAGAGCATCTCTAGCAAGATCTTTAGTTTCTCAACCTGATTTATTAATGCTTGATGAGCCATTATCTAATGTAGATCAAAGTTTCAAGGAGGAAATTCAAGTTGAATTAAAGCAAATTTTAACAAATTCTAAAATAACAACAATAATTGTAACACACGATTCTTATGAAGCTTTTTATCTAGGCAGTAAATGTGGAATAATATTAGATGGTGAATTAAAGCAATATGATGATCCATATAACGTTTATCATTTACCAAATTCAATAGAAGTAGTTAATTTTTTAAATAGAGGTACATTAATACCAGCAGAAGTTACCAGTCCGAAAAGTCTTGAAAATGAAGATTTAGGTACAATAACTGGAAATTTCGCTAGACCGTTTCCAATAGGATCTAAAGTAAAATTATTAATACAACCAGAGGACTTACAGCATGATGATGCGAGTAATCTCAAACTTGAAGTAGTAGATAGAAAATTTAGAGGATCAAATTTTATTTATACATTAAAAACATTAAGTAATAAATTAATACCAGTTTTTGTGCATTCTCATCATATTCATCAACATGAAGTTGATGAAAAATTTGGTATAAAAAGACCCATTCACATCGATCATATTGTTTGCTTTTAAATTTAATTGTATAAATTACATTAAGTATGAAGGAGTTACCAAAAAGTACTAAAGTAGTAGTTATTGGCGGAGGTGTTGCAGGAACATCTTGCGCTTATCATCTGGCAAAATTTGGTTGGAAAGATGTAATATTGCTTGAAAGAGATCAATTAACATCAGGAACTACTTGGCACGCTGCAGGTCTTCTAGGTCAATTAGGTGCATCATCTACAATTACCAAAATTAGAAAATACTCTTTAGATCTTTATAAAGAATTAGAAAAGACTACAGGATTATCAACTGGGATGAAGCAAAATGGTGCAATTACAGTTGCATCTACTAAAGAAAGAATGCAAGAATTGCTAAGACAAGCAACGACTGCACAATTGTCTGATGTTGAAGTAGAAGTCTTAGATCACAAAAGATTAAAAGAATTATATCCAGTGATTCATAGTGAAGATCTTGTAGGTGGTGTTTACATGCCAAAAGATGGACAAGCAGATCCTGTTGGAGTTACTAACGTGCTTGCAAAAGCTGCAAAAATGGAAGGTGCTCAAATTTTTGAAAAAACTCCTGTAAAAAAAATTTTAATTAAAAATTCTAGAATTAGTGGGGTAGAAACTGATAAAGGTGTCATTGATTGTGAATACGTTGTTATGGCTACAGGAATGTGGTCAAGACAATTAGGCGAAGAAATTAATGTTAGTGTTCCTTTATACCCAAATGAACATTTTTATATAATCACTGAGCCAATGAAAGATTTACCTCAAAATCTTCCTGTTTTAAGAGATTATAATGCTTGTTTATATTTGAAAGAAGATGCAGGGAAAATGCTTGTTGGAATTTTTGAACCAAATGCAAAACCAGCATTTAAGGAGACGGGAAGAGTACCTGATGACTTTTCTTTCGGCGAACTTCCCGATGATTTTGACCATTTTGAACCATATTTAGAAAAATCATTTCATAGATTACCAATGTTAGAAAGTGCAGGAATTAGAAAATTTTTCTCAGGCCCAGAATCTTTTACTCCAGATACGCAATACTTATTAGGAGAAACTCCTGAGGTAAAAAATTTATACACGTGTTGTGGTTTTAATAGTATTGGAATAGCAAGTTCAGGTGGTGCGGGTAGAGTAACAGCAGAATGGATGATGAATGGACATATAAATGAGGATTTATTTTCATTAGATATTAAAAGATTTCAGAAATTCCACTCTTCAAAAAACTTTATTATGGAAAGAGTTACAGAAACACTCGGTGATTTGTATGGAATGCATTGGCCATTTAAACAGCACAATACATCAAGAAATCAAAAGCTTTTACCTTATCACGAGGAATTAAAAAATGCTGGAGCTTGTTTTGGAGTTGCAGGGGGTTTTGAAAGACCGATGTGGTATTCATTAAATGGTAAAGAGCCTAAGTATCAATATAGTTTTAATTATCAAAATTGGTACCCATCAGCAAAGCATGAAACTTTAAATGCAAGAAAAAATGTTGGACTTTTTGATTTTTCAACTTTTTCAAAGTTTGATTTAAAAGGGGAAAAAACTCATCAAGAACTTCAAAAGTTATGTACCGCTAACATTAAAAACGAAATTGGTAAAACAACATATACTCATATGCTGAATGAAGATGGGGGAATAGAAACAGATTTAACTGTTGTATGTATAGATAAAAACTTTTTTAGAGTTGTAAGCTCTGCAGCTACAAGAGAACACGATAAGTACCATATTTTAAAGTATTTAGATGAAGACGTATCTTTTAAAGATGTAACAGAAGATATTTGTTGTTTAGGATTGTTTGGTCCAAAGAGTAGAGAGATGATCTCGAAAATAAGCAATGATGACTTTAGTAACGATAAATTTAAGTTTGGAACTGGAAAGTTCATAATGATAAATGGTGTTAAAGCTTGGGCTCAACGACTTTCTTACGTAGGTGAATTAGGATTTGAGCTTTATGTGGAATCAAGTTTAGCTAAGGATTTATATGAAATTCTAATTGAAGAGGGGAAAAACTTCGAATTATCTCATTGTGGAATGCATGCAATGGATATTATGAGAATGGAAAGTGGATTTGTTCACTGGGGACATGATATTTCACCAGAAGAAAATCAGTATCAAGCAGGTTTAAAATTTGCAATTAGTTATAAGAAAAATGTAAACTTTGTTGGAAAAGATGCTCTATTAAAAATTAAAGACAAAAAATTAGATAAAAGAATGATGATGTTTACTCTTAAAGACAGCAAACCTGGTGAGCCACTTTTACTACATGAAGAACCTATTTATATGGATGATAAAATTATTGGTAGAACAACTTCAGGAAATTATTCTTTTTGTTATAATAAAAATCTTTCATTTGGATATGTCAATTCTGGAAATACAATTGAAACATTAAAAGACAAAAATATATATATTGAAATTGAAAAACTAAAATACCCAGTTGAGGTATTAGAAAAACCTTTAAACAATAAAGATTTTAAGAACTAATTTTCTTTTTTCTACTTTCGGCCTGAACAAATAAAACCCCAAATACTATTATTCCAATAACTCCAAAAGTTTTATTAAAATCAAAAGGTACACCAAAAATATAAAAGTTGATTAATGTTGACCAAATTAATTGTGAATATTGAAAATTAGTAACAAAAGATAAATTTGATAGCTGAATCGCAAATATAATTAAAAGATGACTAGTAAAACCTAATACACCCAGAAATACTAACCAAATCCACAAGCTCTTATTCTCAATTGGTGTCCAGTCAAACATTACATAAATAGAGAAAACAATAGCCCCTACAACAGCAGCATAAAATAGCGCCACTAAAGGATCATTATTACCAGAAATAAATTTTGTAAAAAATTGATATAAAGCCCAACATACTGGTGGCACCAAAGGAAAAATTAAGTCTAAACTTAAAACCTTCATACTTGGACTCATTGAATAAATTATACACCCGAAGCTTAACAACATTAAAATTATACCTTTAGGTGAAAGAATATCTTTTAAAAATATTGCCGTTAAAATTGATACTATTAGTGGAGCCGAGAAGAAAACTACATAGATATCGACAAGGTCAAATTTTTGTAAAGAATGAATAAAAAAAAAAGTAGCAAAAACCATTAATATAGATCTAATAATATTAATTTTAAAATTGCTTTTTAAGTTTAATTTAGGTTTTAATATTGCAAATAAAATTAAAATAATGACAAAGTGAAAAAAAAATCTTCCCCAAATTACTTGATTTAATGGCATTAATGTTCCTAAATATTTTGCAGTAGAGTCTTGGCAAACTAAAATAAAAAATCCAGATATAGATAAAATTATAACTTTGGTAATAGATTTATTTTTAAGAAAATTCATAATTTTGATTAAATTTTAGACTGAACTAAGATTATCTAAAATTTTTTTTGAGCACTGTTCAGTATTACTAGAGCCTTGAAGATCTTTTGTTCGACTGTTTTTATCTTTAAGAGTTAATTCAATTGATTTTACTATTCTATCAGAAGCTTCTTTTTCACCTAAGTAATCCAACATCATTGCAGCTGACCAAATTTGACCCACTGGATTTGCTATCCCTTGTCCTGCAATATCTGGTGCAGATCCATGAACGGGTTCAAATAAAGATGGGTATTTATTTGTTGGATTAATATTTCCAGACGGTGCAATTCCAATAGTACCAGTACAAGCTGGCCCTAGATCTGATAAAATATCTCCAAAAAGGTTTGATGCGACTATCACATCAAAACGTTCAGGACTTAGAACAAATCTAGCAGCTAATATATCAATATGGTACTGATCAGTTTCTACATCAGAATAATTCTTTTTATTCTCATTAAATCTTTCGTCCCAATAAGGCATTGTAATTGATATTCCATTGGATTTTGTTGCACTTGTTAATTTTTTTCTTTTTCTTTTTTTAGCTAATTCAAAAGCAAATTGTTGAACTCTATCTATTCCATATTTTGACATTATTGTTTCTTGAATAACCACTTCTCTATCAGTTCCCTGATACATTCTTCCACCGACTGATGAGTATTCTCCTTCAGTATTTTCTCTTACAATTATCATATCAATATCACCAGGTTTTTTATTAGCTAACGGTGCATTTACACCTTCAAAAAGTTTTACAGGTCTTAAGTTAATAAATTGATCAAACTCTCTTCTAAATTTTAATAACGAACCCCAAAGTGTTATATGATCTGGATATTTATCTGGCATGCCAACTGCACCAAAGAAAATTGCATCGTGTTTAGTGAGCTTTTCTTTCCAGTCGTCTGGCATCATTTTTCCATGTTTTTCATAATAATCACATGATGCAAAATCATAATCTTCTATATTTAATTTAAATTGATGTTGCTGAGAAATTTCTTTTAAAATTTTTTGCGCTTCAGGTACAACTTCTTTTCCAATGCCATCACCAGAAATTGACGCTATTGAATATTCTTTCATTTATTTAGTGAATGTATCGTTAAATTGCTTAGTAACTCTGACAAAAGTTGTGCACTTACTTAATTGTTTTAAAGAGGGTGCACCAACATATGTACAACTACTTCTTACACCACCTAAAATGTTTAAAATGGTATCATTAATTTTACCACGGTACTTCACTCTGACTGTTCTTCCTTCGCTACTTCTGTAGTCTGATAATCCGCCGTAATGTTTATTGTTAGCTGTTTCAGAACTCGATCCATAAAATTCGACATATTTAGAACCATTAGATTTTACTAATTTTCCTTTACCTTCATCATGGCCTGCAAACATTCCTCCAAGCATAACAAAATCAGCTCCTCCTCCAAATGCTTTAGCAACATCACCTGGACATGTGCATCCGCCGTCTGCAATTATATGCGCACCTAATCCATGAGCTGCATCTGCGCATTCTATTACTGCGCTTAATTGAGGATAGCCAACTCCAGTTTGTATACGCGTCGTACAAACACTTCCTGGTCCAATACCAACTTTAACAATATCTGCGCCTGATAAAATTAATTCTTGAGTCATATCAGCAGTAACAACGTTACCAGCTATGATTGTTTTCGTTGGATATTTATCTCTAACAGATTTTAAAAATTTACTAAAATGCTCTGAGTAACCGTTTGCAACATCGATACAAATAAATTTAATGAAATTAAATTCTTTTAAAACTTTATCTAAATTTTGAAAATCTTCTTTTTTTGTTCCAATGCTTAAAGCTACATTTGGATATATTGATTTAATTTTTTTAAATTGTTTAATTTTTTTAACATCATGCTGTTTTGTTAAGCATGTAATCATTCCGTATTCAGATAATTTTTCGGCAACACCAAGCACGCCTACACCATCCATATTTGCTGCCATTATAGGAATACCAGACCATTCGTTATTACTATATTTAAAACGATAGGTTCTCTTTAAATTAACATCTTTTCTACTTTTAAGAGTGCTTCTTTTTGGTCTAAAAAGTACGTCGGAATAATCTAGTTTTAGCTCTTCTTCAATTCTCACAAAAATGAAGGTATACATTCAATGAATGATAATTCAATTTAATAATTGACCTTATTAACGTTGTATTTGAACAATTTTAAAATTACTGATTGAATAATTAATATATAAATTAAAATAAATAAATGTTTGAAGGTTTTAAAAGTAAATACGTCAAAGTTAAAAAGGGAAAAGTCTTTTGTAAAATTAAAGGAGATGGACCACCTTTATTATTGCTTCATGGTTATCCTCAAACACATTTAATGTGGCATAAAACAGCTCCAGAGTTATCAAAAAGCTTTACTGTAGTTGCAGCAGACTTAAGAGGTTATGGAAACAGTTTAACTCCACCATCTGATAGTAAACATTTCAACTATTCTAAAAGAGAAATGGCGAATGACATGAAACAAATGATGGTAAAATTGCGATATCCAAAATTTTTTGTTGCAGGTCATGATAGAGGTGGAAGAGTTGCTCATAGATTGGCAAGAGACCACAGAAAAAACGTGCTTGCTCTTAGCGTTTTAGATATTTGTCCAACTTTAGACATGTACGAACTAACAACTAGAGATTTTGCAAAATCTTACTTTCATTGGTTTTTCTTAATTCAACCAAAATGGTTACCAGAAAGAATGATAATGAGTGATCCAAGAAAATGGATGAAGAATTGCTTAGATAAATGGTCTGGGAATCATAAATTTGGAAAAGTTGAAGAGGGTTATCTAAAGTGCTTTAAACAACCAAATAGAATACATGGATCATGCGAGGATTATAGAGCATCTGCTACTATTGATCTTGATCATGACAGACATGATCGAAAGAAAAAATTAAATATTCCTGTTCAAGTTTTATGGGGAAAAAATGGAGTTATAGGTAAACAATTTAAACCAATTAAAATTTGGCAAAAATATGCAAATAAAAAAATTGTTGGAGTTGCTGTTAAATCTGGACATTTTATACCAGAGCAAAATCCCAAAGAAACTATTAAACAATTGAAAAGTTTCTTTTTAAAAAATGCTTAAAATAATTCCTAATAAAAAAAATATAGGCGCAGAATTAGTCTGTGATTTAAATAAAATTGATAATTCTACATTAAAAAAAATTAAATCTGCCTTATCGAAATATGGAATGATTTATTTTAGAAACCAAAAATTAAGCTCTGATCATTATGTAAAATTTGCAAAAAAATTTGGAAAACTTGCAAACTATCCAAGACTTAAAGGATTGAATAAAAAATATCCTCAAATAACTGTTGTTCAAAGAAAATCTACTGATAAAGGCCCTAGTTTTGGTGAGCAATTTCACACTGATTCAATTTATACGAAAAAACCACCTAGATTTACTATGTTGCTTTCTAAATTAGTTCCAAAAAAAGGTCAGGCAAACACAGATTTTTGTTCCCAATATTTAGCTTATGAAAAATTACCAGCTAACTTTAAAAAAAAGTTTAAAAACGAAAAATGTATATTTTCATCAGAAGGACCTATTTCTGTAACGAGATTGGAAAGAGAGAAAGAAAAGGGGAAAAAAGCTAAAGAACTTATTTCAAAGCATAAATTAATAAGAAAAATAAATAGTAAATATACTTTATATTGTAGTCCAGGGCATTTTATTCGATTTAATAATAGTAAAATTGATAAAAAATTAAAAACTTATTTATTTAAACACCAATTAAAAAAAAGTTTTCAATATTCTTTAGAATGGGAAAAGAACCAATTAGCTATTTGGGATAACAGATCTATGCTTCATCAAGCTACAGCTTTTAAAGGAAATAGAATTATGCATAGAATTACTGTCCAATAATGTTTCAAGTATTTTTAGGATTAACACCTTTTATTGGTATTACCCTCTTTGGTTATCTTTTGGCAAATATTAAAATATTTGATTTACAAAAAGCTAGAATATTTAATTTATTTCTTTTTTATATTGCTGTACCAGCCCTAATAATAAAAATAGTTGCACAAAGTGATATTGGAAAAATAGATGTTTATCAAATTTCATGCTACTTTTTTATGCAATTAATTATCGGAATATTTGCTTTTTTAGTAACAAAAAATAATTTTAAAAGATCAATGCAAGAATCAATTATTTGGGCACTAACTGTTGCCTTATCTAATCATGTAATTTTAGTTCTACCTATTGCTGAAATATTCTTTTCTGGAAGTACAATAACTCAAATCTCAGGTATTATTTTGATGGACAGTGTGGTTTTAATATCAATATTTAGTTTTTTCTTAGAACTTACTGCAAAAAAAAAAATTAAATTATTTCCGTTTTTAAAAAATTTAATATTAAATCCAATGATATTAGCAATATTAATTGGATTAATAATAAGAATTTCAAAGATCAATATAGACGAAACTCCATTTGAGTATATACTTCAAAGACTGGCAGTATGTGTAATGCCAGTTGGTTTATTTGCAATCGGAATCATTCTATCTTTTTATTCAAAAAAAATTTTCAATAAATTAACAATCACTATTTCAATATTAAAACTTATTATATCACCAATTATTTTGCTAATTTTAGGTTACACATTCTTTAGCTTATCAAATCCAATTAATTTTGCTGGAGCCTTGTTGGTTAGTGTTGGTCCTTGCGGAGCTACCTCAATTGTTATGTGTTCTGCATATAATGTAAGTCCAGAAAATATTATTAAGGCAATATTTATTTCAACATTTGCTTCAATATTTACCTTTTTATTTACAATAAATTTATTAAATTAAATAAGTATGATCAAAAATATATTTAGTATCCTTTTTATTTCTTTATTCTTATCATCGATTTCGATAGCTAAAGATAAAATAGATGAAACTATTGATAAAACCACTGACTTTTTAAAATCTATAACTAAAAAAAGTTTAAATAAATCGCAAACAGCGGAATTTTTAAATAATTATGCAATAACATTGGAAGATGAGAGAAATCAAGGTGTTGTAACATATATATTTGACGAAAAGAATTACAAAAGATACCAAGATGGAAAAGTTATTTCAGAAGATGGATGGAGATTTACAAATTTAGGCAAGTTAAGAGTTTTTTCGGGTGATATTAAATTAACATGGAAATTTAAACTTGATAAGCAAAACGTAATAGTAATTAAGACTAAATTCCAACCACTTGGAAAAGAATATCCTTTTACTTATCAATTAAAAGATAAGTTTTTTGAACAAATAAACTAAATGTCAAAAAGATATAGTGGAAAATCATTTAAAGACTCGAGTGTAATGAAAAAAGCTAAACTTTCTCTCAAGGAAAAAAGAAAAATTAAAAAAGATAAGAAAAAGAGTAAGTGAAATCTTGTTTGCATCAAAAAATAAAAGTAGTATAAACCAACAATTATTTACGGCGGGGTAGCTCAGTTGGTTAGAGCGCGGGACTCATAAGCCCGAGGTCAGTGGTTCGATCCCACTTCCCGCTACCATTTTTAGCCCTTTTAATTGCTATATATATCTTTATAAATAATTAATGAAATTTATTGTAAAAATTATCATATTTCAGTTGCTTTTTATCTCAGGTTCTTTTGCAAAAGTAGATAAAGTAGTAGATAGATTTTATTCTTCTTTGGAAAGCTTTTTGGAGGAGAATTTTGAAAATACTGATTTTTCAATAAAAAAAATTGAAACTATCAAACCTGAAATAGGTATACAAACATTTAAGATTATTTCAGAAGATAATTCAGATTTATCCTTTTTCCAAGGATCTCTATTTTTACACGACAGTGACAGAGAAACATTTAACCTAGGATTTGGACAAAGATATTTATCTAATGATGAAAGTATATTATTTGGTTTAAATGCTTTTTATGATTATGAATTTGATTATGAGCACCAAAGATTTAGTATAGGTGCTGAAATTAAATCTTCCATTCTAGATTTAAATTACAATCAATATTTTGCTCAAAGTTCTAGTAAAAAAGGAAAAAATAGTAAAAATGAAGAAGCTATCGATGGATTTGATGTTGAGTTAGGTGCACATCTTCCCTACATTCCATCTATGAAAGCTTATTTGAAAGCTTTCGATTTTGAGGTTTCTGGTGGAAAAGATTTTCAAGGTTTAGAAATTTCGACACAATTTAAAGTACCGAATTCTGGACTTTCATTTGAAATTGGTCATACTGATTACGATCATCACAATGATCAAAGTTTTATCAATCTTAGATATAGTAATAGTATAAAAAATCCAGGCACATCTTTATTTAGTAGTGAGGCTTTTGAAAGAATTTCCATGAAAGATAGAATTTATGAGAAAGTTAGAAGAGATAATATCATAAAGAAAAAAGGAGCGGGTTTTACTGTTAAAGCAGGAGGATTTTAATGAATAATTTTAAATATTTATTTTTGATTTTATCTACAATTTTTATTTTTGAGATGTTTAACTCTAATAGGGCTGAAGCATGTACAATTAATTCTGGAGTTGTAAAACATGGATCAACTGGTGCCGATGATTCTATAGAAGATGGATGTGACACAACTCCAAATTCCTATGAAGTGGTTATTTACAAGTTATATTTATGCACATCTTCTCCGACAGAAGCCACAACGACATCGACAGTTGTTTTAACAAATTGTTCACAAATTTTTGATAATTCAAGTGGAGCAACCGCATCCGTATCGCAAGGACAAGAAATAGTTTTAGATGGCACTTACACTCGACCTCCAGATGGGACTTATACCCATGGTTATGCATTTATGGACAATACATTTGGTATAACTTGGGCAGGAGAGATTGCAGCATCAATGGATGGAATGACAGGAGGATCTGGTGTTTTTTGTGGAACAGTAGCTGGTTCAGGAACACATGCAAAAGGTAGCACTCATAGTAATAGCTCTGTTTGTGGTGCAAGTGCCATAACCCCAGGAAAATTTGTTGAAACTTTAGCTCAATTTGGTGCATCCTCGGATGCATTTTCATCAAAAGCTTTTGTTGAAAATATTAATGGAACTACAGCTAGTATAACTGGATATTTAGTTGATAGTAACGGTCACAGAGCCGCAAACACAGGTGAAGTAGACAAACTTGAGGGATTAGTTGCTTTTGCAAATCCAGTAGTTATTACTTCAGATACTACATCTATAAGTATGACATTTAATGTAGGTGAAGGAATGCACCTTGTTGATGAGAGTGACGAATTATATATTGGAAGTGGACCTTTCCAAGCAATAATGACCGCAAATTAATGTCCTGGAAAATCTAAAAGATTTTCAACTGGATATCCCTTTTTAACTAGATTATCTGTACCGCCCAAATCAAAAAGATTTATTACAAATATAAATCCAGCTACTTTACTTTTTGATATCTCAATCAATTTAGCTGCTGCCTCTGCAGTACCTCCAGTAGCAATTAAATCGTCTATTATTAAGACTCTATCATTTTCATGAAATGAATCTTTGTGAACTTCTATTGTAGCCGTTCCGTATTCTAATTCAAAATCAACAGAATGTACTTCTGCAGGTAATTTATTTTTCTTTCTTAACATTATGAATGGTTTATCAAGTATATAAGAAACAGCTGACGCAAAAACAAATCCTCTAGATTCTACAGCTGCAACTTTATCAAACTGGAATTTTTTTGATCTTTCAACAATTTGGTTAATACATTCTTTGAATGCCTTTTCATTTTTAATAAGTGTTGTAATATCTCTGAAAAGAATTCCCTTTTTAGGATAGTCTTGAATTGATCTAATATGTTCTTTTAAATCCATAAAACTTAATTATAATCTAAATTGTATTATGGCAAATAATAAATTAGCAATTATTGGCGGAAGTGGCCTATATGATGTTGAAGAGTTTAAAGACAGAGAGACACTAGATTTAAATACTCCATGGGGAAAACCTTCTGATTTAATTTTAAAGGCAAAATACAATAATAAAGAAATTTATTTTCTGCCAAGACATGGAAAAGGTCATTTTATCTCTCCATCAAAAATAAATTTTAGAGCAAATATTGATGCACTTAAACAACTGGGTATCACAGACATAGTTTCTGTTTCAGCTGTTGGATCCTTAAAAGAAGATTTACCTCCAGGTAAATTTGTTATTGTTGATCAGTTCATTGATAGAACTTTTGCAAGGAACAAAACTTTTTTTGATGATGAGATTGTTGCGCATGTATCTATGGCACATCCAACCTCAAATGGGTTGATGAATGCTTGTGAGGAGGCGATTAAAAAAGAAAGCATACCTTATCAGAAAAGTGGAATCTATGTTGTTATGGAAGGACCACAATTTTCAACATTGGCAGAGTCAAATTTATATAGATCATGGAAAGCAGATGTTATTGGAATGACAAATATGCCAGAAGCTAAACTAGCAAGAGAAGCAGAAATTAGATATGCTTCAGTATCGATGGTAACAGATTATGATTGTTGGCATCCAGATCACGAAAATGTTGATGTTCAACAAGTTATAAAAGTACTCTTAGATAATGCCGCGAAAGCAAAAAATATGATTAAAAACTTGATAGAGAACTTTGAAAATCACATTGATCCTAATGACCCAACTAATAATTGCTTAGATGTTGCAATAATTACTGCTCCAGAAAAAAGAACACAAAAAACTAAAGATAAATTAAAAACAATTGCAGGAAGGGTTTTAAATATATGAAGAAACTATTTTTAATTTCATTATTTTTGATTATTTCTAATTTCGCTTACGCTAATGGTAAAATTTTAAAAAGTGGATTTTTTACTAAATCAGCTTCAGTAGATGAGGGTATGGAAGTAAAAGATCCAAAAAACAAAATTATAATTATTTATAATCATGGTCAAAATTCAAATGATAAAGCACACAAGAACGAATGTATTTGGGTAAATCAAATAAGAAATCAAGCTTCATTAGTTGATGAGGAAATTAATGGTAAAAAAATTATGGTTTATAATTTCTGCTCAAATGATTTTGCAGGCGATATGTCATTAAAAAAACACTGGTGGAAGTCCAAAACTCCTTATGTGGGCAAACATAAGTTAGACAAAAGGATTGAAAAAAATTTAGAATTAGTTGAAAAATTTATAAGCATAGGAGTTCCAAGAAAACAAATTATCATATCAGGCCATTCATGTGGAGGTCTATTAACCCTAATGTTGTTATCATCTCACCCTGAAAAAGTAGGTGGCGGTATATCATATATGCAAGCTTGCTTTGGTCAGCTTTCTAAAAGTTATAAAGTAAAAAAAGTAGGTCCTGAAAAGGCATTAGAAAAATTTGCTAAAAAATACCCTGGCCCTGCTGAATTAAGAGCAAGACAAATTAATAATATTAAAAATTCTGAAAATGTTCCTGTTCTCGCTTTTACGCATCCAAAAGATAAGTTTGAAGGTCTGTTATCTGACTGGTTAGAAGAAGTTCCAGGAGTTAAAAGAATTGTTATTTCTGAAGATTATAAAATTAACGGAAAATCTTGTGTTGTTAAAGGAGTTGATTGGCAAAAAAATATCTCAGCTCAGAAAAATCCAGGTCATGAAATGAACCAGGCTGATTGTTTTCAATATTATAATCCAACAATTAAAGAATACATTGCTTATAGAATAAAATAATGAAAATTAATGGTGTTGAATATAAAACAATTTGGTTTGATGAAGAAAAACAAGTTGTAAAAATAATAGATCAAACAAAGTTACCACATAAATTTATAATAAAAGAATTAAATTCAGTTAAAGACGCTATAAATGCTATTAAAACAATGGAAGTTCGAGGTGCTCCATTAATCGGAGGCACAGCTGCATTTGGATTGGTTTTAGCTATAAAAGAAAATAACAGTTTAGAATTTATAAAAAAAAGTTCGGAAGAATTAGTTGCTTCTAGGCCGACGGCTATAAATCTTCAGTGGGCAGTTCATAGAATGAATAACAAATTATCATTTGTTGAACCTGGAGATTTATTTAATGTTGCACTCAATGAAGCTATAGAAATTTGTAAAGAAGATGAGGGATTTTGTGAAAGTATTGGTAAAAATGGATTAAATATTATTGAAGATATATATAATAAAAAAAAAGATACCGTAAATATTCTCACACATTGTAATGCAGGTTGGTTAGCTACAATAGATTGGGGAACGGCAACTTCTCCTATTTATCATGCACATAAAAAAGGAATACCAATACATGTTTGGGTAGATGAAACTAGACCAAGAAATCAAGGAGCAAACCTTACATCATACGAACTTAACGAAGAAGAAATTCCAAATACAATTATAGCAGATAATACTGGTGGAATATTAATGCAAAGAGGACAGGTTGATATGTGTATTGTTGGAACAGATAGAACATTATCTAATGGAGATGTGTGCAATAAAATTGGCACTTATTTAAAAGCCCTAGCAGCTCATGATAATAAGGTACCTTTTTATGTTGCTTTACCAAGTTCAACGATAGATTGGAATTTAAAAAACTCCAAAGATATTCCAATAGAAGAAAGAGACCCAAAAGAACTTTCTCATGTGGATGGAATTAACAAAGATAATAAAGTTGATAAAGTTTTAATATATCCTGAAAAAAGCAAATCATTAAATTTAGCCTTTGATGTAACACCTGCAAAATATGTTACTGCATTAATAACAGAAAAGGGAGTTTGTAATGCTTCTTCTGAGGGCTTAAAAAAATTATTTAATTAATTATCTTAAAGAAGCTGCAATATTTCCACCGTCAACAGTTAGTACTGCTCCAGTTGATTTTTTTGATATCGCAAGATGATAAAAAGCTTTGGCCACATCATCTGCTTTAACTTCGCTTAACAGTAGATTACCACTCATATATTGATCCGTGGTTACTTCTCTTGCTTTTGCTCTTTGTTTAATCATTTTATCATTTAATAAACCACTTCTAATTCTATCAGCGTTTACACCATTTGATCTTATACCAAGGTGTCCATAATCAACAGCATATTGTTTACATAAATTTAAAAGCGCAGACTTAGGCAATCCATATGGTCCAAAATTTTTACCAGGATTAACTGATTGCTTAGATATATTAAATAACAAACACCCATTTATATTTTGTTTTTTCATAATTTTTACAGCCTCTGAAGCACAATTTTGGTGTGAGAAAAAATTATCTTCAAAACTTTTTCGAAGTATTTCATCATTAACTTCTGCAATTGATCCACCTATAGCAGTACCAGCATTAGATATTAAAATATCTACTCCTCCATATATTTCCAAAATTTTACTAAATGCTTTTTTTACGCTTTGTTTGTTGGTTACATCACAGTGGATACAAAGATCACTTATTTTACTCTTTAAATCATTTATCTTACTTTTATTAATATCAAGCAAAACAACCTCAGCTCCATATTTTTTAAATAATTTATAAGTTGCTTTACCAATTTCACCAGTGCTACCAGTGATAACAACTACATTGCCTTGCAATTCTTTTTTTGCTTTGTTTAATTTTGCTTGTTCTAAGGACCAATACTCGACATCAAATAAGTCTTTTTTTGATAAGAATTTATATCTGGAAGTCTCTTCAACGCTTGAAATTACATTGGCATTAGTTTGTGTTAAATCTCCTGCAATTTTTGCAGCTTTTAAGGTATCTCCTACTGTAAATAAACCAAAATTCTGAACTAGAATTACTCTAGGAGATGTATCAAGCATTACTTTTTTTTCTTTAGTTTTTTTCTTATTAGATTCAAAATATTTTTTATATTTTTGCCTATATTCTTTGAATTTTTTTTCAGCTAAATTTTTAAATTCATCTAAAGTACAGTTTGCTTTTGGTGATATTACTAAAGGAAATGGTTTAACTCTTATGACGTGATCAGGTGTAGCTGTACCTTCATTTGAGTATCTATTTATATCTTTACCATTAATAAAATAATCTAACTTACTATTTTTTTTAAAATTTAAGATAAACTTGTTATCATTTTTTTCAGATAAAAGACCTCTCAATATAGGAGCTATATCTGCAGTTGAGAAATTAAATTTAGTTTTCTTTACCTGTTTTATTTTTTTCTTTTTTAGTTTGGTTAAAGTTTTTTCAGCATCAGATATATACTTTATCATTAAACTGTAAGCATCTTTTGCATTATCAGCAAATGTGAAAATGCCGTGGTTTAATAAAATCAAACAATTTATATTTGGATTTTTAGAATAAACTTCATTTATTTTTTGTGCTAATTTAAATCCTGGCATTACATAGGGTACTATTGCAGTTTTTTTACCAAATATTTTTTTTGATAATATTTCTCCATTTGGTCTATTAGTGATTTTCATAATTGCATCAGAATGAGTGTGATCAACAAATTTAAACGGTAAAAATGCGTGTAAAAAAGTTTCAACTGATGGATTGGGTGATTTTGTATCTATTAAATTTTTTTTTTGAAAAGCAACCATGTCATCATCAGAGAGAGTTTTCTTTTTTTTCATAGTTAGCAATGGATTTAATTTAACAGCTGGTAAACCTGCTGGTTCAATTTCAGCCATATCCCATCCGCTGCCTTTTACGCAAAGGACATCGTAATATTTACCATCTATATCTTTGATTTTGGTCTTAACTGAAGTATTGCCACCACCATGCAAGACCAATTCTGGATTTCTTCCTAGAAGCCTAGTTGTATAAACTCTTAAAGCCATATCTTCAGAATGACCTAATTTCTTATACTTTTTAATATATTTTTTAGCTTCGTTTTCTGACCAATTGTTTTTCAATGTTTATCCTCGATAAATTATTATAATAGTTTTTTGTTTGAAAGAAGTAAAAAATTTCGTTAGTTAAAAAAGATATATATTAGATTCTTATGGAAAAAGTTGGGGAACATATAACACTGGATATAGTTGGAACTAAAAAGGAATATACTCCCGAATTTTATGAAAAGTTAGTTTATAAAATTGCTAAAGCAGCAAAAGTAACAGTTTTAAAAATTTCTAAATATAAATTTGAGCCACAAGGATTTACATTGGTCGCTTTGCTTGCTGAAAGCCACATTAGTTTTCATACTTTCCCAGAAAAAGAAATTGTAAGCTTTGATTTTTTTACATGTGGAAAAGTATCACCAAAAGTTTCTCTCGACATAATAAAAGACGAGATGGAACATACAAATATCATAATTAAAGAATTTAATAGAGATACTATTGATCTTTATCATGACAATTATAGTTCTCCAGGTTTAAAAAAATCATATGTTGTTAATAGAGTTTTAGAAAATTTTAAATCTAAAGTTGGTCAATATATTGAAATACTTGATTTAGAACAATTTGGAAAAGCTTTATTTATTGATAATGAGATACAAGTAGCTGAAAGTGATGAACACTTATATAGCTCAACCTTTGTAAATTCAGGTCTTAATTTAAATTCAAACAAAGAAAAAGCCGCAATTATTGGTGGAGGTGACGGTGGTGTTGCAAGAGAATGCATTTCACAAAACTTTGGCTTTATAGATTGGTATGAATTAGACCCTGAGGTTGTTGATGTATGTGATAAACATCTTAGCAAAATTGGTGAGAAAGCTACCGAAAAGAATTCAGTTAAATGTGTTTGGGGAGATGCTTTTGAAAGTATTAAATCTGTTAAAGACAATACTTATGATCAAATATTTGTTGATCTAAATGATGATCAATTTTGTATAGATTTGGCTGCAAAAAATATGTCATCTTTAGAAAGAATTTTAAAACCTAAAGGTGTAATTACCGCTCAAGTAGGAAGCCAAGACAAAAAACCAAAACAAGTTGAAAATTGGTTAAATGTTTTTAACAAAAATTTTGGAAATACAAAACTTTCAAGAGTTTATATACCAAGTTTCGATTGTTCTTGGAATTTTTCCTCGTCAATAAATCATTAATTTTTCTTTTTAAAACAATAATTTTATGAAATAATCTTCAAAATTTTTGGAGGAAAAAAATGAAAAAATTAAAAGTATTAGGACTTGGTATTTTGATATCATCATTTCTAACAATTTCTTCAATTGCAGATCAAATTAAAATAGGAACTGAAGGTGCATATCCACCTTGGAATTCTAAAGATTCAGCTGGAAATTTGATTGGCTTTGAAGTCGAATTAGCAAATGAATTATGCAAAATTATGAATCATGATTGCACAATTGTAGAGCAAGACTGGGATGGAATGATACCAGCTTTAGTCTCAAGAAAATTTGATGCCATCATGGCTGGAATGTCAATAACTGGTGAGAGAATGAAAACAATAAACTTTTCTCAAGGTTATGCTGATGAAGTTGCATCATTAGCTGTTATGAAAGGATCAAAAAACGAAGGCCTTAAAACAATGTCAGCTATAAATTTATCTGACGTAAGTGCTGATGAACAAGCAACACTAGATGTTTTGACTAAAGCATTTAAAGGTAAAACTATTGGTGTACAAACAGCAACAATTCACCAGAACTTCTTAGAGTCAGGTTTAATGGGTAATGTAAAAATAAGAACTTACAAAACTCAAGATGAAGTAAACTTAGATTTATCTGCTGGTAGAATAGATGCGGCGCTAGCCGCGGCTGTTGCTTTTACAGATTATGCAGAAAAATCTGGTAAAGGAGTTGTATTAACTGGACCAACATTTGCAGGTGGAGATTTTGGTAATGGTGTTGGTGTAGGTATTAGAAAAGGTGACTCTAAACTTTTAAATGATTTTAATGCAGCAATTGATAAAGCTAGAGATGATGGCGTTATTAGTAAGCTTGCTATAAAACATTTTGGTTTTGACGCTTCTATGTAATAAATTATTTATGGGTGGCTATAATTAGCCACCTGTATTATGGAACTTCTATATTTTGGTGATAAAGGTTGGGGAGACGAGTTATTCTTTGCAACCTTAATGACAATTGCGGTTTCAATAACCGCAATGATTATAGGCTTTATATTTGCTGCTTTATTTACTCCATTAAAATTATCTAATAACAAATTTCTTAATTCTATTGGTAATGCATACACCACTGTTATTAGAGGTGTACCTGAGCTTCTAGTAATTTATTTATTTTTCTTTGGTGGAAGTGGAGCAATTATGTTTGTTGCTTCAATATTTGGTTATAATGATTACATCGAAATTAATGCTTTCTTAACTGGTTCATTTTCAATAGGGATAATATCGGGAGCATACTCAACTGAAGTATTTAGAGGAGCCCTACAATCAATCGATAAGGGTCAATTCGAAGCTGCAAAAGTTTTAGGTTTTAATAAATATATTTACTTCTTTAAAATTATTTTGCCTCAAATGCTAAGATTAGCAATTCCAAACTTAAGTAATGTTTGGCAAATTACATTAAAAGATACTTCTCTTATATCTGTAACGGGTTTAGTTGAAATAATGAGACAATCCTATATTGCGGCTGGCTCAACTAGAGATCCATTATTTTTTTACTCGTTTGCAGCAGTTTTATACTTAATGCTTACATTTTTAAGTATGCAATTATTAAATAGATTAGAAACAAAATATAGCAAAGGTTATTAATGGATATTGAATTAATGATTAATAGTTTTCCTAAGTTGTTAAATGCAACTTTGATTACTCTTAAACTATTATCTGTATCTTTAATTCTTGGTCTTTTTATTGGATTAGGTTTTGCAATCTTGAGAATGAATAATAATAAGTTGATTAATAAATTTGCTTATGGATACTCATATATTTTTAGAGGAACACCTCTATTGGTACAAATCTTCATAATATATTTTGGATTAGGTCAAATTGAATACTTAAGAACAACAATTTTATGGGTAGTTTTAAAAGAACCATACTGGTGTGCGATAATTGCATTTTCATTAAATACTGGGGCTTATACTTCAGAAATATTGAGATCAGCTTTTCAAACTATAAAACCTGGATATTTAGAAGCTGGAAGAAGCCTAGGGATACCTTCAAAAATTATTTTTACAAAAATACAGATTCCTATTGCAATAAAACAATCTTTACCAGCTTATGGAAATGAAATTATTTTGATGCTTAAAGGTACATCCTTGGCAAGTACAGTCACACTTATGGACTTAACTGGTGTTGCTAAATATATAATTTCAACAACGTTTAAGCCAGTAGAGGTATTTATTGTGGCAGGAGGTATTTACTTGTTTATGACTTTTATAATTCATAATGTTATTAAATATTTAGAAAAAAAATATGGATTTCAAACATGAAAATAGCTTGCATACAATTATCTAGTGGAGAAAATTATCAAAATAATTTCAAAGATATTGTTAAATATGTAAATCAAGCTATAAAAAATAAATCTGATTTAATTATTACACCTGAAACCTCTTCTTTGATGTCTAGTAGTAGAGAAACACTTTTTAAATATTCATATGAAATGAATAAAGATCCAATTTTGAAGAAAATTAGGGAAGTTTCAAAAAAATATAAGAAATGGATTTTACTCGGATCAATTTGTGTTAAGGTTAAAAACAAACTCAGAAATAGATCTATACTGGTTGGACCAAATGGAAAAATTATCAAATATTATGATAAAATTAATATGTTTGATGTTAAAATTCCAAATAAAGAACAACATAAAGAAAGTAAAACTTTTAAAGCAGGAAATAAATTGGTCACTGCCAACTTACCTTGGGGCAAAATAGGTTTTACAATCTGTTTTGATCTGAGATTTCCTGAACTTTATAGGAATTTATCAAAAAAAAATTTAAGTTTTATAGCTGTTCCATCAGCTTTCACAAAGTTTACTGGACAAAAACATTGGTTAACTCTTTTAAGAGCAAGAGCTATTGAAAATTTTTGTTATATTTTCGCGCCAGCTCAAACTGGTAGAAATACCCCTAAAAGAGAAACTTTTGGTCATACAACAATTATTTCACCAGACGGAAAAATATTAGCATTAAAAAAATTAGGCAAAGGAGTGATCTATTCAAAAATAAATCCTAAGCTTTCTATGGATTTAAGAAAAATAATTCCAAGTTTAATTTAATTCCTACTATCAACAATCAATGTGTCTTTAGATCCACCACCTTGAGAGCTATTAACTATTGTACTACCTTTTTTTAAGGCAACTCTAGTTAATCCACCAGTTGTAACATAAGTTGATTTACCTGTTAAAATAAACGGTCTTAAATCTAAATGTCTTGGTTCAATGTTTTCAGGTGTGATTGTGGGAACAGTAGAAAGAATCTCTAATGGTTGTGCAATGTAATTTCTAGGATTTTTTTTGATATTTTTTATCATTTCTTCTTTTTCTGCTTTAGAAGCTTTAGGACCAATCATAATTCCATAGCCACCTGATGCATTTGAAGGTTTGACCACATACTTAGAGATATTATCTATAACGTGTTCTCTATTTTTTTTATCTCCACAAAGAAGAGTTTCAACTTGATCAATAATTGGTTGTTCGCCTAAATAGTAAATGATCATTTTATTTACATAAGAATAAACTGCTTTATCATCTGCAACTCCCGTTCCTAAAGCATTAATAATTCCAACATTTCCTTTTCTCCAACATTTGAAAACACCAGGCACACCTAATAAGGATCCTTTGAAAAATACTTTTGGATCCATAAAATTGTCATCTATTCGTCTATAAATACAATCTACCTTTAAAGGACCTTTTACTGTTTTCATGTAAACATGATCGTTTTCAACAAATAAATCTTTACCCTCCACCAATGCTATCCCCATTTGTTCCGCTAAAAAGGAATGTTCAAAATAAGCAGAATTATAGATACCAGGTGTCAATAAAACCATGTGTGGATTATTAGTTTTCTTAGGAATACACTCTGTCATGCAATTATATAATTTATTTGCATATTGATGAACTGAGGAAACCTTATATCTTGTAAATAATTCTGGAAAAATATCTCTCATTACCATCCTATTTTCCAGCATGTATGATACTCCAGATGGAACTCTTAAATTATCTTCTAGAACCAAAAAATCTCCATCAATATTTTTTATAAGATCAATCCCAGATATATTTGACCATGCTTTGTGTTTTGGGGAGAAACCTTCACATTCCTTTAAATACAAAGGAGAATTAAAAATTAATTCTTTAGGTATTACTTTATCTTTAAATATTTTTTTTGCATTGTAGACATCATCGATAAATAAATTTAGCGCCTTAACTCTTTGTGCAAGTCCTTTTGCAACCTTTAACCATTGGCTTTTTGGTATTATTCTTGGAATAATATCTAGAGGCCATTTTTTCTCTTCAGCTCTATTATTTGCAGCATAAACTCTAAAATTTATTCCTCTTGCACTTATTGTACTTTGACAATTTTTTTCTATTTCTTGTAATTTTTTCTTTCCATATTTTTCAAGTATCCCCGCAATGATTTTGGCGTGACTTCTCAACTTCTTTTCTTTACTTATATAACCATCAAAAGTTGATTTTGAATCGTAGTTTTTCCAAAAATCAGACATATAAGCTTAATTTTTTTACATAAGAGTTAAATAAGCAAATGATTAAATTAGATATCTGATATGAAATAAATGGGTTTTATTGTGATCACATATAATTTAAATATTTAACTTTATTATGACTTATTGTATTGGCATTAAAACAGAGACAGGCTTAGTTTTTGCATCAGATTCTAGAACAAACGCTGGATTAGATAATGTAAATATATATTCCAAAATGCTCACACACGATGTAGGAGATAGAACAATTGTAATTGTTACATCAGGAAATCTTGGAACTTCTCAGGCAGTTTATAATTCAATTAAAAAAGATTTAAAAAGTGAAACTGGAATTATGAATTTAAATACCTGCAGTGACTTTGAGCAAATTGCGTCATATATAGGATCTCTCAATATTGAACATTCATCTCCACAAGGCATTAACACCGATAGCGTTTTACTAGGTTCAACATTTATTGTTGGTGGCCAAATAAAAAACCAATCACCAGAATTATATTTAGTTTATCCTCAGGGAAATTATATTCGTCCAGCCGACAGTAAACCTTATTTAGTTATAGGAGAAGTTAAATATGGAAAACCAATATTAGATAGAGTAATTACCCCAAAAGTTTCAATTGGCGATGCATCGAGATGTGCACTGATATCAATGGACTCGACATTAAAAAGTGATTTAACAGTCGGACCACCTATAGATTTTGCTGTTATAAAAAAAGATGAGATCAAAATAGCATCACTCAAATGCTTAAATATGGATGACCCAGAATTTTCAAAAGTTTGTAGTCAATGGTCGCAAGGTATTTTTAAAATATTTGATTCTTTTCAAAGATTTGATTGGGAACAAAATTAATATTTAGTGTATTCCTTAATTTCTTTTATTTTAGACCCAGTTTTATTATTTATTTCTAATTTTAAATTAGCTCTTTCATCATTTAAGAAATGAACATCTCTTGATAATTTAATAAACTTTTCACCAAATTCAGATTTTTTTTCACATAATCTTTTATCATCTTCTATTACCCAAAGCTTTGAATTAATTTCCTTTAAAGAGACATACAAATTTTGAATTTTTTTAAAATCTTTAATATTTTCACTTAATTGATTTTTTAAAATATCATATTCATCTTTTATATATTTAAGTTTTTCAAGATCTTTAATTTTTTCTAATTTAATTTCTAAAATCGAAATTTTGTCTAATAATTCTCCAACAGATACTTCAACTAAAATTTTATTCATATTAATTCATATTATGTTAAGTTGTTAAAAATATGTCTAATATACTTATTATAAAACACGGTTCTTTAGGTGATATAGCGCAAGCGAGTGGGGCGATTCAAGATATATTTGAAAATCATAAAGATGATAATTTGTACATATTATCAACTAAACCTTATTATGAATTATTAAAAAAAAACCCATTTATAAAAGATGTCATAATAGATAAACGTAAATCTAGATTTAACCTTATTTATTTATATCTTTTAATGAGAGAAATTAAAAAATATAGGTTTTCCAAAATTTATGATTTACAAAATTCTAGTAGATCAAGGTTTTATAAAAAAATATTGCATCCTAAAGAAGGATTAGAAATTTGGTCATCTACATCTACCACATTACCAAAAGAGATAACAAAAGAAGAATTTGACAAAGGTCCAGTTTTAAATCGATTTGAACATCAATTAAATAAATCTGGTTTGATCACTAAAAATGTTTTAAAGCCAAACTTCAATTGGAGTTGTGAGGATATTTCTAATCTAAAAAGTATTTATAAACTTGAAAAATATATAATTTTATTTCCTTTTTCATCCGCTCATTTAACTATCAAAAGATGGCCTTTTTACAATGAGCTGATAAAGAAAATTAAAGAAAAATTTGAAAATAAATACCAATTAGTTGTAGCGCCTGGGCCAAATGAAATTAAAATTGCTAATGAAATAGATGCTAAAATAATACTTAACAATGAAAGAGCTTTAAATATTTCTCAATTATCAACTTTGATAAAAGATAGTTCTTTTGTAATTGCTAATGATACTGGACCAGCACATATGGCTGCTCATTTAAATGCAAAAGGGTTAGTTTTATTTGGATCACATACCACAGCTAAAAAAGTAAGTATTGAAAGAGAAAATTTTAGAGCAATTCAAGTTTCTGATTTGACTAAACTTTCAGCAGACAAAGTATTTCAAAGAATGCAAGAAGCTATTACTTAGTTTTTCTAAATTTTGATAATAAAAAAGGCAAAAATAAAACTATTATAAAAATTCTTAAAAAATGATGGTAGCTTACAAATATTGGATCAATGTTATAAGCAACACTAATGACAACCATTTCATGAATTCCTCCAGGAGCAAAACTTAAAAAAGTTGGGATAAATTCAAACCCTATGTAAGTGAGCAAATAAGCAGTTATCATTGCAACAATTACTAAAATTGAACTAACTACAATTCCATGAAATATAAAAAACAATAATTCTTTAATTTTTAATCCATTTAATCTTGTGCCTAAAGCTGTTCCAAGAAATACAAATGCAATGTTTATAAATGCATCTGGGAATCTGGCATTAATTATTTCAAAGGTATAAAAAGTACCAGATAAAGCCATTGCACCAACTAAAGTAGGTGATGGAATTTTATAATTTTTTAAGATATTTGCAAAAATAAAACAAATTATTAGCAAAAATGATATTTCTAAAAAATACCTTTCATTATAGATATTTTCATAATTGTAACCCGTCATTTCTGAGAAACCTAAATTATTAATAAAAAAAATAGGAACAAAACTTACTATAAATATCACTCTGGTAGCCTGAGGAATTAATACACCTTTATCATTTTTGCTTTTACCAAATTCTAATAAGGCTGCTGATATTGGAACAAAGGCACCTGGAAGAGCTGCCAAAACTGAAATGAATTTACTAAATTTACAAACTTTAAAAAAATAATACCCAGCAAGGACGGTGCTTACAATTGTACAAATCAACATTGCCAGTGATGAGAAAATCCACAAATGGATTTTATATAAAAGAGTTACATTTAAAGTTCCACCTAGAATTATACCAACAATTAAAAATATAGGATTTAATAATTTAGTTGGAAAAACTATTTTAAAATTTGTAAATGCGAAACATAAATTCAAACCCAAAGATCCTAATAACCAGGGCAAAGGTAGATTAATTAAAGTACCTAAGTATCCACCAACAAGTCCTATAAATAGAGCTTTATAACTACCTACTAAAGCTAAAATATATTCCTTTATGTTTTTGGAAAAATTATATTTGAGCATTGACTAAAATTTATAACTTATGTTTAATGATGGTTTCATAAATATAATAAGAGAGGAAATAATGAAACTAATTAAAACTTTTATTTCAGTTTTATTCTCTGCTTTCCTTCTATTTTCATCAACAAGTTCATTTGCAGTTGAAAAATTACATTTTTTAATTGGCGGTGGTGCTGGTGGTGGTTGGGATGGAACTGCTAGAGGTACTGGAGAAGCATTAACAAAAGCTGGTTTTTTGAAAAGTGCATCATTTGAAAACATGTCAGGTGGTGGAGGTGGTAAGGCTTTGGCTTACCTAATCAATAACGCTCCGAAAGATACAGTTTTAGTTCAGTCAACACCATTGGTGTTAAGATCAATTACAAGACACAAGGGTTATGTAAAAGGTACTGGCACTTTATCTTATAAAGATGTTAAACCAATTGCAGGTGTAATTGGAGATTATGGTGCAATAGTTGTTGCAAAAAATTCACCTATCAAAAATTTCAAAGATGCAGTTGATCAATATCAAAAAGATCCAAAGTCAATTAAAATGGCTGGAGGATCTGTAAGAGGAAGCATGGACCACTTAATTGGTGCGTTAGCTTTCCAAGCAGCTGGAGCAAATCCAAACGATGTTATCTATGTTCCATATGATGCTGGTGGAAAAGCACTTGCTGGACTTTTATCTGGAGAAACTCAAATACTTTCAACAGGCTTAGGTGAAGTAATGGGTGCTAGAGATCAAGTAAGAATAATTGGTATCACAGCTCCTGAAAGAGTAGGTGATGCACCAGAAGCTCCAACATTAAAAGAGCAAGGATATGATGTTCAGTTTGTTAACTGGAGAGGTTTCTTTGCACCAAAAAGCATGAGTATGAGTGACTATAACAAAATCTCTAAAATGCTTGGTGATGTTCAAAAGACACCAGAGTGGGAAGCTGTTAGAAAAAGAAATGCATGGGTAAATATATATAACCCAGGTTCTAAATTTGATGCGTTCTTAGAAAAACAAACAGTTGAAATGACAGCTCTGATGAAAAAACTTGGAGTAATATAATCTTTATAGATTATTAAAAAATGTAAAGCAGTGAGAATAAGTCCTACAAAATTTATCTCACTGCTTTTTTTAGTTTTATCAGTATTTTATTTATATACTGCTTACAACATTCAAGTATTTGCATTTGATGAGAATGCACCATTCAATGCTAGGACTTTTCCAATATATTTAGGTTGGGCAGGAATAATTTTATCGAGTTTAAAAATAATTTTACCTGAGAAAATTACTACAGAGGTAAATCATAAACACTTAGATTATAAAAGTATAATCTATCTAATAATTATCTCACTAATATATGCAGCTGTAATTTTGAAAATTGGATATTTTATATCAACTTCTTTATTTCTTTTTGCATCTTACTATTTCTTAGGTGAAAGAAGATGGGGATTGATGTTTATTTTATCTTTTCCATTTGTTGCTGCATTTATGTATTTATTGCATGGTTTACTAAATATATATCTTCGTGATCCGTTTTTAAAATATATTGGAGTCATGGGATGATCGAAGGAATACTAATTGGATTATCAACTGCGTTATCATTAACGAATATTTTAATGGTGATGGTTGGCTGTTTTGCTGGAACAATAATTGGAATGTTGCCAGGACTTGGACCAATGACTGCAATTGCATTAATGATACCAATTACCTACGGCTTTGATCCATCAACGGGTTTAATCTTAATGGCTGGTGTTTACTATGGTGCAGTATTTGGAGGATCTACATCTTCAATTTTGTTAAATGCTCCTGGAATACCAGGAACTGTTGCTACTGCTTTTGATGGTTATCCAATGGCACAACAAGGAAAAGCTGGTAAAGCTTTAGCGATAGCAGCCTATAGTTCATTTGCTGGAGGAACAATTTCTGCAATATTTTTATTAGTTGCAGCCCCTAGTTTGTCAAAAGTAAGTTTAGCTTTTAGATCACCTGATTATTTTGCATTAATGATTTTAGGGTTAACAGCCATTTCTGCATTTTCATCAAAAGGACAGTTTTTAAAGGCAATGATGATGGTTGTTTTAGGATTAATGTTAGCAACTGTAGGACAAGACTCTTTATCAGATATAACAAGATTTACATTTAATAATATGAATTTAACTGATGGAATAAGCTTTGTATTAATTGTAATGGCTACATTTGCAATGAGTGAAGCTCTAACGATTATTTTTAGAGGGAAAGATCCAAACAGAGCTGCAAAACAAATTTCATTAACAGAATTAGGCTCAATTAAAGTAAATAAAGAGGAAACAATTAAAATGGCTAAAACAATACCTAGGTCATCTATACTTGGTTTCTTAATTGGTGTTTTACCTGGCGCAGGAGCAACAATTGCATCTTTCTTAGCATATGGAATGGAGAGAAATTATGTAAACGAAGAAGAAAAACAAAAATTTGGAAAAGGTAGCGTTCATGGTTTGTCAGCTCCAGAAACTGCAAATAATGCTGCTTGCTCTGGTTCATTTGTTCCATTACTAACATTAGGAATTCCTGGAAGTGGAACAACTGCTGTAATGCTCGGAGCTCTTTTAGGATTTGGTATTCAACCAGGACCAAGACTTTATCAAACTAACCCTGAAATTTTTTGGTCGGTTATCATGTCAATGTATATTGGTATGGTTGTACTTTTAATTTTAAATTTACCATTAATTCCCTATATTGCTAGAATTTTAGCAGTACCCAGAAATTACTTAATTCCTTTAATTTTATTTTTCTCAGTGACAGGAATTTATTTAATGTCATTTAACAATTTCGATATTTTTTTAATGATAGGAATTGCATTGGTTGCAACTTTTTTAAGGCTCTATGATTTTCCCATGCCACCTTTAATATTAGCTTTTGTACTCGGGGGGTTAATGGAGGAAACATTGAGAAGATCACTTTTAATAAGTGATGGTTCACCTAACTTTTTATGGGATAGGCCTATAACACTAATAATCTTATTAATTACAATAACAATTATTGGATGGCAAATTTTTTCAACTTTTAGAAAAAAAAATTAAATATAAATTTTATCAGCTAGACCGTAGCAAAGAATTCCACTTAGCACTGTTAAAATTCCAGATGCAATGACACCTTCACTATTTGTTTTTTCATTATGTCCAAGCTTATTGATATAAATTGTATATATCCCAATTAAAAAATATAAAACGTTTTGTGCAAAAATTAGTGTAAAGAAACCCCATGTTCCAGTCAAACCATCTGCTTTGATTAACATTATGTAAAGTGCCACTAAAACTGATGCAATAAATGGAGCACCAAAAAATCTAACCATCACAGCCGCAGAATGATCTATATTGTATTGATCTAAAAATGATTTTGTTGCAACCACTGTTCTGAAAGCGTAAACGGCATAAACAATAAAATGAACGATAAAAATACTTAAATAAATTATTCCATTAAATTTATCTAGCATTCATTAACTTTATAAGATTCTTTTGTAGTTTTCAATTATCTTATCCCAAAGAAAATTTTCGGAATGATTTTTGCACTCTTTTCCAAACTCAATATATTTATTACCTTCAAATAAACTATCTATACTAGAATAAATTTCATCTAGACTATTACCATCACAAATTAATCCCGTTTTATTATGAACAATTGCATCAGAAGCACCACCATCTTTACCACCTATTGATGGTATCCCATATTGTGCAGCCTCAATAAATGAAATTCCAAACCCCTCGACTGAAGTTTTGTGAATTATTGATGGCATTATAAAAATATTTGATTTTGCAATTAATGCATTTTTCAATTCATTAGATATATCGCTTAAAAAATTTACATATTTATCAAGTTTTAATTCTATCACTAATTTTTTTAAATTTTCTTCTTCATCTCCGTATCCTATACAAGTGTAAGTGATATTGGGATATTTCTCTTTTAAATTCCTAATAGCCATTATAACTTTTTCATGATTTTTTCTTTTGTCAAATCTAGAAACAGTAATTAGCCTTTGTTTTTTTCCTTTTAGCATTTCTTCTGCTTGTTTAAGGTCATCTTTTGGAATTTCTTCAACGGGATCTACACCTGGATTTATGACTATTAATCTTTTTTCTTCAACTCCAAGACTAACCGCTAAATTTTTCGTAAAGTTTGAGTTTGCAACCACATGATCAACATTATTTAAAACTTCTAGAACTTTTTTATTTAACCTAGATCCTTTAGGGTGATTAATTTCTTTAGAATGAATTAAACATATTTTCTTATTTGGAGACTTTATAAGTTCTAAACTTTTCCAGTGATCTGCAATGATACAATTTATATTTTTATTTTCGTTTAAATATTCATTTATTAGTAAAGATTTTCTATATTTTCTTAATAATTTAACACCACTAACTCTTTCAATGGTAAATGAAACTTTATCATCAAACTTTTTATGGTCCTCATGATGATCAGCAAAAACTTTAACCATATCAATTTTTGATAAGGATCTTGCCAAACCCCACATTAGATTTTGCATACCACCAACATCAGGAGGGAAAGTTGTTGTAATAATTAAATACATTAATTAGATGACCATTTTATGCCACAACCCATACTTGGGAATTGTTCTTCTGGACCTTTACCTGTTTCTGAAACTTGTTTCATGGCTAAAAATAAATCACTATCTCCAGATCTAACAGGCTTTAGTTCTCTTAATTCTCTAATTCTTCCTCTATATTGAAGACCAAAATCTTTATCATAACCAAAAAAATCAGGAGTACACACAGCATCATATCTTCTTGCAATGTCTTGTGTTTCATCAATTAGGTAAGGAAAATTAAACTTATGTTTAATCGCAAACTCTATCATTTTTTCAAAAGAGTCTTCTGGATAATTAATTGGATCATTAGAGCATATAGCAACTGAATTTATTCCTAAATCATTAAGCTTTGTACAATCCTCCACAACATCTTTTATAATTGCTTTTACATAAGGACAATGATTACAAATAAACATTATCAAAGTTCCATTTTCACCTTTGATATCATTTAAGGATATTAATTTATTCTCTGTAGATTTTAATTCAAAGTTTTCTGCTTTTTTTCCAAAATCACATACTGGTGTTTTAATAGGCATAATGTAATAATATATAAATTATGTTTTACGATTTAAAAGATAAAAAACCAAAAAACTCTGGCGAAAATTGGGTAGCACCAAATGCAACTATTATTGGAGATGTCACATTAGAAAAAAACTCTAGTGTTTGGTTTAATGCTGTAATTAGAGGTGATAATGAAAATATTCATGTCGGTGAAGGTTCAAATGTTCAAGATGGAAGCGTTTTGCATACTGACCCAGGTTGTCCATTAAGAATTGGTAAAAATGTTACTATCGGTCATATCGTTATGCTTCATGGATGTACAATAGGAGACAATAGTTTAATTGGTATTGGAGCTGTCATTTTAAATAATGCAAAAATTGGCAAAAACTGCATCATTGGTGCTAAAGCATTAATAACTGAAAATAAAGAGATCCCAGATAACTCATTAGTAGTTGGAGCACCTGGAAGAGTAGTTAGAAAACTTACTGATGAAGAAATAGGTAAAATTACTGAGAACGCAAAACATTACCAAGACAATTGGAAAAGATACGTAAAAACTGTTTTTTAATATGCCAGCTGGGTATGTAATTGCACAATTAAGAGTAACTAATCCAGAAAATTATAAAGAGTACATTGAAAAAGTTAATCCAATTGTAAAAAAATTTGATGGAGAATTTTTAGTTAGAAATGGTGAATATCAAATATTTGATGGTGAAACTAAATTTCCAAGAATAATAGTTCTAAAATTTCCAAGTTATGAGAGGGCGCTAGAGTGGTATAATTCAGAGGAATATAAACCAATAAAACAAATAAGATTGGATAATGCTGAGGGGACAAATATAATAATTAAGGGACTTTGAAAGATTAATCTTTTAGCGACAAAATTTTAAAATTTATTTTCAACTCTGGGAATTTTTTATCTATAATTAATTTAATTTTTTTAAAAGAATCCTTGTGAATTTTCTTTTCAATAGTTGAATTAAATTCTTTCTTTCCATTCACTATTTTAGCTGCACCACAATCTTCGTGATTAATTACTATTAATTTACTTATATTATGTAACTTTATTGAAGTTGATAAATTATCCAAAAAGGTTGATTGCCATTTTTTAAATTTTTTAGAAGTTACTCCGATGGCAGCTCCAGCAATAGTAAATGAGCTATATTTTCCAGTTAATTTTTTTTTCTTTAAATAATTAAAAACTTTTGGCTGAAACCTTGGATCCATACATGACAAAACCATAGCTTCATATTTTTTCATTATGGTACCAACCAAGTATCTTTACTATTATCAATGTCAAATCTAGCTCTTCGATGACCTTTTGCAGCTAAATACAACCACTCAATAGATTTAATTTTACACTGTATAACAGTGAAGTTTTTATATCCTTCTTCACTTTGTTCTTTTGTGTAATCAAAATTATCTAATTCAGGTTTTAAACCAGATGTTGGAATATCAGACTCTGTACCTGGTCCATTATCTACTAAGTAACACTTACGACTTATATGTTGGGTTTTTTCCCAAGATTGTTTTGTTATATCATTATTGTGATTGATAATTGCTTCAACTTTTAATCTAACCTGAATTTTTTCATCTTTATCATAAAATAACATCGATGAATTTGGGTTTTTTTCTAAGATTTTAATTTTATCAGATCTAATGTCACTGTGAAATTGAACTAAATTATTTTGTTTATCTGATTTTCTAAGAACAACAATTCTACTTTCAATATTATCTTCACTTCCACACGAAAAAACAGGTATTCTAAATGGTGAAGACCTATTAGTAACTGCATCAGTTAGCATTAACCAAATTTTCTTTTTTATTTCGGAAAAATCCTCGTAGTAGGGAACAGTGGTAGACACAATTATTTTTTCTTTTTTAATCTAGCTATTAAGCTAGAGCTATCCCAACGATTTCCACCCATTTTTTGAACTTCAGCATAATAGCTATCTACAATTTCAGTTACTGGTACAGGTGAACCATTTCTTTTTGCTTCTTCAATACAAATTTTTAAATCTTTTCTCATCCAATCCACAGCAAATCCGTAATCAAATTTATCTGCTACCATAGTTTTATATCTATTTTCCATTTGCCATGACTGAGCTGCACCTTTTGAAATAGTTTCCATAACTTTATCCATATCTAAACCTGCATTAATTCCAAAATTTACTGCTTCAGATAAACCTTGAACCAAACCACCAATACACATTTGATTAACCATCTTAGTTAATTGTCCACTGCCTGATGGTCCAATCAAAGTTACTTTTTTACTATAACAATCAATTATTGGCTCCGCTTTTTTAAAATCACTTTCATCTCCACCAACCATGACAGTTAATATTCCACCTTCAGCACCTGACTGTCCTCCTGATATAGGAGCATCTAAAAAACCAAATCCTTTATCTTTTGCAGCTTTATAAAGTTCTCTAGAAATTTCAGCAGACACTGTTGAATTATCTATATATACACTTCCTTCTTTAGCATTATGAAATAATCCATTATCGCCTAAAGAGACTTGTCTTAAATCATCGTCATTCCCAACACAGGTAAAAATAAAATCAGCATCTTTAGCAGCTTCAGATGGTGTATCAGCCATATTACCTTTGTATTCACCAATCCACTTTTCTGCTTTTGATTTTGTTCTGTTAAAAACAGTTACATTATGTCCTGCTTTTGATATATATCCTGCCATTGGATAACCCATTACACCAAGACCTATGAAAGCAACTTTAGAAGTCATATTTTTTTATGTTTAAAAATTTAAGTTTAAAAGTAATTGTATTTGGATTTATATTTACATTTTTTTCAAGCTTTGGACAGAGTTTTTTTCTTGGAATATTCAATACAAGTATAAGAGAGACACTATCGATAACTCACGGACAATTTGGCTCAATATATGCAACAGCAACATTGTGTAGTAGTTTATTACTTATTTGGGTTGGAAAGAAAATTGATGATATAAATATTTTCCGATTTGCAATCTATGTAACATTACTTTTATCTTTTTCTTGTTTTTTCTTTTCAAAAATATCATCTATAGTTTTTTTATTCATTGCAATTTTCTTAATGAGATTTTCAGGACAAGGAATGATGTCTCATACTGCAACAACAACAGTTTCAAGATATTTTACAAAATCACGGGGTAGGGCATTAAGTATTTGTTGGTTTGGTTTATCAAGTGCTGAATTTATTTTACCTGTTTTAATGGTATTTTTGTTGTCATTAACGACTTGGCAAAATATTTGGACAGTAATTGCTTTATTAATTTTAATATTTTTGCCGATTGCATCATTCTTTTTAGTTCGAACTGTTAAACTTGATACGAGAGAAAGCACTGAAGGTGAAGAATTTAAAGAGGAAAATATTAAGCAATGGAAAAGAATTGAAGTAATAAAAGATTATAAATTTTATATAGTAAGTATGAATATGTTGGCCATGCCTTGGATAGCAACAGGTGTATTTGTTTATCAGTCATTTATTACTGATTCAAAAAATTGGGGACCATTTGTAATTGCCCAGTCTTTTATGTCTTATTCAGTATTTTCAGTAATTACACTTTTAATATCTGGTTTCTTAATTGATAAATTCACAAGTCGAAAACTTTTAATATTTATGAATATTCCTTTATTTTTATCAACTTTTGTAATTATTTATTTTGATGCACAATTTACTGCATTTATATTTTTAGGTTTAATTGGAATATCAAATGGTTTGGCAAACGTTTTGGGATCTTCTACTTGGGCTGAAGTTTATGGTGTAAAGCATATTGGATCTATTAAAGCTTTGACCACTGCACTTATGGTTTTTTCAACAGCTTTCGGAACTGCTCTTTTTGGTATTTTAATTGATATCGGATTTTCAATTGAGAAAATTGCTATAATATCTGCACTTTATATACTTATTTCTTTTATTCTTCTTTTTTTAGTTAGAAAAAAATTAAATCCAATTTTAGTGTAAAAATACTTGATTTTGTTGATCTTGGAGTATATTTAATCGCCCATGGCAAGAGTTACCGTTGAAGACTGCATAGATAAAGTAGATAGCCCTTATGAATTAGTTTTGGTAGCTAAAGAAAGAGCTACTCAACTTAATTCAGGAATTGAACCTACATTAGATAGAGATAACGATAAGCACACAGTTATTGCTTTAAGAGAAATAGCTGAAGAGACAATTAAAGTTCCAGATTTAACTGAAGCTGCAGTTTACAAACTTAGAAAACATGTAGAACAAATTGATGATACTGCTGAAGAAGATGAAGATATTGGAGATGATTTTGAGAATTTGTATAAAGGTGAAATCTCTAAAAGTGGTGTACCAATTCTTCCTTCGAAAAGAGCTAGAAAAATCCCTGAAAAAATTCAAGTTTCAAAAGAAGATCTTGCTGAATTATCTCCATCAACTCAACCTGATGTTAATGTTGAAGCTCCAAGTGAGGCTGAAGAAAATGATGATGTATCACTAGATCAAGTTTCAGAAGCAGAAGAACAAGTTTCAGAAAACGTAAACGAAGAAGAAAATAATTCTTAATTAAGAAAACTCTTTTAGTATTTTTTCCCTGTGTTCATCAAGATCAGGAATATCCCCTCTGGTACTTTTATCTTCATAAGAGGACATCTTTATTGGATTACCTGCTAATCTAAAATCACCAACTACTTTATGATAGGCCTTAACAATCATGTTTCTCGCCTCTACTTGAGGATTTTCTACTGCTTCTTTAATATTAAATATTGGTCCACAAGGTATCTTTAATTTTTCCATTTCACTTACCCATTCAGAAGTATTTTTTGAAGAAAGTTTATCTTCAAAAATTGATTTTAGTTCATTCATATTTTCACATCTAAGAGAATTAGTATTAAATCTTTTATCACTGATCATTTCAGGTATTCCTAATACTTCACAAAGTTTTTCATATAATTTATCGTTACCTGCAGCAATGATTATATAACTATCTTTTGTTTTAAATGCCTCAAATGGAGCAATTGAAGGATGTCTGGATCCCATAGGTTTAGGAATTTCATTTTTAGATAAATATCTTGCAATTGCATTTTCCAAAATTGCAATTTGGCAGTCTAACATTGAAACATCTATAAACATTCCTTTACCTGTTTTTTGTCTATCATACAAAGCTGCATTAATTCCAATTGCAGTAAAAAGGCCCGCTGTAATATCACCAATTGATGTTCCAACTCTTGTTGGTTCGCTATTTGGGTGACCTGTGACACTCATCAGTCCACCCATTCCTTGAACTACCATGTCATAAGCGGGTAATTCTTTTAAAGGGCCAGTTTGACCGAAACCAGATGCAGATGCATATATTAATTTTGGATATTTTATGCTCACATCTTTCCACCCATATCCCCATTTTTCTAAAGTACCTGGTTTAAAATTTTCTACTAAAATGTCTGCTTTTGCTAAAATTTTATCAAAGATTTTTTTATCTTCTTCATTTTTTAAATTAAGAGCAATACTTTCTTTTCCTCTGTTAAGTGACATAAAATATGCTGAATAGTCTTTTACAAAAGGTCCAAACTTTCTTGAATCGTCACCAATTTCTGGTGCTTCTACTTTAATTACACGTGCACCGAGATCAGATAAAATCATTGTACAATATGGACCTACTAAAACCCTAGTAAGATCAACAACTAATAAATTTTTTAAAGGACCATCCATAATAAGTACGTCATTTCCTTATATTGACTCTTCTGCTCAAGTTCAATTTAATATCACCATTATAAATAAAAAGGGGAAAACTATGTTAAGAAAAATAACATTATATTTGTCTTCAATAATTATAGCTTTTTCAATAGTAGGATCTGCATACGCAGTTACATTAAAAGCAAGTCACCAATGGCCAGGTACACCAAGAGCTGATGGCTCTTTTGACCCACGTCATGAAATGGTACAAATTATTGCTGATGAAGTAAAAAAAGCAAACGTTGATTTAGAAATCAGAATTTATCCAGCTAAGTCACTTTATAAGCCAAAAGAACAGTGGAAGCCTATGACCACAGGTCAATTAGATATTTCTGCTTTCCCATTAGCTTATGCATCAAAATTCCATCCAGAGTTTGATGCTACATTAATGCCAGGAACTGTAAAAAATCATGAGCATGCATTGAGATTTAATAAAGGTCCAATGATGACTGAGATTAAAAAAATAATCAGTGATGCTGGTGTTGTAGTACTATCTGATGCATGGTTAGGTGGTGGTTTTGCATCAAAAACTAAATGTATCAAAAATCCAAGTGATGCTAAAGGACAAGTGATGAGAGCTGCAGGAAAAGCTTTCAACCAAATGTTAGAGGCTGCTGGTGCAGGTATACAAAGTATGCCATCATCTGAAATTTATACTGGATTACAAACTGGTGTATTAACAGGTGCAAATACTAGTTCAGGAAGTTTTGTAAGTTACAAAATTTACGAACAAGTAAAATGTGCAACTCCTCCAGGAAAATTTGGTTTATGGTTTATGTATGAACCAATTTTAATGTCTAAGAAAAGCTACAATGCATTAAATTCAAGCCAACAAGTGGCTTTGATGAAAGCAGGAAAAGTTGCTGAGAAATATATGACAGCTCAAGTAGAAAACTTAGATAAAAAGTTTGAGGAAGCATACAAAGCTGCAGGTGTTAAATTAGTGTATATGGATGCTAAGGATCATGCTGCATGGGTTGATATTGCAATAAAATCATCCCACAAAGCTTTTGCTGAAAAAGTTCCAGGTGGCGATAAGCTAATGGAAATGGCTTTAGCAGTTAAATAAAATAATATATAAAGAACCCCTATTTATTCTCTATAAGTAGGGGTTTTTTTATGAAAGAAAAATACTTAAAATTCTGTGATTATGTTTCAAGAGCTTGTGGAGCTTTTGCTGTTTTAGCTTTACTTTTATCTATTCTTGTAATCGTAGAATTAGTTTTCGAGAGATACTTTTTTCAAAGAGCAATCACTTGGCAAACTGAGCTTGTTACAATGCTTCTAGTTGCTTCAACATTTATAGGAAGTGCATATGTTTTAAGTGAAAAAGCTCATGTCAGCATGGAGTGGATTTATGATTTTTTATCAAAAAAAAATATTTTAAGACTTAAAATTTTTACTTCATTAGTCAGTTTATTATTCTTCCTAATTTTATTTTATTTTGGTTTTTTAATGGTTGAGGAAGCGTTTACTAAAAATTATTCAACAGGAACTGTTTGGGATCCTCCTTTGTGGGTACCATATTCCTCAATGATGATAGGGGCTGCGTTAATGATTTTACAATATATAGCAGAAATAATTAAGCTTATAGACGAAAGGGATGCTAGCTAATGGATCCATTAATAATTGCAATAATCGTTGCCGTTTTTACTTTGATAGTTTTATTTTCGGGAATACCAATTGCTTTTGGTTTAAGCTTTGTATCAATAGCTCTTTTAGTTGCCTTCGAAGGTTTCCAAATGCTTGATGTTTTTGCTGAAACTTTCTATGCAGGATTAAATTCGTTTGTCCTGCTTTCAATACCAATGTTTATCTTAATGGGAATGGCAGTTGCTAATTCCCCAGCAGGAAAAGATTTATATACAGGATTAGACAGATGGTTATGGAGAGTACCTGGTGGACTAGTTATCTCTAATATAGGAGCTTGCTCAATTTTTGCTGCACTTAGTGGATCAAGTCCTGCAACCTGTGCTGCAATTGGTACCATGGGAATTCCTGAAATGAGAAAAAGAGGATACTCAGACCAAATTGCAACAGGCACTATAGCAGCGGGAGGAACATTAGGAGTTTTAATACCTCCAAGTATTGTTTTAATTGTTTATGGTATTGCAACTGGAACATCGATTGGAAGATTATTTTTAAGCGGATTGATACCAGGATTTATGCTTGCAGGTATGTTTGCTATCTGGGCACTGATACACAGTTACTTTATAGATAAAGATTCAGCTAAAGCTTTAAAAAATAGAACACCTCCAACTTTCAAAGAAAAAATTGAAGTTTTACCAAGAATACTTCCTTTCCTAGCAATCATTGCTGGTGTCTTATATGTTTTATATGGTGGTGTTGCTACTCCATCTGAAGCTTCAGGAGTAGGAGCTTTTTTAGTTTTTGTTTTGATTGCAGTTGTCTACAAAATTTACCAACCAAAAAAAATATGGAATATTGTTAAAGTTTCAATGAAAGAAAGTGTGATGATAATGTTTATTATCGCAGCTTCTTATCTTTTTGCATTTACATTATCACAACTTTACGTAACTCAATCCTTAGCTCAAAGTATGGTAGAGATGAGCTCTAATAAATGGGTAGTATTTATTTTAATAAATATATTTCTGTTGATTGCAGGTTTCTTTTTACCTCCAGTTGCTGTAATTGTTATGACTTCAGCAATATTATTGCCAGTTATAACTCAACTGGGATTTGATCCGTACTGGTTTGCAATTGTATTTACGATTAATATGGAAATTGGTCTTATTACACCACCCGTTGGATTAAACCTTTATATAATTAAAGGCATAACACCAGATGTTAGTTTGTCAGAAATTTTAAAAGGATCTATTCCATTTATGATAATTATGGCTCTAGCTATACTTATTTTATGTATTTTTCCTGAGATTGTGACTTGGTTACCTGACAAAATAATGGGTAAAAGTTTAGGTTTTTAATATATAAAAAACACCATGTTAAATATAAAAAGAATATTCGAGACAATAGCTGATGCTGGTCAAAAAATTTTAGAGAAAAAATCATTAAAAAAATTCTCTAAAAAAAGAGATTTAATTGAGCTATGTGATGACTTGTTATCATCTAAAGGAGCAGCATTTGGAATTACATTAGCAAGAGATATTCTTTTTAGATACCATAACTTATCTCATGAAGATAAATTAAAATTCTTACTTCAAGTAAATGAAAAATATAAACCTGATACAGCTAATATTGATAACGCCATAAAAGACTATACCGAAAATAAAAATAGTAGATCGATTTTAAATTTATCAAGAATTACATCGGGAACTAGAAAAGAATTGTTTGTTAGATTAAACATGGCACCAAATGGAACAGCAGAAATTGTTTCTTTAAGGGAAGATCTACAAATGTTTTTAACAAAAAATCCTGAATTAAAGGAATTAGATTATGACTTGATAGATATATTTAAAAACTGGTTCAATCCTGGATTTTTAAAATTAAGAAAAATTACTTGGGATACAAAAGCTGCGATATTAGAAAAATTATTAAAATATGAAAAAGTTCATTCAATGAAAGATATGAATGAATTGAAAATTAGATTAGGAGAAAACAGAAGATTTTTTGCTTATTTTCATCCAGCATTAGAAGATGAGCCAATAATTTTTGTTGAGATTGCATTAACCAAAGGTTTAGCAAAATCTATTCAAGAATTGACAAGACCAAATGATGGAAAAAACGAAAATTATGATACAGCTACATTTTATTCAATTAGCAACTGCCAAGAGGGTCTTTCAAGAGTTACGCTTGGTAACTTCTTAATCAAGAGGGTGGTATACGAATTGCAAGAAGAGTTACCTGATGTAAAAAATTTTGGAACTTTATCACCGATGCAAGGTTTTGCAGATTGGGTAAAATCTTCAGAAAATGAGAAACTTAGTGAAATTGTTCAAAAAGATAATTTTGTAAAAGTTGAGTTTTTAAAATCTTTAGATCTTAAAATTGGAGATAGAAAATTTATTGATAATAAAGATTTACTTACAAAACTTGCTTTAAATTACTTAGCTGTACAAAAAAATGATCTAGGTTTTCCCATTAATGATGTTTGTAGGTTTCATTTAAAAAATGGAGCTGAAATTGACGATATTGTAGTTAATGCTAACGTTTCTGATGTAGGATTTAAAAGGTCATTTGGAATCATGGTTAATTACAAATATGAACTTGGGAAAATTGAGCAAAATCATCAAGATTATGTAAACGAAAAAAAAATTAATATATCAAGCAAACTCAAAAAATATGTCTAGATTAAATAGAACTGTTTCTGTTGCTCCAATGATGGACTGCACAGACAAACATGAAAGATTTTTCTTAAGACTAATTAGTAAAAACGTTCTTCTCTATACTGAAATGATTGTCTCAGAAGCTATTGATAGAGGAGATAAAAAGAAACTATTAGAATTTGATATGAGAGAAAAACCTGTTGCTCTGCAACTTGGTGGTTCTTCTCCAAAATTATTGGGAAATGCAGCATATTTAGGTGAAGAATTTGGTTATGATGAAATAAATTTAAATTTAGGTTGTCCAAGTAAAAAAGTTCAGAAAAATAGATTTGGGGCTTGTTTAATTCAAGAACCTAATCTTGTTGCTGATTGTCTAAGTGAAATGATTTCAAAAACAACACTTCCTGTAACAGTTAAAACTAGAATTGGATATGACAATGTTGATCAATACGAAAATTTATATAATTTTGTGAATATTTTAAAAGAAACAGGTGTTAAAACTTTTATAATCCATGCCAGAAAAGCAATGTTAGGAAAATTTACACCTAAACAAAATTTAAATATTCCACCTTTGAAATATGAATACGTAAATAGATTAAAAAAAGATTTTAAAGATTTAGAAATAATAATTAATGGAGGCATAACGTCTACTGATCAAATCAAAGAACATTTAGATCATGTAGATGGTGTTATGATTGGAAGGTCAATTTATCATTCCCCTTACATGTTAGCAGATATTGAGAACCAAATTTTTAATAATAGTGAAGTTTTAACAAGACAAGAAGTTGTTGAGAAACTAATTGAGTATGTAAAAGAAGAAATTAAAAAAGGTACAAAATTAAATCAAATCATGAGACATACTCTTGGTTTATTTCATGGTCAAACTGGTTCTAGTTTTTGGAAAAGATATTTAAGTGAAAATATGTGTGTAAGAGATGCCGATGTTAAGAAAATTGATCACATAATGGATAAAGTAAAGTTTAATCCACAAAGTATATCGGCAGGTCAAATTGAATAATACTCTTTTAGAGATTAATAATATTTATTTTATTTTTTTAATGATGGCAGCCGCTGTTCCGGTTGGTTTTTTTGCAGGTTTTTTTGGTATCGGTGGAGGATTAATCTCAGTTCCATTTTTATTTTTTGTATTTGAAACATTTAACGTGGATAAAGATTATTTGATGCATTTATCTGTAGGGACAGCTTTCTCAATAACAATTTTAACTGCTACAGCTTCAGTATTAACTCATAGAAAATACAACGCTGTTGATTTTAATATTATTAAAAATTATGGAACATTTGTAATAATAGGCGTTTTCTCTGGAACATTGATGGCAGCATTGATGAATACTAAAACATTATTATTCTTTTTTTCTGCAGTTGTTTTCTTTTTTGGAGCTTACTTGTTGTTACAAAGGGAAAAGAAAAAAAAAATTAAAAAAAAATTTAATATTTTCCCAAGAATAGTATTTGGATTTTTGTCAGGATTAATTTCTGCACCTATGGGTATAACAGGAGCTATGATGAATGTTCCTATACTAAGGTACTTTGGTTATCCTATTAACTTAGCAATAGGAAGCTCTGCAGCCATTGGATTTATAATAGCTCTATTTGGATCAATTGGATTTTTTACATCTGGCTTGATGTTAAAAGCCGATATCCCACTCAGTATTGGATTTATTAATATACCTGCATTTATAATTTTTGTTCCAATAACCACATTTATGGCAAGGATTGGAGCAAAAACAGTACAAGATTTAGATAGAGTTAAAACACAAAGGTTATTTGGTGTTTTTCTTTATGTTATTGGTACTTTGTTTTTATATAGATTTTTAGTGACCTAGGAGACGAGGTGGTTTCAGTCTCCCTCCGCCACCTCAATTACATAATAATCGATTCTCTAAAACTTTATTAACTCTTTATAGTTGAATTTTAAATTTTTTGATCGTAATCCCCAACTTTACCAGTTTTTTGAATTAAATTATCAATAAATTCAAAGATTTTTATCTTTCTTTTTTCAGAAGTTGCGCTTTCAATTACTATTACTAATGAGGGTTTATTGGAAGATGCTCTTATTAATCCCCAGGATCCATCTTTAAAAGAAAATCTTATTCCATTTACTGTTAGTATTTCATTAATTTCTTGATCATCAATTTTTATTTTATCTTCTTTAATTTTCTTAATTTCCTCAACCAATTTATCAATAACCTCATATTTTTCGCTATCTTTACAGTATGGACCCATTGTAGGACTTTGATAAGTTGTTGGTAATTCAGCAAGTATTTCACTCATTTTTTTGTTATTTTTATCGAGTAGCTTACAGACCTGTATTGCTGAATTAATTCCATCATCATAGCCATATCCCAAAGGTTTATTAAAAAAGAAATGTCCACTTTTTTCAAATCCAGCTAAAGCTTTTTCAGCATTTACCTTTCTTTTGATATGAGAGTGTCCTGTTTTCCAATAAATTGTTTCACAATTATTTTCTTTTAATACTTTATCATTTGAATATAGACCTGTCGATTTTACATCAACAATAAATTTACTATTTTTATGATCTTTTGAGAGATTTCTAGCAATTAAAAGCCCTATTTTATCTGAAAAGATTTCATTACCTTTATCGTCAATAACACCAACTCTGTCTCCGTCACCATCAAATCCAAATCCTATGTCTGCATTATTATCTTTCACAGCTTTTGAAATTGCATGTAACATTTCTAAATCTTCAGGATTAGGATTATATTTTGGAAAAGTCCAATCCAGATTGCAATCAAGTTCAACGACTTCGCACCCAATACCTCTTAAAATTTCAGGCGCGAATATTCCAGCTGTTCCGTTACCACATGCAACAACTGCTTTAATTTTTTTATTTAATGAGTTTTTTGTTATCAAATCATTTTTATAAATATCTTGGAAACCATCAATTTTTTTTATATTTCCTTCACCATTAATAAAATTTTGATTAAGAGTAATATTTTTTAGTTCTTTCATTTCTTCAGGTGCATGAGTTAATCCTTTTTTGATGCCCATTTTTACACCTGTCCAACCATTTTCATTATGACTTGCTGTAACCATTGCAATTGCATCTGAGTCTAAATTAAATTGTGCGAAATAAACCATAGGAGATAAGGATAATCCTATATCTTCGATTTTACACCCAGTTGAAACCAAACCTTCTTTTAATTTTTCTTTGATACGCTCGCTGTAAGATCTGTAATCTTGGCCAACTATAACTCTAGGATTGTTTTTTTTTGTACGATTAATTATTTGAGTTCCAAGACCTTTACCGAGTTGAACGATTCCATCATCATCTATGTCTTTTTCGTATACCCACCTTGCGTCATATTCCCTAAAGCCGTAGGGATCAATTTTTCCCGAATTATTCATGTGGATATATGTACATTTTTTTAAAATTTTTATTGATAAT
>CACANA010000006.1 GCA_902533775.1 uncultured Pelagibacteraceae bacterium
TTTTTTTTTTACAATTTCTACATTTGCCATTTAAAAATAAAAATGAAATTACAGGAATATTATCTTTCCAAGTAATTAATTTTTTACAATTTGGACAAAATGATCTCCCTGATACAACTCCCTTACTTAGAGGAAGTCTATAAATGCAAACATTTGCAAAGCTACCCCACAAGCCCCCTAGAATTATTACAAATATTAGATCCACAAAAATATGATTATAATTTAATGTTCGATGTAATGTGAATTAATCCATCTATTACATACTGAACCATTAGAACTGCATCTTGTAGGTGAATGTATAAATTTGGTGTATTAATGATAATCTCCATTGTTGAAAAATTTACCAAAAATTGCTTAAAATACTAGTTAAATAAATGTTCCTATTTAAATCAAAAAAACCGATCGAACCAAAAAAAGAGGCTGAACAAATTAACGTTGATTTAGAGCTTGTCACAAAAATGAATCAAGACTTCGCATTATCTCTTGATTTAAATGACACTCTCATGAATGCATTGCGAGTTATCATTGCAAGACTAAATGCTGAAGCTGCAAATATTTTTCTAATTAATGAGCAAAAGAAAAAATTTGAATGTATTGCTTCACTTCATCAAGATTATTTAGATGAGTATGAATTAGATTTAAAAGATGGTGTTATGGGTAAAGCGGTACAGCAAAGAAAATGTATTCGTGTAGGGAATGTAAGAAAAGATGTTCGAGAGATAGCAGAATTTTATTTTGATTTGGATAATAAAACAAATTTTACGACATATTCGGTTTTATGTTCACCTTTGATTGCAGCAAATGAATGTATTGGAGTTATTCATTGTTTAAATAAGAAAACTCAAGATAAGCTATTTATAGAAGATGACAGAAAACTTTTAGAAACACTTTCAGCACCAGCAGCTTTAGCAATTAGGAATGCAAAGATGGCAAAGGAAATGGTTGAAAAAAATAAAATTCAAAAGGAAGTAGAAATCGTAGGGGAAATTCAAAGATCATTATTGTCAAAAAATAAGGATAAAGAATTCCCAATTTCTGGAATAAATATTCCTGCAAAAGTTGTATCGGGTGACTTTTATAATTTTTCCGATTTGGGAGATGGAAAATACGGATTTGGAGTTGCTGATGTATCTGGAAAAGGGATAAAGTCATCGCTCTTAATGTCTAAAGCATCTAGTTTGTATAGATGCTTAAGTAAAACAAATTTTTCTGCATCTGATTTATTGTTTCAATTAAATAATGAAATATGTGAAACTATATCAAGAGGGATGTTTGTTACCATGTTAATTGGAATATACGATTCAAAAAAGAAAGAGCTGCTTCTTTCAAGCGCGGGTCATGAACCTCCATTAATTTTATCAGCTGATGGAACATTCAGTAATTTTTCTGAAGCTGGTCCTCCTTTGGGTATAATGCCTAAAACGAAATATCCTGAGCACACCATACCTTTTGAAAATAGCTCAATGTATATTTTTACAGATGGAATTACTGAGATAAAAAATCCAAATGGGGAAATGTTAGGATCAGAAGGTTTTGAAAATTATATTAAAAAATATCAATCAACTGCGATCAACGATAGACTCAAAACAATGATTGATGATATTCTTGGTGCAGGGCACATACAAAAAGATGATTTAACGATTGTTGCTATAGATGGAAAATAGTTAATATACTGATATTTGTTCCTGATTGTATATTTTACAACTCATAACAATACTTAAGCCCAACATTATAGATAATAAAGATGATCCACCATAAGACATTATAGGTAATGGTGCACCGACAATTGGTAGCATTCCTAAAACCATTGATATGTTGACAAATACATATAAGAAAATTGCCGTAGCAAAACCAAAGCAATATAATTTTGCAAAGAAGCTTCTGGACACTAACCCAACATTAATAATTCTATAAATTAGTAATATATATAAAAATAAAAGTATAATTGATCCTAGAAATCCAAATTCCTCAGAAAATAAAGTAAATATAAAGTCTGTGTGTTTTTCAGGTAAAAATTCTAGATAACTTTGTGTCCCTTTTAAATATCCTTTTCCAAAAAATCCACCAGATCCAATAGCTATTTTAGATTGAATTATTTGATATCCAGCTCCTAAAGGATCTCTATCAGGATTAAAGAAAGTTAGAATTCTAGATTTTTGATAAGGTTTTAAAACAGATATAGCAAAAGGTAATGAAACTAATAACAACAATCCTGAGTAAACAAAGTATTTAATATTTAATCCTGCCAGCCATATTATAGCAATACCACTTCCTGCAATTAAAATAGAAGTTCCTAAATCAGGTTGCTGTATTACAAGATAACAAGGAATTATTAAAAGAATAACTGGTTGAATTAAAAACTTATAGCTTTGAATATCTGAGCTTTGAATTCTATGATAATATCTAGCAAAACATATTATTACTGCAATCTTCATTAATTCTGAAGGTTGTAAATTTAGAAAATATAAGTTTATCCATCTTGTCGCTCCTGATGCTGAAATTCCAAAAAATAAAACTGTTATTAATAAAATTAACCCAACAATGTAAAATAAGTAAGCATTTTTATACCAGGTTGAGACTCTCACAAAAGATAAAACTAAAAATAAACTGAAAAATACTGATAATCTAATTATATGATTTTTTGTATAAAATGAAAATTTTCCTCCCTCTGTAGAGTAAATCGCAAAGACACTAATTGATCCTATGGCAATAATTAGTAAGATTAATAAATAATCAATAGATCTTAATTTATCTAAAAAACTGTAATTACTAGCTTGTATTCTCTCTCTTAACATTATGCTAAACTTGTATTTCCGTTATTAAATTGTTCTCTTAATTTATGTCTGTCGATAATTCTTTTGATCAATTTGCTTGCGAGTGGAGCAGCTGCTTTACTTCCAGAGCCTCCATGTTCAATAATAACACTTATTGCATATCGTGGATCTTTATATGGCGCAAAAGCAACATACAAAGCATGATCTCTTTTTTTGTACTCAATTTGTTCAGTATCTAAATCTAGTTCTCTATCAAGATCAGTTATTTTTCTAACCTGGGATGTTCCAGTTTTACCCGCAAATTGATACTTTGGATCGTCATAACGAGATTTGTATGATGTTCCATATTGTTCATTTGTAGAACCGAACATAGCATCTAAAACAAAATTAATGTTAGACTTTTTATGATACATTCTCTGATAATATTCAACATTTATATCATCTAAATAATTTCTTTCATGCAAAGGGAAATTTGATTGATCCAGTTTAATTTTATTTATTACACTTTTATAATTTATAGACTCGTCTTTTATGATGTGAGGTTTTATTTTATATCCTCCATTTGCAATTTGTGCAGTCATTAAACAAAGTTGTAGTGGTGTGGTTTGAATGTAACCTTGTCCTATACCATTGATTACAGTTTCTCCTAAATACCAACTTTGCTCTAATACTCGTCTTTTCCATTTCGTATCAGGAACTAGTCCTTTTTTTTCATCGTTATAAATCTCTCCAAGCACATTGGTTCCAAGTCCATATCTTTTTGCAATAATTGATAACTTATCAACACCTAGTAATCTTGCCATTTCATAAAAATATATATCACAGGATTGTTTAATGGCATTTCTTAACCTCATGTAACCATGACCTTCTTTTTTCCAACAATGATATTTTACTCCATATAGTTCATATGGATGGTTATGACCTTTGCATCTTATTGTTTTATTAGGATCTAATATGCCATATTCTAAAGCTGCTAAAGCAACTAATGGCTTAAAAGTTGAACCAGGAGAATAAAGTCCTGCAATAGACTTATTTAATAATGGTTTTAGAGGATTATTTCTGATTTCTTGCCAATCTTTTTGATTAATTCCGTGTGTAAATTTATTTGGATCGTAGGTTGGTGATGATGCCATTGCAACAACTTCTCCAGTATATATATCCATTGCACATATTGAGCCTGCTTTTCCTTTAAGTAACTCTTGAGCATATTTTTGAATTTCAATATCTATAGTTAGATTTACTTTATTGCCCTGTCTTTCTTTAATATAATCTATTTGACTTATTCTTTTCCCAGATGCATTAACTTCATATCTTTTAATACCGTAGTTTCCTATTAGCATTTTTTCTTGTGAATTTTCTATTCCATATTTTCCAACTTTTAGACCTGGAACAAAATTTTCTTTTATCTCGGGTTTTTCGAGATCTTTTGGACTAGCGTCACCAACATAACCAACTATATGTACTAAATCATTGGAATAGGGATAAAACCTAGATGTCGATAATACAGGTTTTGCACCTTCTAATTCATGTAAATATAGATTAATTTTTGAGAATTGTTCCCAAGTTAAATTATCTGAAACTACTAATGTGTCCCAAGGTTTTAATCTTTCTTTTTTTTTATATAATTTTTTAATTTCAAACTGATCTAATCCAATTATATTTTTAATTTTAAATATTGTTAGATCAAAATCATTAATTTCGTCTAATATTAAGTGTAACTGAAAAACTCTATCGTTACTTGCTAATACTTTATTAAAGTTATCTACAATTATTCCTCTTTGGGGAGGAGTTTTCCACTCACGTATTCTATTTTTATCAGATAAGATTTCATATTTTTCTCTATCAGAAATTTGTAAATTATATAATCTTGATGAAATACCGGCAAAAAGTAATATTTTTGCTGCAGCTAATATAAACATTCTCCTTGTTATAACTCTGCCTTTTTCTATATTTCTTCCTCTATTCAACATTTTCTTGTTTTAAACCTAGTAAATAAATTTGATTAAATAATTTTGCTACTACTGGATAAATTAAAAATGAAAAAAAGGCTGATGACATTAAAGTCCCATACCTAATATTTCCATCAAAGAAAATAGCTAATACTGTAAAATGAATTGAGCTGACAATTAATAATGCAATAAATAAAAGTATCCAATCATAAATTAAATTAGGAACAAGAGTTCTTGTCCTAAAAAAAGATGCAATAACACAGAGTAAAAGATAATTTATTGATGAAACTCCGATAGGTAGATTTTGTACTACATCGTTAATTACACCTGCAAAAAAAATTAGGCCATAACCAAGCATTTCAGGTTTCCTTAAAACCCAATAAAAAACAATTAAGTGAATAAAGTTAAAAGATATATTAATTTTGAAAATCTGGAATGTAAGTGAATAACCTGTCAAAGCAAAGAAAAATAGTAAAATAATTGGGAAACTATTTAATAAAAATTGATAAAATTTTATATCTCCTCTAGCCATTTTACTTATTTACCTGAACATAATTTAGTTGATTTAAGTTACTATAAAACTTTACATACTTTTTATTATCTTGAATTATTATTTTCCCAACAGGAATTGATGCTGGAATTGTACCATCAGAACCTGAAGTGTATACAATTTCATTTTCTTTTATCTCATTATCTTTTGGTAGATATTCTAGTTCAGCGTATTCATCATTTCCATTTCCTGAAAGTATTGCATTGATACCACTTGGCTCAATAATGATTGGGATCTTGCTGTTAAGATCATTAGCCAGTAATACTCTTGAGCTTAAAAAGTTAACATTTACAACCTTTCCAATGTAATATAGTCGATCTTTAACGGCTGATCCTAGTTTGACTCCATTTTTTTGACCTTTGTTAATTATCAAAGACTTTAAGTATGGACTTTGTTTATCCAATAAAATCTTGGTTAACATATAATCTTTTGAAAAAAGATCTCTTTCCTCTATCAATTTTTTTAGAAGAGCATTTTCTGATTTGTAAAAATCAACTTCTTTTCTCAGTGAGTTAAGGTCAAGATCCTTATCTCTTAACACTGAAAATTCTTCATACATACTCATATGATCTTGAAAGAGATAATATTTATCTTTTATATATTTGAATGGGCTCGATACAACATAGGATCCTCTAAATATTATATCTTTTGTGATGGATCTAAATTGATTAACTGGCCCTGTTTTAAAATACTCTAATGATAAAACTAAAATAGATATAATTAATAAAGTGAATAAGGAAAACTTTTGTCTATTTCCTTTTTTTAAGAATGCTGAACGAATAGCAATAATAAAATCATCTCTACTCGATTCTGTTGACATAATATTTAATACTCAGATAGTACAGTAGAAAATATTTCTTGATCGTCTAACGCCTTTCCTGTTCCTATTGCAACACATGACAATGGATCATCAGCAATATTTACTGGTAATCCAGTTTCCTTGGAGAATCTTTTATCAATATTTTTTAAAAGCGATCCTCCTCCGGTCATTGTTAAGCCCATATCAACCAAATCAGCTGATAATTCTGGTGGTGTATTTTCTAGTGCTTTTTTTATTCCAGATACAATCTCTTTAAGTATCGGGTTTAAGGCTTCTGAGGTATCTTGTTCTGAGATATTAACCTCTTTAGGAGTTCCGGATCTTAAGTCTCTACCTTTGACTGCATATGTATTGTTATTTGTTGGAATTGCTGTCCCAATATCTTTTTTAATTTTTTCTGCAGTACTGTCTCCTATCATCAAGTTATATTCTTCTCTCATATAATCTTTTAATGCATTGTCCATTGCGTCTCCTGCTACCCTTAGCGATTCAGAATAAACAACACCACCTAGTGACATAACAGCAATTTCCGTTGTTCCACCACCAATATCTACAACCATTGATCCTGTTGCTTCTTGAATTGGTAGACCTGCCCCAATTGCTGCTGCGATTGGCTCTTCAATTAACTGAACTCTTCTTGCTCCTGCTGCCAAAGCGCTGTCTTGAATAGCTTTTCTTTCTACTGGAGTTGAACCAGTTGGTACACAAATTAAAATTCTAGGATTTGCTAAAGTTTTTTTATGAACCTTCTTTATAAAATGTTTAATCATTTCTTCTGTAACAATAAAGTCGGCAATCACACCATCTCTTAAAGGTCTTATTGCTTGAATATTACCTGGAGTTCTTCCTAACATTGTTTTAGCTTCATCACCTACTGCTAAAACTGATTTTTTTCCTTTGTTATCAACAACTGCTACAACAGATGGTTCATTCAGAACTACACCTTTGCTTTTTAAAACAACTAGAGTATTAGCTGTTCCAAGATCAATTGCCATATCCTGGCTCCAAAACTTTCTTAAATTAGCAAACATTGACATTTAATTATATTCCTTTCACTTTTTGATGTTTAATATTTTGAGATGGTGCTTTTTTCTCACGTTTTATAAGCATTTTATTCAATGCATTTAAATATGCGTTTGCTGATGCCACTAAAGTATCTGTGTCAGCTGATTGACCTACTGTAGTCCTATCATTTTCTTCAATTTTTACACTAACAGTTGCTTGAGCATCCGTACCTTCTGTTACTGCATGTACTTGATAAAGAGATAATTTTACGTCGTGAGGAAATAATTTTTTTATACATTTAAATATTGCATCAACTGGACCATCCCCTGTTTCAATCGTATTCTTAATATCACCATAAACATCTAATGTCATTTCAGCTTTTTGTGGTTCTCCTGTCCCAGCAAATACTTTTAGAGATTTTAAATTAATCGCATTTATTTTATTATCTGTAATTAAACTATCATCTACTAAAGCTACTATATCTTCATCGTATATATGTTTCTTTTTATCTGCCAAAACTTTAAATTTTCCAAAAGCAGCTTGAATAATATCATCTGTAAGATCTGAATAACCCAAGTCATTTAATTTATCTTTAAAAGCATGTCGCCCTGAATGCTTACCCATAACAAGTGAGGTTTTCTTAACACCTACACTTTCAGGAGTCATAATTTCATAAGTTTCTCTATTCTTTAACATTCCATCTTGATGAATTCCTGACTCATGAGCAAAAGCGTTTTTTCCAACTATTGCTTTATTAAACTGAACAGGAAAACCAGTTGCATTTGAAACAATTTTTGAGGCTTTGCTTATCAATTCTGTTTTAATCCCAGTATTATATGGCATTAAATCATTTCTTGTTTTAATTGCCATAACTACTTCTTCTAATGCAGCATTTCCTGCTCTTTCACCTATTCCATTAATTGTGCATTCTATTTGTCTTACACCTTCTGAAACTCCAGCTAATGCATTAGCTACAGCTAAGCCAAGATCATTGTGACAATGTGCAGATAATATTGCTTTATCTATATTTGGAACATTATTTTTTAAGTGTTTGATTGTTTTAGCAAATTCCTCAGGAATAGAATATCCAACAGTATCTGGAATATTTATTGTTTTAGCTCCACAATTAATTGCAAGTTCTACTGTTTTACACATAAAATCCATATCCGTTCTTGTTCCATCTTCGCATGACCATTCTACATCGTCGGTAAATTTTCTTGCGTAAGTAACGCTTTCTTTAATTGCATCTAAAACTTGCTCGTTTGTCATTTCAAGCTTGTGTTTCATGTGCAAAGGACTTGTGGAAATAAAAGTATGAATTCTAAATCTTGGAGCATGTTTCAACGACTCATGACATGCATCAATATCTTTTTTTAATGCTCTTGAAAGACCACACGGGATTGAGTTTTTCATTATTTTACTTATTTCAGAAACTGCCTCAAAATCTCCTGGTGAAGCTATTGGAAAACCTGCTTCAACAATATCTATTCCCATTTCATCAAATACTCTTGAAATTTGTATTTTTTCCTCAACACTCATAGATGCGCCTGGTGATTGTTCACCATCTCGCATAGTCGTATCAAATATGTATAATTTTTCTTTATCTGACATTGTATTTTTTAGCTGGAGCATAATACATGCTCTCGCACAGATTGCAAAATAATTTGGGTGAATTAGCCCAATTTTGACATCAAGTTATTTCTTATCACTATCGACAAGCTTCTTCTTAGCAATCCAAGGCATCATTTCTCTTAAAGTAGCGCCAACTTTTTCAACTGGATGCTCTGCAAGTTTCGCTCTTGTAGCTAGGAAATTTTTCTGACCATTTTTACATTCATCCATCCATTGTTTGGTAAATTTACCAGACTGGATATCATCTAAAACCTCTTTCATTCTCTTTTTTGTTTCTTCTTTATTTATAATCCTTGGACCTGACTCGTATTCTCCATATTCAGCTGTATTAGATATAGAATAATTCATATTAGCTATTCCACCTTCATAAATTAAATCTACAATAAGTTTGACTTCATGAACTGTTTCAAAATAAGCCATTTCTGGTTCATATCCTGCTTCAACTAAAGTTTCATATCCATTTTTAATTAATTCGACAAGACCTCCACATAAAACTGTTTGTTCGCCAAATAAATCTGTTTCTACTTCGTCTTTAAATGTTGTCTCAATTATACCTGATCTTCCACCACCAATTGCTGACGCATATGACATAGCTAGATCTCTAGCTTTGCCCGATCCATTTTGATGAACAGCAAATAAACATGGAACTCCCCCACCTTTTTCATATTCACTTCTAACTAAGTGACCTGGTCCTTTTGGTGCTACCATAAATACATCTAAATCTTTTCTTGCTTTAATCAAATCATAATGAACATTTAATCCATGAGCAAAAGCAATAGATGTCCCTTCTTTTACACGTTGCTCAATATGATTTTTATAAATAGTTGCCTGTAATTCATCTGGAGTTAAAATCATCACAACATCAGCCCATTCAGCAGCATCTGAAAGGTTCATAACTTTTAATCCTTTAGATTCTGCTTTTTCAATACTCGAAGACCCTTCTCGAAGAGCTACCACTACTTCTTTCACTCCACTATCTTTTAGATTTAAAGCGTGTGCGTGTCCTTGACTACCATATCCAAAAATTGCAATTTTTTTATCCTTTATCAAATTTGCATCAGTATCTTTTTCATAAAACATTTTCATTTTTTTTCTCCTAATTAATTATTTAAATATATCTGCACCTCTTGTCATAGCTACGGCTCCTGTTCTTGAAACACTCACCAATCCAAATTTTTTTAAATCCTTTGACATTTTGTCTATTTCCCGTCTTAAAGCTGTTATTTGAATAACATTCGATTTTTTTGTTTTGTCTAGTAATATAGGATTATATTTTTTACAAGCTTTCAGTGCACTTTCTAATTTATTATTTGGACCAACAATTTTAAATAACGCCATCTCCTTAAAGATGACTGCTTTATCCTCTCTTTTAAAATCTGCAACTTTATGAACAGGTACAAGTTTTCTTAATTGAAGCTTAATTTGATTAATAACTTGTGGTGTTCCTGTAGTTACAATTGTTATCCTTGATATTTTTAACTTTTCATCAACTTGGGCAACTGCTAAAGATTCAATATTATAACCTCTACCAGAAAATAAACCGACTACTCTAGCTAATACACCGGCTTCATTGTCCACCCAAACGACTATTATATGTGTATCAAATTTCTCTTTTTTATTTGAAAAACTATACGCTGATTTTGAATTAGGCATTAAACTAAGGACTTACCTTTGCCAGTAATCTTCTTACTTTCTTGATCTTTGGGCCCTAAAATCATCTGATTATGAGGCTTTCCTGATGGTATCATTGGAAAACAATTTTCTACTTTATCAACCATACAATCAAATATTACAGGTCTATCTGTATTCAACATTTCAATAATTTTATCGTCTAACTCTTCTGGCGTTTTTGCTCTTATTCCTACACAGTTATATGCTTCAGCTAATTTAACGAAATCGGGTAGAGCAGCAGTATAACTTTCAGAATAGTTTTTATCATGTAAAAGTTCTTGCCATTGTCTAACCATACCCATGTATTGATTATTCAATATAAATATTTTAATTGGAAGGTTGTATTGTACAGCTGTAGACATTTCCTGTATTGTCATTAATACTGAAGCCTCTCCGGCAATATCAATGACTAATTTTTTTGGATGAGCAACTTGTACACCCACTGCTGCTGGCAAACCATATCCCATAGTACCTAAACCACCAGATGTCATCCAACGATTTGGTTTATTAAATTTATAATGTTGTGCAGCCCACATTTGGTGCTGTCCTACCTCAGTTGTAATATAGGAATCTTTATCTTTAGTTAATTCATATAATCTTTCAATCGCATATTGAGGTTTTATAGTCTCTTCACTTCCAATATAATCTAAAGATCTAACCGATCTCCATTTTTGAATTTTTTCCCACCACTTAGAAGTCTTTTGTTTATTTGATTTTAAAAATTTTGACTTTTTTTGTTTTAAACTTTTCAAAGTAGATGAAAGAACATTTTTTACATCTCCCACAATCGCTAAATCAACTTTAACATTTTTATTTATAGATGATGGATCTATATCAATGTGAACTTTTTTTGAATTTGGTGAAAATTCATCTATTTTTCCTGTTATCCTATCATCAAAACGTGCCCCAATGTTAATCATTAAATCACAGTCATGCATTGCATTATTTGCTTCATAAGTTCCATGCATACCCAACATCCCTAAAAATTGATTATCATCACCTGGGAAAGACCCTAATCCCTGTAATGTTGATGTAATAGGAAAGCCTGTTGCATAAACAAGTTCTCTTAAAAGTTCACTAGCCTTAGGTCCAGAATTAATCACTCCTCCACCGGTATAAAAAATAGGTTTTGAGGATTTGCTCATTAAATCAATTAACTGATCAATACTATTTTGATTAAAATGATTATGATATTTACCGTTTGATTTATTTTCTTTTTTGGGTTTTTTATATTTTGTTTTTTGAAATTGAATATCTTTTGGTATATCGACTAAAACTGGTCCTGGTCTACCGGTAGTTGCTACTTCAAATGCTTTATGTATTGTTTCAGCTAAATCATTTATATCTTTGACTAACCAATTATGTTTAGTGCAAGGTCTGGTTATTCCAGTTGTATCACATTCTTGAAATGCATCTGTACCAATTAAATGAGTTGGAACTTGTCCAGAAATACAAACTAATGGAATCGAATCCATATATGCATCAGTCAAAGCTGTAACTACATTTGTTGCACCTGGTCCTGAAGTTACTAAAATAACACCAGGTTTACCTGATGATCTTGCATATCCTTCTGCGGCATGGCCTGCGCCTTGTTCATGTCTAACTAAAACGTGTTTGATTGATTTAAAATTTTGTAACTCGTCATAAATTGGTAGTACTGCACCACCTGGATAACCAAAAATATGATCAACATTCTGATCTTCCATACACTTAAATACAATTTCAGCTCCAGAGTATAATTTTGACATTAAGACAATCTAGCTGAAGTTGTGCTAATAGGTCAAGCAATCTATGCTGATTTAGGAAATTTTTTTAAATATGATTTAAGAGTATTAAATTTTATTTTATGCCAATCAGACATTTGTCCTCTTGCCCAAGTGGACTGTCTCTTAGCATATTGCCTTGTTTTTATTGATATTTTTTCTTTTAATTCAGTAAGATCTATTCTTTTGTCGAGATATTCTTTAATCTCACTTAGACCAATAACTTTATTAGATGATAAATCTTTCTTTACTCTTAATTTATAAAACCTCTTAGCCTCTTTTATTGCTCCATCTCTTAACATTTCATTTGTTCTTAAGGAAATTCTCTCAATTAATTTATCTCTAGGATAATCGATATGTAACTTTATAAAACTGTCCTGATTAAAATCAGAGTATGTTTCACTGTACCAATCAAACAAAGATTTATTTGTAAATTTTTTTACCTCGAAGGCTCTTATTGATCTTTGTGTATCGTTTTTGTTAATTTTTTTTTTGCAAAGTGGGTCTAGCTTAACAAGTTCAGTATAAAATTTAATTTGTCCTATTTTCGATTGTTTTTTTCTAATTCTATTTCGAAAGGTAGGTGGAATATCGGGGATTTTAACTATACCATCGATAAGTGCTTTAAAATACAAACCAGTTCCGCCTACGAGAATTGGAATTTTATTTTTTTTCTTGATATTTGTGATTTTTAACTTGGCATCCTTAAGCCAATTTCCTGTAGAGTAATTTTCCTTTACACTTTTAAATCCGTACAAATGATGTGTAATTTTTTTTAAATCATTTCGATGAGGTCTTGCTGTCAAAATTTTTAATTCTTTAAAAATTTGCATACTATCTGCATTTATAACTTCTCCGTTTATTTTTTTAGCAAGCTGTATAGCAAATTTTGATTTTCCGGATGCTGTTGGTCCTGAAATAAGAATTATTTTGGACTTTAAGTCCATTAATTTAGTTTAACACCAATATATCTTCTTTGGTTATTATTATTGTAAATCGCAATAAGTAAACTTTTATCATTACTTTTTAAAGCTAGTTTTACAATATTGTCTAGATCACCAATGGTATTGATTTTTTTCTTTTGTGCTTCAACAATAATATTATTTACTTGAAGATAGTTAACTGGACTATCTTTATCGATTTCTGTGATAACTAATCCTGTTGTATTTTTTGGTAAATTTCTCTCTTTAATGTCATCTTTATTGAGCAATCTCACTTTTATTTTCAAACCGTCGATTGCATCTTCTTTAGGTTTTTCCGTTACTAAACCTTGAGATTTAAAGTCTTCAGATGTTTCTAGTCTTCCAAGTATAATTTCCTTAGTTATTTCACGTTTATTTCTCCACACTTTTAGTTTTACTTTTTTTCCAACTTCTGTTTCAGCCACTATTCTAGGAAGTTCACTCATTTCATTAATTTTTTTACCATCAAATTCTAAAATTATGTCTCCAGCTTTAATTCCTCCTTTATCTGATGGACTATTTTCAGCTACACTAGCTACAAGTGCCCCTCTTGGTTCATCTAATTTTTCAACGTCTGCAATGTCTTTTGTAACTGTTTGAATTCTAACACCAAGCCATCCTCTTTTAGTTTCACCAAATTCAATTAATTGATTAATTACCTTTTGTGCACTATTAGAAGGAATTGCAAAACCAATTCCAATTGAACCTGATTGACCTAATATTGCAGTATTAATTCCAACTACATCACCATCCATGTTAAACAGTGGACCTCCTGAATTACCTTGGTTTATTGATGCATCGGTTTGAATGTAGTCTTCGTATCTAGAAAGTCCGATGCTTCTGTTTCTTGCAGAGATTATTCCTGCGGTAACCGTTCCACCTAAGCCAAATGGATTACCAATTGCAATAACCCAATCACCAATTCTTGCTGTATCAGAGTCTCCAAATTTAACTGGGGTAAATTTCTGATCTGACTCTATTTGAAGAACAGCCAAATCCATGCCAGGATCAGCTCCAATTATTTTTGCCTTTATATTTTTTTCACCATTAACTCTAACAAAAACATCTTCTGCACCCTGTATCACATGGTTATTTGTAATAACAATTCCTTTTTCATCTATAATGAAGCCAGATCCAAGCGCACTTGTCTGTCTTTTTTGAGGAGTTCCATAATCTTTGAACATATCTTCAAAAGGCGAGCCTGGAGGAAACTCAAATGGAAATGGGTTAGAACGTGTGGTTATTGTTGTTGTAGTTGAGATATTTACTACTGATGGCATTAATTTTTCAGCAAGATCTGCAAAAGATGCAGGCATACTTGCTGCGTTAGTAGTATTTTGAATATTAATTGAAAATAATATAAGTAATATAATCTTTATGAATCTCATCTTTTTAAGTACCAAATAATAAAAAAGCCAATCAACGCAAATATTAATCCACCAGTTCTTAGTTGATTATCAGTGGCTTCTTTTAACTTCATTATCATATTTTTCATTTTTGATGGAAATATGGCGTAAAGAATACCTTCAATAAAAAGGAATAGACCAAATGCAATGATCAATTCTCTCATTAAATTTACTCTACTTTTTGATCAATATTTCCGAAAAATTTAAAAAATTCACTATCTGGTGAAAGTATCATTGAGGTTTCTCCACCAATTAGAGCTTTTTGATAAGCTTGCATAGCTCTATAAAAAGCGAAAAATTCAGGATCTTGTCCGAAGGCATCAGCAAAAATCTTATTCTTCAAACCATCACCTTCTCCTTTCATAATCTCTGATTTTTTCTGTGCATCTGCAAGAATAACTGTTACTTCTTTATCAGCAGTTGAGGTGATTGTTACTGCCATCTCTGCGCCTTTTGCTCTAAATTCTTTTGCTTCTCTTTCCCTTTCAGTTTGCATTCTTCTAAAAATTGCATCACTGTTCGCTTGAGGAAGGTCTGCTCTTTTAATTCTTACATCAACTATGCTAATACCAAAGTTTTCTGCTTCATTATTTACACCTTCTTGAATTAACGACATTTGTTTTGTTCTATCTTCTGATAAAAGTGTTTGTAGTTCTTGCTGTCCAAGAACGTTTCTTATTCTAGAATTTATAATTGTAGCTAATCTTGATCTTGCAACTCTTTCATTACCAACAGATATGTAAAATTTAAGAGGGTCAATTATTTGAAATCTTGCGAAGGCGTCGACGATAAGTCTTTTTTGATCTGATGCAATTACTTCTTCCGGTGGTGTATCAAGATTTAAAATTCTTTTATCCAAGAATACAACATTTTGTATGAATGGAATTTTAAAATTAATGCCTGGTTTGGATATAATTCTTTTAGGATCACCAAATTGAAGTACTATTGCTTGATTAACTTCTTTTACAATAAAAACTGAAAAGTAAATTGTTGCAGCAATTAGAATTATTATTGGTAATAAAAATTTTCCTGCTTTCATTTTAATTAGTCCCTGTCTTTAATTCTTGTAACGGCAGATACGGAACTACACCTTCACCTGAATTTTTGTCAATTATTATTTTATTAATATCAGCTAACACTTCTTCCATTGTTTCAAGATACATTCTTTCTTGAGTTACTTTTTTGGCTTTTGCATATTCGTTATAGATAGATAAAAATCTACTTGCTTCTCCTTCTGCCTTTGCAACAACTTCTTTTTTATAAGCTTCTGCTGCTTGGAGAATTTTTGCGGCCTCTCCTCGTGCTCTTGGAATTACATCGTTAGCATATGCTTCTGCTTCATTCTTTGATCTTTCCATATCTGCTCTTGCAGCTTGGACATCTCTGAATGCATCAATAACTTGGTCTGGTGGATCTGCTTTTTGAGTTTGAACTTGAGTAATTTGAATTCCACTTGTGTATTCATCTAAAATTTTTTGAATTATCTCTTGAGTGTCGGCTTCTATAAGAGATCTTCCTTCGGTTAGAATTGGTTGAATATCAGATCGTGCAATAACTTCTCTCATCGCTGTCTCTGCGGCTGCTTTAACTGTTCCCTCTGGATCTTGAATTTTAAATAAAAAATTACCAGCATCTTTAATTACCCAAAATACTGAAAAATCTATGTTAACTATGTTTTCATCACCTGTTAGCATCAAACTTTCTTCTGGAACATCTGCAACTCCGCCTGAAGAAAATCCACTGTCCCTCTCTGACCTAAATCCAATATCCATTCGATTAACTTTTGTAACTTTAGGGGTTAATACATTTTCAATCGGAAAAGGAAGATGATAATTTAATCCAGGTTGTGTAGTTTTAACAAATTTTCCAAATCTTAAAACAACACCTTGTTCATCAGGTAAAACTCTATAAAGACCACTTAAAGTCCAAACAATTAGAAGAATTATAAGACCAATTATTATTGGTTTAGCGCCACCTTTTCCTCCACCTAAGAATTTATTTATTATTGATTGTAGTTTACTAATAACTTCATCAATATTTGGAGGAGTTGGACCTTTTCTAAATCCACCATTTCCACTACCACCTCCACCTGGAGGTGTTCCCCACGGGCTTTGATTTTTAAAATCACTCATATTAAGACACTCTATATAGTGTCTTTATTAGTAAAAACAAGGTAATGGTAAATTATGGACAACAAAAAAGTAGGTTTAAGTGACACAACAAAGGCAAAAACTGAGCCAAAAACCTTTAGGAGGAACCCTATTATTGGAACAAAGTTTACAATTGCAATCTCAAGTGCAAAAGGAGGAGTAGGAAAGTCAACATTTGCCTCGAATCTTGCTTTGGCATTAAAAAAAATGGATTTAAATGTTGGTTTGCTTGATGCAGATATATATGGACCATCATTGCCAAAATTATTCTCTATAAATGAAAAGCCTGAAAGTGATGGGCAAAAATTAAAGCCAATTTTAAAATATGGAATTCAATGTATGTCCATAGGATTTTTAACAGAAGAGCAAACACCAATGATTTGGAGGGGTCCTATGGTTATATCTGCAATAAAAACTTTTACACAAAAAGTTATGTGGGAAAATTTAGATTTTTTAATTGTTGATATGCCGCCAGGAACTGGAGATACGCAATTGACTTTTGCGCAAGAAATTAACCTAGATGGAGTAATTATTATATCTACACCACAAGAAATAGCCTTACAGGATGTAAAACGTGGAATAAGGATGTTTGATAAACTTAAAGTAAAAATATTAGGACTTATAGATAATATGAGTCATTTCGTTGGAGATGATGGAAAAAAATATGCAATATTCGGTGAAGGTGGCGTAAAAAAGACTGCTGAAGAATTTAAAAAAGATTTTATGGGAGAAATACCAATTGATCCTGAAGTTGGAAAGCAAGGAGATTTGGGTTCACCAATAGTAGAAAGCAAGCCTGACCATGAGATATCTAAAATATATTTTGAGTTTGCAGAAAAAATTAAATCAATTTATCTTTAAGATTAAAAGCTTCCATAAGTTCGTTCCATTCTCTTTTAGATAAACCTGTGTCATCGATAGAAACATTTTCACCTTTTATAAGTTTTTGAATAATAATTTTTCCTTTTGCAGAAACTTCTGTTCCACCAACCCTATAATCCATAAAAGCTTCATAAGTTATTGGTACCCATTTTTTAACAGTATCAAGCATAGCATCTGCATAAGCTCTAATCTCGTACTGAGCATGATGATCTGCTCTAAGCCTCAAAAAATTCATCAGATTTAATAAATCTGTTTTCCAATACCATTGAGTGTAAGTATTTAATGTTAAATTCATTCTAGCAAGCTCTCTTGCTAAACCTACAGCATTTTCGTCAATAGTTGATCCATCATATCTTTCATTAAGCATAGTTTCATAATTATTATAAGTTTGTTCAGCATCACTTTTTAATAAATTCAAAACTTTTTTTGCTTTTTCTCCATCTAAAATATCACCTCTACCTTGTCTATTACTCTGTGATTGAGCAGCAAGATGTTGCGGCTCTGGTAGATAAAATTCTTTATCTAAAATCGAGTATCTTGCAGAATATTCATTTACATTTGCTGTTCTGTGTCTAATCCATTGTCTTGCTATAAATATAGGTAGCTTTACATGATATTTTATTTCACACATTTCAAAAGGAGTACTGTGCCAATGTCTCATCAAATATTTTATTAAACCAGCATCTGTTGAAACTTTTTTTGTACCTTTTCCATAAGAAACTCTAGCTGATTGAACTACGGAGGTATCATCACCCATATAGTCAACCACTCTTATAAAACCGTGGTCTAATATTGGAATTGCATCGTACAGAATTTTTTCAAGTTCTGGTGCTGTCACTCTTTTTGTTGAATTTTGCTGAGATTGCTGGTCTTTTATTTCTTTTATTTGTTCGTCAGTTAACTTCATGAATAATTTATTGAATCTGTTGAATTTGGTTTTATATTATTAATGTTGGTTTTCCAACTATGACGATAAACGAATTTCGTAATAACCATTACGGACGTGGGGGCAGTACCCACCACCTCCACCATTTTCAACTTATGGGGGTGAATTAGGATCGACGGATGACTAAAAGTTATTCTTTCGTTCGGTATTGTTCCGCCGTGAAGGGCTAATTTATAAATGCTAACGAAAGTTACGCACTTGCAGCTTAATTAATTTATTAGTTAAGTTACGGGGTCCGGGGCACCTGGCAACAGAACGCCCCTTGATAAATATTTGTTTTTGGTGCGGTCAGAGAGACTCGAACTCTCATGGGCTAGGCCCACACGGCCCTCAACCGTGCCTGTCTACCAGTTTCAGCATGACCGCATGTTATGCGGCAGATTAAATGAATGACAATTCTAATTCAAGTTGATAAGTTTTTTTTATGGAATTTAATAGTGAAATAAAAAAAGCAACAGACTCAATTTATAACAAAGTATCAAAAAAAATTCCGGAGATAGAATGGGCCACTCATGCACCATATATTTATAAAATCAATAAATTAAAAAAAGAGAAGAACGCAGTAATACTTGCTCATAATTATCAAACACCAGAAATTTATCACGGCATTTCAGATTTTTCTGCAGATTCTTTAGCATTAGCAATAGAGGCTGCCAAAACACAAGCAGATATAATTGTAATGTGTGGTGTTCATTTTATGGCTGAAACTGCAAAACTAATGAGTCCTGAAAAAAAAGTTTTACTACCAGATATGAAGGCAGGATGCTCATTATCTTCATCTATAACAGGTGATGATGTTAGAAATCTAAAAAAACAATATCCTGGTATTCCAGTGGTCTCGTATGTAAATACATCTGCTGATGTTAAAGCTGAAACTGATGTTTGCTGCACATCTGCAAATGCAGTAAAAATTGTAGAATCATTAGGAGTAAAAAAAGTTATATTTTTACCTGATGATTTTTTAGCAAAATATGTAGCATCACAAACTGATATTGAAATTATTTCTTGGAAGGGAACTTGTGAAGTGCATGAACAGTTCAATGATCAAGAAATTAATGATATTAGAAAAGCTAATCCAGGTATAAAAATAATAGCCCATCCAGAATGTCCACCTGATGTGATACAAGCGTCTGATTTTGCAGGTTCTACAAGTGGAATGATTAAATATGTAAGAGATAATCAACCAGAAAAAGTCATGATGGTTACAGAATGCTCAATGAGTGATAATGTGCAAATTGATAATCCAAATGTTGAATTTATTAGACCATGTAATCTTTGTCCTCATATGAAAAAAATAACTTTGCCTAAAATTTTAGACTGTTTAGAAAATGAAACTAATGAATTAATAATGGACAATGAGACAATCGAAAAAGCAAGAAAATCTGTAGAGAGAATGGCAGAAATAGGCAGATAAAATCTGTGTCTAAAATTCAATTAAGTAAAAACTTTATAAAATCATCATGTAAATTGGCTTTGAATGAGGACTTATATCCATCAGGCGATATTACTTCAGAACTAATTGATAAAAATATTAAAAAAAAAGTTAAAATGATATGTAACCAAAATGGAATTTTAGGCGGGATAGATTTTGCTAAAGAGACCTTTAAATTAGTAGATAAAAAAATAAATTTTGAAAATAAAAAAAAAGATGGATCTCGAATTAAAAAAGGGGAAGTAATTGCGACTATTGATGGTAACCTAAAAAATATTTTGATCGGCGAGAGAGTAGCATTAAACTTTATTTCCCATATTTCTGGAATAGCAACGAAAACTAATATGTTTGTAAAAAAAGTTAGAAAAAAAACCAAAATATGCTGCACAAGAAAAACCATCCCAAGTCTTAGAGTGATCCAAAAATATGCTGTAAAATTAGGTGGTGGAACAAACCACAGATTTAACTTAAGTGATGAATACTTAATAAAAGATAACCATATAAGTTCAGAAAAAAATTTTGAAAATTTAATTCAAAGAGCCATCAAAAAGAAAGGAAGAAAAAAAATTACAGTTGAGGTTGATAATTTATCTCAGTTAAAGAGAATATTGGGTCTGAAATTTGATAGGATTCTATTAGATAATATGAGCTCAAAAAATTTAAAAAAAGCAGTCAAAATATCTAGGAAATTTTATGAAACTGAAGCATCAGGAGGAATTAACTTAAAGAATGTTAAAAATGTTTCCTCCACTGGAGTAGATAGGATTTCTATAGGTTCCTTAACTCACTCAATTAATGCATTAGACTTTAAATTAGAAATCTAAAATTTAATTTTATTTTTTTAATTGAGCTTGAGCGGCAGCCAGTCTAGCAATAGGTACTCTATAAGGTGAACAGGATACATAATCTAAACCAGCACGTGCACAAAAGTCGATACTCTTCGGATCACCCCCATGTTCGCCACATATACCGAGTTTTATTTTTTTGTTAATTTTTCTACCTTTTTTTGTTGCTATTTCTATCAAATCTCCAACTCCGTCGTCTATAGAAACAAATGGGTCAATATCAAAAATTTTATTATCAATATAATCATTTAAAAACTTACCACTATCATCTCTGCTAATTCCAAAAGTTGTTTGTGTTAAGTCATTTGTTCCAAAACTAAAGAATTCTGCATGTCTAGATATATCATCTGCTTTAATTGCTGCTCGTGGGAGCTCAATCATCGTACCCACTAAAAAATTTAGTTTTGTTTTTGTTTTGTTTTCAACTTCTTTTGCAACTCTAATTACTAAATCTTTCATAATTTTTATTTCTGCTTCAGTAGATACCAAAGGTATCATGATCTCTGGAATAATAGATTTTATCTTGAGTTTTTTACATTCAACTAGAGCATGAAAAATCGCTGTGCACTGCATCTCATATATTTCTGGGAATGATATACCTAATCTACAACCTCTATGACCAAGCATTGGATTTTGTTCATGAAGTTCTGTTATTCTACCCTCTAATTCAGAACTTTTAATATTTAAAGCATTTGCTACATCGCTAATTTCTTTTTGATTTTTCGGTAAAAATTCATGAAGTGGTGGATCTAATAATCTAACTGTAACAGGTAAACCATTCATAATTTTAAAGATATCAATAAAATCCTTTTTTTGAAAAGGAAGTAATTTCTTTAAAGCACTAGCCCTATCTTCTTTAGATTTTGATAAAATCATTTCTCTTACAGATAAAATTCTCTCTTCATCAAAAAACATATGTTCTGTTCTACAAAGACCTATCCCTTCAGCTCCAAATTCTCTAGCAGTTTTACTATCAAGAGGTGTTTCAGAATTAGTTCTAATTTTTAATTTTCTAAATTTGTCAGCCCAGCCCATAAGTCTAGAAAAATCTCCAGAAATTTCGGGTTTAACAGTTTTAACTTCTCCTTTTATAATTCTACCAGTTGATCCATCAATTGTAATTAAATCACCTTCTTTAATTTCATTATTTTTTGTTTTAAAAATTTTATTTTTGTAATCTATTTCTATTTCGCTTGAGCCAGATACACATGGTCTACCCATTCCTCTTGCAACTACTGCGGCGTGACTGGTCATTCCTCCCCTTGCAGTAAGAATTCCTTTGGCTGCATGCATTCCATTGATATCTTCAGGTGATGTTTCTACTCTTACTAAGATTGTATTTTGCATCATTCCATTTAATCTTTCAGCTTCATCAGAAGTAAAAACTACTTTTCCACTAGCTGCTCCTGGCGAAGCCGGAAGTCCTTTGGCTATTACTTCTAAATACGCTGTTTCATCTAAAGTTGGATGAAGCAAGGTATCTAATGAATTTGGTTGCACTCTAAGCACTGCCTCTTTTTTTGTGATGAGTTTTTCTCTTTCCATATCTACAGCAATTTTGACTGATGATTTTGCAGTTCTTTTTCCTGATCTGGTTTGTAATATCCACAACTTATTATTTTCAACTGTGAACTCTACATCTTGCATATCTTTGTAGTGTTTCTCTAGTTTTATAAGAATTTTTTTTAGATTTTCGTAAACTCTAGGCATAGACTCTTCCATTGAAAGAAGTGTCTCTTTTGCATCCTTTCTTGCTTTCTTGGTTATATGTTGGGGCGTCCTTGTTCCTGCAACGACATCTTCTCCTTGAGCATTTATTAAATATTCTCCGTAGATTTCGTTCATTCCATTGGATGGATTACGTGTAAATACAACACCTGTCGCACAATCATCACCCATATTACCAAAAACCATGGACTGAACATTTACCGCGGTTCCCCACTCTGATGGGATATGATTTAATTTTCTATAAACCTTTGCTCTATTACTCTCCCATGACAAAAAGACTGCACTAATTGCACCAAGTAATTGTTCATTAATATTTTGAGGAAAGTCTTTTTTGGTTTTTTCTTTTACAATATTTTTAAAGTCTTTAATCAATCCATCCCAGTCATCTTCATCCAAATCAGTATCTAACAAAACACCTTTTGTAAGTTTATAATTTTCAATCAGTTCTTCAAAATTATAACTTTCAACACCCATAACAACATTTGCATACATTTGTATAAATCTTCTATAGCTGTCTTTTGCAAATCTCATATTTGATGTTTTGTCTGCTAAAGCAGTCACAGTTTTGTCATTTAGTCCAAGATTTAAAATAGTATCCATCATTCCTGGCATGGAAACTCTTGCGCCAGATCTTACAGATAACAATAAAGGATTTTTCAAATCTCCAAATTTTTTACCAGAATCTTTTTCAATATTTTTTAATTCTTTATTTATTTCATTTATTATTTTAGGTTTTAATTTCTTTTTATTTTTATAAAATAAATCACAAACTTCTGTAGAAATCGTAAATCCAGGTGGGACCGGCAAACCCATCTTTCCCATTTCTGATAAATTTGCACCTTTGCCTCCTAAAATATTTTTTGGGTTTTTTATTTTTTTTGTGTCTTTAAATTTAAAATTAAATACTAATTTTGGCATTTATGATTCTATTTTAGAAAAGTTAAAATAATTATCGAAGCTTTTACACAACATTTTTAAAAGTTCTAGTCTGTTTTTTTTAATTATTTCTTCTTGATCATTAACTATTACATTGTCAAAAAACTCATTAACCTCTATTTTGGCACTTGAGAGTGTTTTAAGACTTTCGTCATAATCCTCATCTCTACCTATGCTTGAAAAATACTTTCTTATAGAATGTATTTTTTTATAAAGATTTTTTTCATAATCATTTTTAAAGAGACCAGGATCGGCAGAACCTACAATTTCTATTTTTGATTTACTCTCGCTATTTAAAATATTTGCGGATCTTTTATAAATTGCAATAACATCAAGACCAAAATCTTTTTTAATATTTTTATTCAAATTTAAAGATTTATTAAAAATTTTTAGTAAATCATCTATTCCATATGAATTAGTGGAGCACTCAATAATATCCGACCTAATATTTTTTTCTTTCAAATAATTTTTTAATCTATCTAAAATAAAATCTCCCAATTCATCATTTATCAATTTTGAGTCAAAAGAGTAATTTTGATCTTTGTATAAATTTATTGAATAATTTATTAGATCTCTTAATTTTATTTTTTTTTGATTTTCAATTATTAACCTTAATAAACCAATTGCCATTCTTCTTAAGGCATAAGGATCTTTTGAGCTAGTTGGTTTGAGATTAATTCCAAAAAATCCAACTAAAGAGTCTATTTTGTCACTTAACGATAATGCAATGCTGTATGGTTTTTTTGGAACTTTGCTGTCAATGCCACTTGGTAAGTAATGCTCTGAAACAGCTAAACTTATTTCTTCGTCAAAACCTTGCTCTCTTGCAAAGTATCCCCCCATCACGCCTTGCAATTCGGGAAACTCTCCAACTAAATCTGACATCAAATCTACTTTGCAAATTGAGGAGGCAATTTCTATCTTTTCTTTACTGATTAAAAGTTCATCTGATATTATTCCACTTAGTTTTCTTACTCTTTGTATTTTATCAAAATAACTTCCTAATCCTTTAAAATAATTAATTTGCTTCAATCTAGATACCTGTTTAACTAAATTTTGAGACTTATTTCTGTTCCAAAAAAATTCTGCATCTGCCAACCTTGCATTTACAACATTTTGATTTCCTAATTTAACTAATCCTTTTTTGTCCTTGCAATCTGCCACAACTATAAAATTATTTGTTATTTTGTTTTTACTATCAAATGTAGGAAAATATTTTTGGTGATGTTGCATTGTTATAATAAGTATTTCTTGTGGAATTTCTAAAAATTTCTTATTAAACTCACATACTAAAATTTTTGGTTTTTCAACAATATTTATTATTTCGTCTATAAGTTTTTCATTCACGTTTATATGAATTTTTTTTTGATTAGTTGCTTTATTTATTTCTTTAATTATAAATTCTTTCCTTTTATTATGATCAATTGTTACTCCTTTTTGTTTAAAAAATTTTATATAAGATTTAAAATTAACAAAACTTTTTACTTCATCTTCTAGATCTTTATCTGTAAAAGTTTTATTTGAACTCTGTAAATGGTTTAATTTAAATTCAATTATTTTTTTATCAAATAAAGCTAATATTGATTTTAACGGTCTCCCCCAATATAAATCATGATTCCCCCATTTCATTGATTTTTTCCATGAAATTTTTAAAAGCAAACCTGCAATATTTTCTTTTAATAAATCGTATGTTTTTATTTTTTGTGATGGTTTGTTGTAAAAGTAGAATATGCCTTTTTCAGTGCTTTTTTTGAAAACTTTTTCTTTACTTATTTTATTGGATTTTAAAAATCCTTCTAAAGCCTTTTCTGGAGCATTTATATTAGGACCTCTAATTTCCTCTGCTTTTTTTATTAAATCTTTAGGTATCTTATTTATATAAACAATGAGCCTATTTGGAGTTGAATAAGTATTAATTTTACCTTTAACTATAATTTCATTATCGTCAAAAAATTTTTTAAGAATTTGTGTTAAATCATTTCTAGCATTGATTTGTAATCTGGAAGGTATTTCTTCACTAAATAATTCAAGGAAAAATTCAGACATTTTAATTTTGTGTTTCTACCCAAATTTTTCCAATTTCTTTTGTTAGATCTCTTATCCTTGCAATATATTCTGCTCTTTGAGCAACACTTATAACTCCTCTAGCATCTAAAATATTGAACACATGACTTGATTTTAAACATTGATCATATGCAGGAAGAGAAATTTTCTTTTCAATTAATGATTTTGCTTCTTCTTCGAGCATATCAAAAATCTTAAATAGTTTATCTGTGTTTGCATACTCAAAATTATAGGCTGAAAATTCTTTTTCAGCTTGATGAAAAACATCTTTATATAAAACTCCTTCATCATTCCAAATTAAATCAAAAACATTTTTTTTACCTTGAATAAACATACATAATCTCTCTAAACCGTAAGTAATTTCAACAGATATTGGATTGCATTCCATCCCTGCCATTTGTTGAAAATAAGTGAATTGAGTAACTTCCATGCCATCACACCATACTTCCCATCCAAGACCAGCAGCACCTAGGGTTGGACTTTCCCAATCATCCTCTACAAATCTGATATCGTGCTCTTCGTATTTAATACCTACTGATGAAAGGCTATTAAGATACATTTTTTTAATATCTTTTGGTGAAGGTTTTATTAAAACTTGAAATTGATAGTAGTGTTGCAAACGATTAGGATTTTCTCCATACCTTCCATCTGTTGGTCTTCTTGACGGTTGAACGTAAGCTGTTTTCCATGGTTTAGGACCTAATGATCTCAGAGTTGTTGCTGGGTGAAATGTTCCTGCCCCAACTTCTAAATCATAAGGTTGTAAAATAATGCAACCTTTTTTTGACCAGTACTTTTGAAGATTTAATATTGTATCCTGAAAAGAAATAAATGATTTTGGATTTTTTGTTTTTTTTTTAGAAACCATATTTTTGCCAAATAGATCTTTCCTCTAAAACACTTATCAATTTATCTGCATGATCTTCTGAAGACGAAAGTTTTTTGGCAAGCCATCCTTTAGACTTTTCAAATTTTTTAATTTCAACATCTTCACCAAATTTTTCTCTCAATATCTGTTCTGCATTCCCTATTCCATCTATCAAACCAAGTTTTAAGGATGTTTTGCCAGACCAAAATTCTCCAGAAAAAAGTTCAACATCAGTTTTGTTTAATTTTGTTGTTCTACTTTCTTCTACAACATTAATAAATTCTTGGTGGAGTTCTAGTTGAATATTTTTTAATCTTTGAATGTCCTCTTCTTTCTCGTCTAAAAAAGGATCTAGAGTACTTTTATTTTTTCCAGCTGTATAAACCCTTCTTTGAACCCCAATTTTTTGAATTAAATCTTTAAAACCAAAAGAAGAATAAATCACTCCTATTGATCCGATTATAGAACTTGCATTAGCATAAATTTCATCACCTGCGCATGCAATTAGATAACCTCCAGATGCAGCAACATCTTCCGCAAAAACTATTACTTTTTTTTTGTTTTTCTTAGATTGTTCTCTAATAAATTTATAAATTAAATGTGATTGAACGGGTGAACCACCTGGTGAATTAATTGAAATTGCAACAGCCTCTGCTTTTTTTACTGAAAAAGCTTTTTTTATCATTTCTTCTTGAGAGGAATATTCTATTCCTTGTTTGAACTTTCCAACATTTCCAATGACGCCCGAAAGTCTTAAATGACTAACAATTTTTTTTTTTTTAAAAAATGAAAACATACAAATGATTATAAAAATTTTACTTAATTATAAAGCTACTTATAGTTGAAGAAATAGGTGCGTCAATTGATAAGTATATTAATAAACTTAATGTAATATTTTGAATTTATGGGTTCAGTAGTTCAATTAAAAAAGCAAATAACTAATGCATATACAGATTTAGTAAATTCTGTTGATGAAAAACTAAGTTTAGTTGAAGACAAAATTTCTTATAAATTAGATAGTAAAGTTGAGCTTGTTAAAGAAATGACAGCTTACCACATGACTAGTGGAGGCAAAAGATTAAGGGCATTGCTTACTTTGGAGTGTGCTAAATTGTGTGGATATACAAAAGGTAGTAGAGATGTGAACCTAGCTGCATGTGTTGAACTTATACACGCAGCAACTCTTATGCATGATGATGTAATTGACAGCGCAGATTTAAGAAGAGGTAAAAAAACCACAAACAAAATTTGGGGAAATCAGTCATCAATTCTTGTTGGGGACTATTTATTAAGTAGATGTTTTGAGATGATGGTTGAGGATGGAAGTATTGAAGTATTAAAACTTTTATCTTCTACATCATCAACTATTGCTCAAGGAGAAGTTTTGCAATTACAACATAAAGGTGACTCTGAAATGTTAGAAGAAACATACTTGAATATAATTTCTTCTAAAACTGCAGCTTTATTTTCAGCATCTTCAAAAGTTGGATCGATAATTACTGATAAAGACAATAAATTTAAAGATGCACTAGAATTCTATGGAAAGAACCTTGGATTAACATTTCAGATTGCAGATGATACACTTGACTATAACTCAGAATTAAAAATGTTTGGTAAAGAGATAGGGAAAGATTTTTTTGAGGGCAAGGTAACTCTCCCTATTATTCTATTAAATCAAAAATTATCTCCAGATGAAAAATTAGTTTTAAAAAAAATATTTGAACAAAATATCAGATCTAAAGAACAGTTTGACTACGTGCTTAAGTTAGTAAAAAAATATAATATAATTAATGAGTGTTATAAAAAAGCGGAACACTATATAAGTTTAGCATCAAATTCATTAAGTATATTTCAAGATTGTGAAGAAAAAACTATACTTAAAAATTTAACTGCTTTTAGTATTAATAGAAAATTTTAAGGCGATAGAAGAATTTTTTTCCAAGCATCGTTATCTTTAATATATTTCAATCTTTCGTGAATTCTATTTTCACCATCTAACCAAAATTCAATTTCGTGGTGTTTTAATCTCCAGCCTGACCAATGATCAGGTCTTGGAACATTATTTTCATCTTTATAGAGATCTTTAAATTTTTTTATTGATTGATTTAGTTCTTCTCTATCTTTTAAAATTGAGCTTTGATTTGAGGCCCAAGCACCAATTCTACTTCCATAACTTCTGGAATTATAATAATTATCCGCTTCATCATCTGAAACTTTTTCAGCGGTACCAACTATACGGATTTGTCTCAGTAAACTTTTCCAATGAAAGCACATTGAAATTTTTGGATTACGCTTTATAGAGTTTCCTTTATTACTATTAAAGTTAGTGTAAAAGACAAATCCGTCTTCTCCATAATCTTTAAGTAATACCATTCTTACATTCGGGTAACCTTTTTCGTCAATAGTGCCTAGAGCTAATGCATTTGGATCATTTATTTCAGTTTTCTTTGCCTCTTTATACCATTCAGTGAATAATAATATTGGATTATCAAGTTCAAGAAAGCATTTATCTAATCCTAAAGAATTTTTTTCGTTCATAATTTAACCAAAATAATTTATATAATAATATAATGTCTTTTAATACATTTGGAAAATTTTTTCGATTTACTACATGGGGTGAGTCTCACGGTCTAGCAATTGGATGTGTTGTTGATGGATGTCCTCCAAATATTAAGCTTAATATGAAAGACATTCAATTAGAATTAAATAAAAGAAAGCCTGGTCAGTCTAAATTCACAACTCAAAGAAAAGAGGATGATAAAGTGGAAATTTTATCAGGAACATTTGAGGGCAAAACAACTGGTACGCCTATCTCAATGATTATTTTCAATAAAGATATGCGTTCTAAGGATTATAAAAATATTAAAGATAAATTTAGACCTGGTCATGCAGATTACACATATTTTAAAAAATATGGAATTAGAGATTATAGAGGTGGAGGCAGACAGTCAGCAAGAGAGACTGCATCAAGAGTAGCAGCTGGAGCAATAGCAAAACAAGTTTTGCAAAATATTATTGGGAAAAAATACAGTGCAATTGGAGCAGTAACACAATTAGGAATACTAGGATGTGACACAGAAAAATGGAATGACAAATTCATTGCAAAAAACCCCCTATTTTGTCCTGATAAAACAGTTTTAAAATTATGGGAAAAATATTTACTTGGGATAAGAAAAGCTGGCTCATCTTGTGGAGCTATTATTGAAATAAGAGCGAGAGGTGTACCTGTTGGATTAGGAGCTCCGATTTATTCTAAGTTAGATATGGATTTGGCATCAGCTATGATGAGTATTAATGCTGTAAAAGGAGTTAACATTGGATCTGGAATGAACTCTGCTCAACTTTCTGGTGAACAAAATTCTGATGAAATGTCTCAAACAGGAAAGAAAACAAAATTTAAATCAAATAATGCTGGGGGAATTCTTGGAGGAATTTCTAGTGGTCAAGAAATAATAGTTTCATTTGCAGTAAAACCAACTTCATCAATTCTTTCTCAAAGAAAAACAATTAATAAATTTGGAAAAAATACTTCAATTTCTGTCACAGGTAGACATGATCCTTGTGTAGGTATAAGAGCAGTTCCTATAGGTGAAGCAATGATGCATTGTGTAATTCTTGATCATTACTTAATGAATAAAGCTCAATGTGGTAATTAATTCGTTTTTTTAATCACAACTTTAGAATTTAGAGTCTCTAAAACTTTCTCTTCAATAGATTTAGCATCTAAACCGGCCTCTTTATACATTTGTTCAGGTTTGTCTTGGTCCAAAAATTTATCAGGCAAAATCATAGATCTAAATTTTAAATTATTATCCAATAAATTCTTTTCATTTAAGAAATGATTTACATGTGCTCCAAAGCCTCCAATAGAACCCTCTTCCAATGTAATTAGCACTTCATGATTTGTTGCAACTTGCCACATGAGATTTTCATCCAAAGGTTTTGCAAATCTAGCATCAATAATTGTTGGATTAATTCCCATTTTTTTTAAACTTTCTTCAGCAAATAAACATTCTTTTAATCTGTTTCCAAAACTTACTAAGGCAACTTTCTTTCCTTCTCTTATAACTCTTCCTTTTCCAATATCTATTTTTTCGTTGATGTCGGGTAATTCTAAACCTACTCCATTTCCCCTTGGGTATCTAAATGCACATGGTTTATTATTAATATCTACTGAGGTATTAACCATTCTTACCAACTCTGCTTCATCACTTGCTGCCATAACAATAAAATTAGGTAAAGTTGATAAATATGTAATATCAAAAGCACCTGCATGAGTGGCTCCATCGGCACCAACTAAACCAGCTCTATCAATTGCAAATCTTACTGGTAAACTTTGAATTGCAACGTCATGAACTACCTGATCATAAGCTCTTTGTAAAAATGTTGAATAAATTGCTGCATAAGGCTTATAACCTTCCGTGGCTAAACCTGCAGCAAAAGTAACTGCATGTTGTTCAGCAATTCCAACATCAAAAGTTCTATCAGGGAAAACTTTACTAAATGCATCCATTCCTGTCCCAGACGGCATAGCAGCAGTTATACCTACAATTTTACTGTCTTTCTTTGCATGCTCTATTAATGTATTTGCAAATACCTTTGTAAAAGCAGGAGCTTTAGTTGTTGATTTTTGTTGAACTCCAGTTTGAACATCAAATTTTGTAACTCCGTGATACTTGTCATAAGATTTTTCAGCAAAACTATATCCTTTGCCTTTTTGAGTTTTTATATGAATTAGTATTGGACCATTATGATTACTCTCTTTTGCGTTTTTTAAAATTGGCAATAGAACGTCTAAATCATGACCATCAATTGGACCAACATAATAAAAACCCAATGAATTAAATAATGTACCACCTGTGACAGCCGATCTCAAAAAATCTTCAGCCTTTCCAGCCTTTTTGCTAAATCTTTTTGAAAAGGATGAAATAATCATTTTAACTGTTTCTCTGAAACTAAAATAAATCTTACCTGAAAAAATTTTAGCAAGATAAGATTTCATTGCGCCAACTGGTTTTGCAATTGACATATCATTGTCATTCAAAATTACGATCATTTTTGTTTTTGAGTCTCCAGCATTATTCATAGCTTCATACGCCATTCCTGCGCTCATTGCACCATCACCAATAACTGCTATAACCTGATCTGATTTATTTGATAATTTATTTGCTGTTGCAATACCAAGTCCAGCAGAAATAGAAGTAGAACTATGAGCTGCACCAAAGGGATCAAATTCACTTTCTGATCGCTTTGTAAAACCAGATAATCCACTTCCTTGTCGTAAAGTTCTTATTTTATCTTTTCTTCCTGTTAAAATTTTATGAGGGTATGATTGATGACCAACATCCCATATCAATTTATCCTTTGGGGTTTCAAAAACATGGTGAAGTGCTACTGTTAATTCTACAACACCCAAGCCTGCACCTAGATGACCGCCTGTTTTTGAAACAGCATCAATCATTTCGCTTCTTACTTCTTCTGATAGAATTTTTAATTCTTCATTATTTAGTTTTTTTATATCTGAAGGAAAATTAATATTATTTAAATATTTATAATTCTGCATTTATTTATTTCTACTTAATATAAATTCAATTGTCTCTTTTAAATCACTAGCATTATTTCCATAGCTAATTAAACTATTAAATATTTCTTTTTTTAGTTTTGAAGCATATTTAATAGCATTTTTATATCCTAGTAAACTTATTAATGTTGCTTTTCCCCTTTTTGAATCTTTATTTGTTTTTTTTCCTGCAGTTTTTGATGTACTGCTATAATCAATTAAATCATCTGCAATTTGAAAAAGTAAACCAATTTTTTCACCAATAATTGAAAATTTTTTTATTTGATCTTTTTTATTTGTCAAAATAACTGGAGACAAACAGCTGAATGAAAATAATTTTCCAGTCTTTTTAATCTCCATATCTATAACTTTTTGTTTAGAAACTTTTTTTCTTTCATAATTTAAATCCAAAAATTGACCTCCGGCTATTCCTTGGTGTCCTGATGATTGAGATATTAGATTTATTAGGGAAATTTTTTTATTGTTATTTATATTAAACTTTGGATCAGATAAAATTTCAAAAGCTAATGTCAAAAGGGAGTTTCCAGCTAAAACTGCTGTTGATTCTCCAAATTTTTTATGTGTAGTCAGTTTACCTCTTCTAATATCATCATCATCCATACAGGGTAAATCGTCATGTATTAGTGAATAAGCGTGTATACATTCAACAGCAGAACTTAAGTATAAAAGATATTTTTTTTCGACATTAAAAATTTTTCCAACATCAAAAATAAGCTTAGATCTTATTTTTTTTCCTCCAGGAAATAAACCATATTTAATAGGTATAATTAGATCTGTTTTTTTTTGTTTTGCTAAGTAATTTTTTAAAAATTTATTTACTTCATTAACAGTTTTAACTAATTTTTTTTTCATTTTTTTTTGAGGTTAATTCTTCTATTTTTAGCTTGGTACTTTCAGATATATTTTTTGAGTCCTTTTGAAATTTTTTTTCTATTATATTGTTTAACTTTATTAAATATTGATAATCTTCAATGGATTCTTCCAAATTTTTTTTATTTTCTAATTTTTGAATTAAACGATCTGCTATATCTGTGAGTTCACTCAAAGATTTTAATTCAATATCATCTGGCAAAATTTTTTCATTCATATAATAGTTTGTAATATTATATGAAAATTAACGATTCAAATATTAAAAAAGCAGTAAAATATTTAAATAATAACGAATGTATTGGAATACCTACAGAAACTGTCTATGGATTAGCTGCCAATGCCTATTCTGATAAAGCTACCAAAAGAATATTTAAATTAAAAGGAAGGCCTCCTGATAACCCCTTGATAGTTCATTATTATAATATTAAAGATTTGGAAAAAGATTGTGAGACAAATACTTTGTTTTATAAACTTTATAATTCATTATGCCCTGGACCAATTACCTTTATATTAAAACTAAAAAATGAAAGCAAAATTTCAAAAAACGTTACTAATAACAAAAAAACATTAGGTGTAAGATTTCCAAGTCACCGAACCGCTAGAATATTATTAAAATCTTTAAAATATCCTTTAGCAGCACCAAGTGCAAATATTTCTGAAGGAATAAGTCCAGTGACAAAAGATGATGTATATGATGAATTTGGAGAAAAAATTAAATTTATTCTAGAAGGTGGAAGATCAAAAGTTGGTATTGAATCTACAATAATAAATTTAGTTAAAAAACCCCAAATTTTAAGATTAGGCGGTTTAGATATTTCTATATTAAAAAAAAAATTAAAAATAAATTTAAAAACTAAATTGCATGGTAAAAACAATATAAATTCTCCAGGAAGAGGGAGGGTTCATTATTCACCAGGTATACCCATTAGATTAAACGCAGTTAAAATAAAAAAAGACGAGGCTTTAATCCTAATCAAGAAGAAAAAAGAAAATAATAAGAATTATTTTTATTTAAGTAAGACAAATAATCTAATGGAGAGTAGCAAAAATTTGTATAAAACATTAAGAAAAATTAAGAAGTTAGGTTACAGAAAAATAGCTGTGCAAAAAATACCAAACCGAAACTTTGGATTAGTGATTAACGATAGACTTCTTAGAGCATCAAAAAAATGAAAAATTTAGTCGAAGTAAAAAATATTAAAAAAAATTATGGAAAGAATGAGGCTGTAAAAGGTATAAGCTTTAATATAAAAGAAGATGAAATTTTAGGCCTATTAGGTCCAAATGGCTCAGGCAAAACGACCACCATTGGTATGTTGTTAGGACTTCTGAAACCAACTAGTGGAGAAATTATGATAAATGGTCAAAAATTGGAGGGAAATAGAATTGCAATCTTGGAACAAATAAACTTCATATCTCCATATATTGAATTACCAAAAAAACTTACAGTTAAACAAAATCTAACCGTTTATGGAAAATTATATAAAATAAATAATATTAATGAAAGGATTGAATTTTTATCAGAAAAATTAAGATTGGGAGGATTACTTAATAGCATTACAGGCGAATTATCATCTGGACAAAAAAATAGAGTTAGTTTGGCAAAAGCATTAATCAATGAACCAAAAGTATTGCTATTAGATGAACCAACCGCATCATTAGATCCAGAAGTAGGTGACTTTGTTAGATCTTTTTTGGAAGATTATAAAAAAGAAAAAAAAATATCTATACTTCTTGCCTCTCACAATATGAATGAAGTCACTAGACTTTGTAAGTCAATTCTAATGATGAAAGATGGAATTATAATTGATAAAGGAAATCCTGAAGAATTAATCAGTAAACATGGCAGAAAAAACCTTGAAGAAGTTTTTCTAAAATTATCTAGGAGTAAAAATGAGCTTAACTAGAATGTATGGTCTTTTTTTAAGACATTTTTATTTAATTACCAGATCTTTCCCAAGGGTTTTGGATCTTGTTTATTGGCCGACTATTCAAATTACATTGTGGGGTTTTATCTCAAATTTTTTTGCTACACATACTACATATTATAATAATGCTGTAGGAGTTATATTAACATGCGCAATCCTTTATGATTTTCTTTTCAGAACAAGTATTGGATTTAATATGCTGTTTCTTGAAGAAATTTGGAGTAGAAACTTTACAAATTTATTTATTGCACCAATGAAAATTGGTGAAATATTAACTTCACTTGTTGCTACAGCTTTAATAAGAGCTCTAATAGGTTTAATACCAGCAGTGCTTTTAACTTCTCCATTGTTCGGTATATCTATTTTAGATTTAGGAATATTTTTATTCTTTTTATTTTTGAGCCTATATTTATTTGGAATAACACTTGGCATCTTGGTATCTGCTGGTCTATTAAGATATGGGCCCTCTTTTGAAAATATAGCATGGTCTACAATGTTTTTATTAGCTCCATTTGGATGCATTTATTATCCAATTGAAATATTGCCAGAGGTGTTTCAGAAAATAGCTTACTTATTACCATTGGTATATATTTTTGAAGAGGCAAGAAATATTTTGATTAATCAAACTGTAGATATTCAAAATATCTATTATGCATTCTTGTGGAATGGGGTTTACTTTGTATTATCAATTGTATTATTCTATTATTCATTCAATGTCGCAAAAAATAAAGGGACGCTTATTAATATGGGAGAATAGTGGTGCGCCCGCAAGGAGTCGAACCCTGAACCTCCAGAGCCGAAATCTGGCGCTCTATCCAGTTGAGCTACGAACGCATAATAATTTAATATAATAATTTATGAAAAATTTCATCAATTTTATTATTAAAGAAGATGATAATAACAAGAGAGTAGACACTATATTAGCAAATCATGATAAAAGGTTAAGCAGAACTAGAGTAAAAAATTTAATTCTAGATAGTAAATTAAAAATTAACGAGAAAATTATAAAAGACCCTTCAATTAAAACAAAATTAAATGACAAAATTGATCTTGAAATTACTGAACCTAAGAAACAAAACTTAAAACCTTATAAATTTAAATTAAACATAATTTATGAAGATGAAGACTTAATTGTAATTGACAAACCTTCTGGAATTTCAATGCACCCTGGCCCTGGTAATTACGATAATACAATAGTTAACGCTTTAATGAATTATAATGGTAAAAATTTATCTGATATTGGAGATGAACTTAGACCTGGTATAGTACATAGAATTGATAAGGATACATCAGGATTAATTGTAATTGCAAAAAATAATTTGACCCATGAAAAATTATCAATTCAATTCTCTGAACATTCTATAACTAGAGTTTATCAAACTTTAATATGGGGAAAATTAAGACCCCAAAAAGGAAAAATTGAAACCTTCATAACTAGAAGTTCGAAAAATAGACAGATGATGGAAGTATCATTAAGTAAAGGTAAAAAGGCGATTACTTATTATGAAACTTTAGAGCTTTTTGAGAATGATAAAGTTCCAACTTTTAGCTTTATACAATGTAAATTAGAAACTGGGAGAACTCATCAAATAAGAGTTCATATGTCATACAAAGGTAATAATATTCTTGGTGATAAAAAATATAAAAAGAAATTTAAGAAATTTAAAAATATTGATGAAGATCTTAATGATAAAATTTTAAATCTAGATAGACAATTTTTACATGCAAAACAGTTAGGTTTTGAACATCCTAGGACAGAGGAAAGACTAGAATTTTCATCAAATATCCCAAAGGAGTTGAGTGATATCCTAAAAAAACTAAGAAAATTAAGTAAATAAAACGATTGTAAAAAAAAATTTCTCTATTACATAAATAATTCCTATGAGTAATAATACGTACAATTTGCCTACGCTTTCGAATGAAGGTGGCTTAGCAGCTTATCTATCTCAGATAAAAAAATTCCCTATGCTAGATGCAGAAGAAGAATACATGCTTGCTAAAAATTGGCAAACTACAGGAAATGTTAAATCAGCTGAAAAACTTGTTACTAGTCATTTAAGACTAGTTGCTAAAATAGCGATGGGTTACAAAGGCTATGGTTTGCCTCTTAATGAAATGATTTCAGAAGGTAACGTAGGTTTAATGCAAGCTGTTAAAAAATTTGAACCGGAAAAAGGTTTTAGACTTGCAACCTATGCAATGTGGTGGATTAAAGCTTCTATTCAAGAATATATTCTAAGATCATGGAGCTTAGTAAAAATTGGAACTACAACAGCTCAGAAAAAGCTTTTTTTCAACTTGAAAAAGTTAAAAAATCAGATTGCACCTAGGACTGAGGGTGACTTACGCGATGAACACGTTAAAGATATAGCAAACAGATTAGATGTGAGTGAACAAGAAGTAGTATCTATGAATAGAAGGCTTTCAGGAAAAGAACAGTCATTAAATGCACCAATTGGAGAAGACGGCGATGAATGGCAAGATTGGGTTGTGGACAATGATATGGATCAAGAACTTAAATTTGCCCAAAATGAAGAAATGGAGCAACGAAAAGATCTTCTTCAAGATTCTATTAAAATTTTAAATGAAAGAGAAAAAGAAATCCTTTACTCAAGAAGATTAACAGACAATCCAATAACTTTAGAGGACTTAAGTAAGAAATTCAAAATAAGCAGAGAAAGAATAAGACAAATTGAAAATAAAGCTTTTGAAAAACTTCAAAAACACATGCTGAACTCTGCTAAATCAAAAAATCTATTACCAGCAAATTAATACTGTAATTTTTTAATACTTAAACGGATCTACCATAAGAATAGTATCTTCTCTTTCAGGGCTAGTTGAAATACTGGATATCTTTGTCTCTATAAACTCCTCAATAGCTTTTACATAAATCTTTGCATTATTAGGTAAATCATCAAATTTTTTAATACCTTGGGTTTTAGATTTCCAGCCTTTGAATGTTTTATATACTGGTTTGACATTTAATTGATCTTCAACGGCAGCAGGGAAATAATCTATTTTATTTCCATTTAATTCATAAGCAACACATAGATTTATTTCATCAAGTTCGTCTAACACATCTAATTTTGTTAATGCTATACCATTAATGCCTGAAATCTTTATAGTTTGTCTCACTAGAACTCCATCAAACCAGCCACATCTTCTTTTTCTACTAGTTACAGTTCCAAATTCATGTCCCTTTTCACCTAAATGATTACCAATATCATCTATTAATTCTGTTGGGAAAGGTCCCTCACCTACCCTTGTTGTGTATGCTTTTGTAATTCCTAATACATAGTTTATTGAATTTGGACCGCATCCAGATCCTGTTGCTGCTGAAGCTGCTACTGTATTAGATGAAGTTACATATGGATATGTCCCATGATCCACATCAAGTAATATTCCTTGAGCTCCTTCAAATAATATTTTTTTATTTTCTGATTTAAATTGATCTATCTTTCTCCAAACAGGAGCTGAATATTTTAAAATATTTGGGGCTATTTTTAATAAGTCCTCAACTAATTTATCTTTTTCATATATTGGTTTACCCAATCCCTTTCGGATTGCATTATGATGTTCTAAAACCACAGCTAATCTACTTTCTAGATTTTTTTTTGATGCAAGGTCCATTACTCTAATAGATCTTCGTCCGACTTTATCTTCATAAGCTGGACCAATTCCTCTTCTTGTAGTTCCAATTTTTGATTTACCAGCAGAGTCTTCCCTTATTTCATCCATCTCTCTATGAAATGGTAAAATTAGTGTGGCAGCCTCGGATAAAATCAGATTATTTTCATTGATTTCTACAGCTTTAGATTTAGCTTCTTCGATTTCATCTAGCAGCGCCCATGGATCTACTACAACTCCATTGCCTATAATAGAAATTTTATTTTTTCTGACAATCCCAGATGGTAACAATCTCAGTTTATAGGTAACACCATCTATGACTAAGGTATGACCAGCATTATGTCCTCCTTGGAATCTTACAACTACGTCTGCTTCGCTTGATAACCAATCAACTATCTTACCCTTTCCTTCATCACCCCATTGCGATCCAACAACAACTACATTATTCATCTAAATTTCTTTTCTATAGTAAAACTATTTAAATGGTTAATTGGTCCATTTCCTTTTCCAAAGTTTGGTCTTGTTTTAATGGCATTGTTTACATATCTAATACCTAACTCACAAGATTTCTTTAGAGTTTTTCCACATCCATAATATGTTGCAATCGCACTTGATAATGTACATCCAGTCCCATGAGTATTTTTTGTATCAATTTTTTTATTAACAAATATTGCAGTTTCTTTTTTATTTACAAAAATATCTTTTAAGTTTTTAGAGCTTAAATGACCACCTTTAATTAAAACATTCTTAGCACCTAAATCTAATAATATTTTAGCAGCGTTTTTCATATCCGTTACAGATTTAATTTTTATTTTTGTTAGTATTTCTGCTTCAGGAATATTTGGTGTAATTAAATCAACTTTTTTTATTAGTTTCTTTTTCAATACTAAAATTGCTTTGTTGTCTATAAGCTTTGTTCCACCTTTGGCCACCATAACAGGATCTAATATTATTTTTTTTAACTTTGATTTTTTTATTGATTTTAATACTGAATTTATAACCTCAGTAGAATGCAGCATTCCTATCTTTACTGAATCTGGCCTGATATCTTTTGAGGTAAATTCAATTTGATTAGAAATTACTTTACTACGAATTGGTATTATAGTCATTACACCAGTAGTATTCTGAGCTGTAACTGCTGTAATTGCTGTCATGGCGAAAGATCCAAGAGAGGTAACCGATTTAATATCTGCTTGAATGCCAGCTCCTCCGGAAGAGTCTGATCCTGCAATTATTAATATTTTAGAATTGATTTTCAATTTACTGGATTGATTTTTTGATTATTTTAACACACAATTTATTTAAATTTGAGTCATCTGACTCGCTCATAATTCTAATTTTTGGTTCAGTACCAGATTTTCTAACTAATATTCTACCTTTATTTTTAATTATTTTATTTGCTTCATTAATTGCTTTTTTACATTTTGGAGTATTAATTATTGATTTATCTTTAACTTCTATATTTTCCAATATTTGTGGAGTGGGTTTGAATTTATTAAAAAGTTCACTAGCTTTCTTTCTTTTTCTTAATGAAAAAAGAATTTCTAAGGCAACCAGTAATCCATCTCCTGTAGTTGCAAACTTCCCAAGAATTATGTGACCTGATTGTTCTCCACCTAAATTAAACTTATTTTTTTTCATTTTTTCTTTTACATATCTATCTCCTACGTCTGATCTTAAAAATTTAATTCCGTTATTTTTAAAAAAATTTTCTAAACCATAATTTGACATTAGTGTCCCAATCACTCCACCTTTCAAAATCTTTTTTCTTTTCCATCTCTCTCCCAACATCGCAAGAATTTTATCTCCATCTATAATTCTACCTTTCTCGTCACAGACTATAATTCTGTCTGCATCACCATCTAATGCAATTCCTATATGGGCCTTGTTTTTTTTTGTCATTTTACAAATTTTACTTGGATAAGTTGATCCAGATTTAAGATTAATATTTAATCCGTTAGGAGAAGTACCAGTTTTGAATACTTTGGCGCCTAAAGATTTGAATAATTTAGGACCAGCTTTATAACCAGCTCCATTAGCACAGTCTAAAACAATTTTCATACCTTTTAAACTAAATGAAGATGGGAAATTTTGTTTTAATATTTTTATATAATTATTATTTGCATCCTCCAGTCTTTTAACTCTGCCTAGTTCAATAGGTTTAGATAAATTTTTTGTTATTTTCGAGTCAATTAACTTTTCAATTTTTTTTTCGATTTTGTCAGAGAGTTTAAGTCCATCAGGTCCAAATAACTTTAATCCATTATCGTGATATGGATTATGTGATGCTGTAATCATTATACCCATATTTGCCTTCATTTTTTTGGTTAGCATTGCTAGACCATTTGTTGGTAGCGGTCCCAAAGTATAAATATGCATCCCAGCCGATGCCAATCCGGATACTAGAGCTGGTTCAAGCGTATAACCTGATAATCTAGTATCTTTTGCAATAATTGCCGTTTGTTTACTTTTTTTTAAATTTTTAAAATATGTTCCAGCGGCTAAGCCAAATTTAAAAAACATTTCTCCATTTATTTTGGATCCATTTACTTTTCCTCTGATTCCATCTGTTCCAAAATATTTTTTAATCATTTTCTAATTTTGTAATTCTCTAAAAACTTTAAATGCCTGATTAATTTCTTTAACATCATGCACCCTTAGAATTTGAACTCCTTGAAGATATGCTTGAATGCATGAGGATACCGTACCACCAATTCTCTCTTTAGTATCATTTTCTTTTGAAATATCCTTTATAAATCTCTTTCGAGACAAACCCAACATTATAGGAAGACCTAATGAATGAAAAATAGAAATATTCTTTAAAAGACTAATATTATGTTTCAAATTTTTTCCAAATCCAATACCAGGATCCAATATAATATTATTATGTTTAATACCTTGTTTTCTTAGATATTTTAATTTTGTTTCAAAGAAGTCATAGATATCAAGTAGCACATTTTTATAGGTAGGTTTAATTTGCATATTCTTTGGTGTTCCTTTCATGTGATGAATAACAAAAGGTTTTTTTGTTTTTTTTAAATAATTTATAGTTTGAGTATCATAACTTAGTCCAGATACATCATTTATAAGATCTATTTTTATTTTTGATGCTTTCTCCATTACAAAACTTTTTCTAGTATCTATTGAAATAAAACTTTTTTTATTTTTTAGAATTTTTAGAATAAACTTAATTCTACTCCATTCTTTTCTGGGGCTTATATCAATTGCGCCTGGTCTTGTAGATTCTCCACCTATATCTATTATTTTCGCTCCACTTGATAATAAATTATTCACGCGCTTTTTAGCTAAATTTTTTTTGTTATGTAAGCCACCATCAGAAAAACTATCGGGTGTTAAATTAATTATACCCATTAAAATAGGAATGTGAGATAAATTTAATTTTTTAAACTTTTTCTTTTTTTTAATATTTTTTAAATCTCTATTAACTATTTTTTTTACTTTATTTGGAAGTTTGCTAATATCTTTGAAATTAATTATTTTACTTTTTTTTCTGTTTATGATTTCTATTTTATCAAAAGAAATGTCATTATAGCCATTTAGAGGAATTGATTTTTTTTTTATAATATTTTTTTTTGATACAGTTCCATAATAAAAATTACACGCTCTTGTGTAATATTTATTCATTAGTGCTTAGTGCACTATCTTTGGTTTTAAACCCATTGAACCAAGAGCTGAGCTTTGATCATCATCTTCAACTTTGAGATCTTCCTTATTCTTTGGATATATATTTTTATTTATTAAATCCTCAATTTCAGCACCTGTTAAAGTTTCGTAAGTAAGTAAAGCTTTTGCAAGTTTATGTAGATCATCAATTTTTTCAGTCAATACCTTTCTTGCTCTTTCATAACCCATATCAACAAATTTTCTAATTTCGTTATCTACTTTTCTAGCTGTTTCTTCTGACATATTTTGCTGTCTTGCTACAGATCTTCCTAAAAACACTTCTTCTTCGTTTTCTCCATAAGCAACTGGTCCCATTTCTTTACTTAATCCAGCTCTCATAACCATGGCTCTAGCTCTTTTTGTAGCTTGTTCAATATCACTTGCTGCTCCTGTGGTTACTTTATCATCTCCAAAAATTATTTCTTCCGCAACTCTTCCTCCCATTGCAATTGCCATTTGTGCATGAAGTTGTTCTCTTGTTTGAGAAACTTCATCTCTTTCTGGTAATTGCATTACCATTCCTAAAGCTCTTCCTCTTGGTATTATTGTTGCTTTATGTATAGGATATGCTGCCTTTTCATTTATTGTTACAATTGCATGTCCTGCCTCATGATAAGCAGTTAGTTTTTTCTCCTCCTCTGACATTACCATAGATCTTCTTTCAGATCCCATCATTACTTTATCTTTAGCTTCTTCAAATTCTTGATATGTCACAATCCTTTTATTTTTTCTTGCAGCTAGTAATGCAGCTTCGTTTACAAGGTTTGCTAAATCCGCCCCGGAAAATCCAGGTGTTCCTCTAGCAACTGTTCTTAAATTAACATCAGGTGCCATTGATATTTTTTTTGCATGCACTTTTAGAATTTTTTCTCTACCAATTAAATCTGGATTGGAAACAACAACTTGTCTATCAAATCTTCCAGGTCTTAAAAGAGCAGGATCTAATACATCTGGTCTGTTAGTAGCAGCAATAATAATTACACCTTCATTGGTATCAAAACCATCCATCTCAACTAATAACTGGTTAAGAGTCTGTTCTCTTTCATCATTTCCACCACCAAGACCTGCTCCTCTACTTCTTCCTACAGCATCAATTTCGTCAATGAAGATTATACATGGAGAATGTTTTTTTCCTTGCTCAAACATATCTCTTACTCTTGAAGCTCCAACACCAACAAACATCTCAACAAAATCTGATCCAGAGATCGTAAAGAAAGGCACTCCAGCTTCCCCAGCAATCGCTCTAGCTAATAAGGTTTTACCAGTACCGGGGGGACCCACTAATAAACATCCCCTAGGAATCTTGCCACCTAATCTACTGAATTTTCTTGGATCTTTTAAAAATTCTACTACTTCCTCAACTTCTTCTTTAGCTTCTTCAACACCAGCAACATCATTAAAAGTTACTTTTCCTTTAACTTCATTCATCATTTTTGCTTTTGATCTTCCAAAGCCCATTGCCCCACCTTTTCCTCCTTGCATTTGTCTCATAAAGAAAATCCAAACTGCAATTAATAACAGCATTGGAAACCATGAAAGAAGAATTCCTAATAATGAAGGCATTTTTTCTTCTAACGGGCTAGCAGAAATACTTACACCTTTATCACTTAGCTTCTGAATTAAGTTCGGGTCTTCAGGCGCATAAGTGGAAAACTGATTTCCATTTGATAATACACCTTTTATATTTTTTCCCTGTATTTCAACTTTAACTACTCGTCCGTTATCTACTTCGGTTAAGAATTCTGAGAAAATAATTTTATTTTTTTGAGAAATTGAACCTTGGGGGTTCTTAAACATATTATAAAGGCCTATCGTTAAAATAACGATTATCCCCCACATTGCTAAGTTTTTAAAATTCATAAAACATTAAATTAAGAATTATTAATGATTTAACAAGTGTCATTTTGATCATTTAACAAAAAAAATTATCGTTTTTCTGGGTAAATAATCACCGAATCCATAATTTTTTCAAAAATACATCCAGAAAGTGTCAATTTTACTTTTTTGCTTGAAAACTTTAAGGAATTTAAAAGGCTAATCACCTTTTTACCTCTTGGATAGTTTTTTTTCTTACTAATACTTTGAATTACTTGTGAAAAGCTCCTCAAAATAACTTCCTCAGGATTATCAAAAAAAGATTGGTTTAAAATTATTTTTTTTTGTTTCTCAAAATATTTTGAGTTTTCAAGAACATTTTTCTTTACAAAAAATTCAATAACTTGATCACTTTTAGATAAATTTTGTAAAGTTAAATTGAATTTATTAAAGTTTAAACCCTCTTTATTTAAATTTTTTAGCAGTTTTCTAACTCTACTTCTTAAAAATTTGTCATTATAATTTGAAGGATCATCTATAAAAAAACCAAAGGTTTTTTTATTTACTTCAAATAATTCTTTTTTTGATATATTTAAAAATGGTCTAATAATTTTTAACCCATTATATTCACTTAGATTTTTATTAAAAGAAACAAGTCCTTTTAAACCAGATCCTCTAATGAATCTTATAAAGAAATTTTCAATCAGATCATCTTTATGATGGCCTAATAAAAGATAGTCTATTTTATGTTTATTACATTCTTCTAAAAATAAGTCATATCTTAGATCTCTGGCATAAGATTGTATGTTTTTATCAATTTTACTATTTTTTTTTGATAAGATTTTACAGTTAATTTTAAAATCTTTTTTAAGTTTAAGCTTTAAATTTTTAGCTTCATTTGTAGACTCTTTTCTAAGTTTATGATCAATAATTACCGGATACAATTTAGTCTTATATTTTAATGCATAGCAGAATGAGAAAAACAAAACATTTAAGCTGTCAGCACCACCTGAGACCCCAACCATAATCTTTTTATTGGTAAGTTCTAAAGACGTAATATTATTTAAAAATAGTTTATATAATTTTTGCACATGAGGATCCTTTAATTTTGTTGAATAAAAATTAAGAATTTTCTTTGTTGCACTCAAACTTTTTCTCTTCATATTTGGCTTTTTGAAGAACTGATTGGGTGGCATTTGGATACTGTTTTTTTACACCAGCGATCATTAAACAACCCTGATCTTTCTCTCCTATTTGAACTAAAGATACACCAAGTTTCAAAAGATTAATGGGTGCTTTCTCGCTCTTGGGGTATTTTTGATAACCTTCTAAATAAGCAGATGCTGCATCGGTATAGAGTTGTCTTATTCTAAAAGTCTCTGCATACCAGTATTGTGCATTTCCAGAAAGATCATTATTTGGATTTGTATCAACAAATTCTCTAAATGCTCTTTCTGCCATATTATAGTCGCCAACTTTTAAAAAACTAGTTGCGAATTCATATTGCTCCAAAGGCGATGCATCAGGTAAAATTTTTTCCTCGTTTATAAAATTTTCTGTTAAGATTGTCTTAGTTGTATCGACAGATTGTATCGCCTGCGTCTCACTTGTGTCTGTCATATCTTTGTAAGATATTGATCCTAAATCTTGAGGTTGAGATGTACCTGGCATTATTTTTTTGCTTGCTAAGTTTGTATTTGTGTTTTCATTATATTCATTTGTTGACAAATTTTGTTCATTGTTCTCACTATTTTTTACTATACTAGAATTATTTTCTAATTCTTGAAATCTTAACTGATTATCGGCTTGAGTTTTTGATAATCTTGTTGATAATTTGTCAATTTTAAAATTAATTTCTTCAAATTTGTTAGTTAAATTTTGAAATTGTTTTTCAATTTCAGATAATTTTAGTAAGTGTCTTGTCAATGCATCTTCTGTTTCTTTGGTTGATAAAGAAGTTTCTCCTCCAGATTTTTTTTGGAATGACTCCGAGTAAACTGCTCTTTCTAACGTTCTAAGATCTTTTTGAATAATTTCTAAAATTTCTCTCATATTTATTTCTTCTGATGTTGAATTGAATGCAATAAAAAAAATTGAGAGTGTATATGTAAAAATATTAATATACTTTTTAATCATCAAATTTATTTTTTAATTATAATGATGGCAAAAAAAAGACCCTAAAATTATTTATTATAATCTTAGGATCTTTATAATTTTTATATGGGTTTAATTAGCCTTTACAGTAACTGATCTTCTATTCTTTGACCATGATAATGGGTTAGAGCCTGAATCAACTGGTCTTTCTTTTCCATAACTTATCACTGAAATTCTGTCAGCAGATATTCCATATGTAATTAGGTAATCTTTAGCAGCGTTTGCTCTTCTCTCACCTAATGCTAAGTTATATTCTCTTGTGCCTCTTTCATCAGCATGACCTTCAACCACAACATTGATATTAGAATTTTCTCTTAACCAATTAGCTTGTTTTCTTAAAGTGTCTCTTGACTTAGTTGTTAAAATAGATTCATTTGTCGCAAAAAATACTCTATCTGGAACACCGTCAGCTAAATATTTAACAGTATCAGTGCCTGTATAAACATCACCTTGCATTTGTCCTTCAACTTTTGGCGTTGTTGTCTTTGTTGCACAAGCTGATACGATTAAACTTAATAATATAACTAGAAAAGTATTTCTAAATGATTTTCCAAAATTCATTAATGCTCCTTAATAATTTATTAGAACTTTTTCACAACTAATTAGATGTTTCAAGCATAAAAATCAACTTAAATTATATTAAAAGTTAATAAAAAAGCCCTAATTACTTAATAAAGACGACCAAGATGGGTCAGAGGCGTCAGTCTCTGTTTGTACTTGCCTTTCATTATATCCAGTTAGATCTATAGACCAAAGCTTTGCGCTAAATCCCTCCCCTTTATCATTAGATTTAGTTTCTCTATAGAAAATTAATACCCGTCCATTGGGAGACCAAGAAGGAGCCTCTTGATAGTAATTTTCAGTCAACAATCTTTCTCCCGAACCATCTATTCGCATAACACCAATATAAAATTTACCTTTATGTAATTTTGTAAATGCAATTAAATCACCTCTTGGAGACCAAACAGGTGTCCCATACAAACCTTTGCCAAATGAAATTCTTTTTACATTTGAACCATCTGATTTCATTATATAAATTTGTTGAAATCCACTCCTGTCAGAATTAAAAGTAATATACTTACTATCAGGCGAGTAAGATGGAGATGTATCAATTGACGGATGATTTGTTATCCTCTCAACAATTCTGTTTTCTAAATCCATTGTATAAATATCTGAGTTACCATCTTTGGCAAAACTCATAATGATTTTCTTTCCATCAGGTGAAAATCTTGGAGCAAATGTCATTCCTGGAAAATCACCAACTACTTCCTGTGTCCCAGTTTCAATATCTAATAGATAGACTCTTGGAAGATTTTTAAAATATGATAAGTACGTTACCATTTGACTTGTTGGATTAAATCTAGGAGTTAAAACTAATTCATTTCCTAAAGTTAAATATTTAGTATTAAAACCATCTTGATCCATTATAGCTAATTTTTTTACTCTTGCTGTCTTTGGTCCCTCCTCAGAAACATAAATAATTCTAGTATCAAAGTATCCTTTTTCTCCTGTTAACCTTTCATAAACTTTATCTGAAATTATATGACCAACTCTCCTCCAATTACTTGGGACTGTCGTAAACGCTAAAGCCATCATTTCTCTTCCTGCTAAAATATCCCAAAGTCTAAATTCAACTTTTAATTTCTTGTTTTCAATTGTTACTTTTCCAGTAATTAATGCTTGTGCTTTAATGAGTGCCCAATCTTCGAACCTTGGTTTTAAATGAGCTATATCTGGTTTTTGCAAAAATGCGTCTTTGCTAAGTGGATTAAATAGACCTGAAGTTTTTAGGTTATTTTCTACAACAGAGGAAATCTCAGATCCAATATTTTCAATTTTAATTTCACTAATAGAACTTTTGTTTGAGATTACATCTTGAAAAAGTGGTGATACTGCAATCGGTAGAGGATCCAAATTACCTCTTGTAATATCAATCTCTATTAAAGAATTGGCTTTGGTTATTGAAAAAAAAATTACAAAAAGAGTTAAATTAAATATTTTTATCATTATCCCCCAAGCATATCACGAGCATCAAAATTTAAAATCATATTTTTCCATCTTTCATACCCACTTGTTGGAACTTTCAAAGGATTGCATAACTGAATAGCTCTCCTCACACTATCTGCTAAAGTTCTAAATTTTTCTTTTCCAGGTGTATTCATTTTTACATGATCTAGCATTTCAAGTTTTTCAATTGTCCCGTCTGGTTTTAATTGGAGTTTAACTCTAACTAATAAATCTTCACTAAATGGCAAGCCTATAGGCACACTCCAACATGTAAATATTTGAGCCTTTAAAGCATCTTCCTCATTTAATGTTAACTTTGAATAGTTCATAGTTTCATCAGTTGATTGCGAAATCTTATCAACTTCTTTTTTTGTTTCTGCTAAATTTTCTTTTTTTTTATCAATTAAAGCTGCAATTTCATTTAAATCCAATTTTTCTTTTTTTTCAAATTCAGACACTTGTTTAACTTTTTTTTCATCCAAAATAGGTTTTTTGGTTTGAACTATTTTTTTTATATTTTCATCATTGATTTCTTTTGAAGGTTTCTGCTTTTTTTCTTCTTTAGGTTGAATTTTTTGTTTATCTTCATCGGGCATAGGTACGGCATTTAATTTTTCTTTTTTTAACTTTTCTATTTTATTTTCACTTGTTGGTGTTTTTTTTGATGCAAGCTTAGAAATTTCATTTTTTTTTT